>CAYULJ010000088.1:0-7319 GCA_964445715.1 uncultured Planctomycetia bacterium
GTCCGCGTAACAATGTCGAAGACGATATTAAACCCTCTCGCGACAATACCTTTGCACAATTCAATAGCCACATTCTTGTTTACAGAAAAACAGTCATCATTAAACAAAAAGTGTTTTATGTTAAATTTTTTATTCAAGACTTCGATTTCGTCTAACACGTTTTCAGGCGAGCGATGCCTCCACCTCTTCCACATAAGCCTGTTGGAGCAAAAATTACAATCACCTACGCAACCTCTGGAAAACAGTATTGGGATGCATGGCTCTTTGCTAAGATCGACTCCCCTATATAAACCTTGGCCGTCGGGCGGATAGCGCTTTAAGTCTAACAAATCCCATGCTGGAAATGGTATCGAATCCAGATCATCAATTACTTTTCTTGGAGGATTTATCCTGACCTCGCCATTTTCTTTATATCCTATCCCGGGTATTTTAGAATAATCTTTCTGGCAGCATAATTCTAGCAGCGTGCAATCCCCTTCTCCTATAACTACCACATCGATAAAATGGTAATTTTCCAGCATCTGCCCGCCCATTATTGTAGGATGAGCGCCACCTGTTACTATCTCTACGTCTGGCAAAATATCTTTTGCCAGTTTTGCTATCTTTAAAACCCGCGACCTTGCATAAGTATGACAGGTCAAGCCTATTATGTCGGGCTTGTAATTTCTTATTGCAGACTCTATCCCTCTCCAGCCGTCTAAAAACCCGTCCACGATCTTAACTGGTGCGTCTGCTCGCCGCAATACTCCTGCTATATACAAAAGTCCGAGAGGCGGTAAAGAATGCTCTCCCATGCCACTCTCAGGCGGATTTATCAACAACACTTTTTTTATCATGTCCTCTGCTTTGGTTCAAAAAAGCCGACGCGAGTCAAGACAGATGATATACTAATACCTCTTTTGATGATCCACTCTGGATTTTTCATGACATAATATGCTATTCTTAATATACTTGCCGGATCTGTATAAAACTTTCTCGACGCATAAATTGTGAGATCCTGTATTGCCTTATCATCCATACCGCATACTTTCTTGCCCCTGTAAGCCTTTTCCATCTCTGAGCCCCTTAGCACAGAAAGTATAAAATAATTGGACAATGTCGCGCCGCACTTTAAAGAATAATCGATCGTTGTCTGGATAGTCTCCTTTGTATCGCCCGGCAATCCAAAGATATAGCTGACAGCGGTCAAGAGCCTGACCTTATTGGCTGCCTTTATGATCTTTTCCAGATGCTGAGGCTCAGAAGGATTCCTGTTGATATTTTTCAGGATCTCCGGATACGCAGACTGTAGGCCAAATGAAAGCGCATCGCATCCTGCTTTTTTCATCAAAGCCAGCATCCTCTCTGTATCAGTCCTTACGCTCAAAGGATGCAATATCGGCATCCATTTTAACCTATAACGCCTTTCTATTAATTTTTTGCAAAATTCCTCGATCCACTCATTGCTTATTCCAAAGACATCATCCTGAAAGGCAATATATCTTATCTTGTATTTTTCAACAGCATCGTCTATCTCTGAAAGCATATTATCCGGAGTCCTTGTTCTGTATTTATGCGCCCACAGATTACACGACGTACAGAATGAACACCTGTAAAAACATCCCCTGGCAGCCATCATCGTCACATAAGGTCTTTTCATCCCAAAGAGAAAATAGTCATAATACGCATTTATATCGACCTTGGACCTGTCTGGAAAAGGCAGCTCGTCAAGATTCCTGATAAGAACTTGCGGAGGGGCCTGCATGACTTTGTCGCCTTTCTTGTAAAAAATACCTCTTATGTCTTCGATATTCTTCATCCTATTATAGTGCTCGATTATCTCCTGTATTGTTATTTCGCCTTCACCATAGACGATAATATCGCAACCGTGATCCAAGAAGCTCGGGTTATCGAGCGTGCTGGGCCCACCGACCAAAACAGGCATTGCTAATTTTTCTTTTATTTTTTTGCAAAATACTTTTACATTATCCTCCTGAGTATCAGAGCAATAAAACCCTGCAATATCATATTCCTTCAACCTTTCGATCAGCCAATCCAGATCAAATAAAGTAACTGTCTGGTCGAATATATTCGTCTCTATTCCTTTTTTCTCAAGAACCGCGCAAAGATACTGCAGTCCCAGTTGCGGCCTTCTCTGTATACTGTACCCAGGGTCATCTGTTACATAGTATTCTCCCGACCCCTGAGTCAAATATATAAATGCGACCTTTTTTATTTTATCTGCCTTCATCATCTTTCGTCTTATGGAGTTTTCTGAAGCGTAACTACAACATGAGTAAAAAAATCCCTTGGTCCAAAATAATAATCTACTACCTTAAAATCAGCCCTTTCGCAAATAGATCTTACGTGTGAATAAGACTTGATCTTTGTTATCTCGTCCGGATGCAGCTTGATATCTCTCCTAAATAGATTATTCAAAATAAAATGCACTGTCTTTAAAAATATCTCACTCGTGCCAAATACAGGCGGCCAGAACAAGGTTACCTTGGCGCTTGGCTTTAAAACACGATTGAATTCTTTCAAGATCTTGATCAAATCTTCCTTTGTGAAATGCTCCATTACGCCTAAATTATAGATACCGTCAAAGGTCCTTGTCTTTGCCGGAAGCTGTAATATATTTCCCTGTACGAGCATGCGCGAATAAGTGTTTATCCTAAGCGCTGGCATAGCAATGTCCAGCGACACGAGCTTGAAGATGCTTTTAATGTTCTCATCTACCCTGCCACTTCCGCACCCTGCATGTAAAAGCAAAGAGCCTTCTCCATAATTTTTGCGCAGAAAAAAAACAAGCAGTCGGGGTATGATATGCCTTCTATAGAAATCAGCGATCCTATCAAAAAGCATGCCGCTTGTCCGGTGTTTCTCTGACCAGTATCTATCCCATTCTCTCATCCTCAAGCACTACTCCTTGCTTAAGTTTACACTTTAACATTGTTAAAGTGTAAACTTAAGCGCCTTTTAGGCGGTAAACGAACATTTGGTTCCGAGGCGTGACTTCAGGGCTCTTGAAAAAATGCTCTTCCAGATTGTCCGGTTCGTTCTCACGTATGGAATCAACCGCAGGTAAAGGAATCTTTTCGTACGCGCGAAGGACATCCAGATAACCTTCCTCTATGTCAGCTTTGAGCTTGTTTTTCCATAAACCCTCGTATATAGGATTCCAGTATTTACGGATAACTATCCACTCGGGTAGACTCTTTTTGAAATATCTGGCGTCATTAAGAACGGTCAACTCCGGATTATAAAACATGACTGTCAAATCGCCTTTTACGATCTTGATACGATCGCCGGGTTTGGCGTTTAGATCCAGATAATCACACAATGCCTCAAGCGGACCTGTATACTCATGGGTCAATTCATAAATATGACTCAAAAAATACGTCCTGAATTTTGAATTCTCGCTTACGTCCAATCTTCCGGGCAGGCCCTTTGTAAGAAAAAGAGGGTTTGGCCTTGCGAGGAAATTCGTAAAAATGGCCAGTACAATAATGACTACGGCTGCTGGTTTCTTCCAATTGAATATTCTGTGAATCAGAAACGCCTGTATCAGGCATAAAAACGGTAAATAATGAGCATAATAGCGCATTGTCCTTAGGCCAAACACAGTAAAAAATACGATGTTACAGACAAGGATTATATATATTCTCCTGAGGATTTTTGATTCTTCTGTAGACGGTCTAAATATTTGAGGTTTCTTGAAAACCTTTAGCAAAACCGCTATTATAATCCAAAATGCTATCGGCATGAAATATTTATTTATAGTGCGCAACTGAAATTCAAAATTTTTCTTTATTTCTATCAACGAAGTGTTTACGGGAAAGGAATTTGGGTCCACCATAATAAACCATGTAAGCGCAACCCAGACAGAAAAACAAACTAGAGGCAGAATAGACGCAATAATAAAACGTCTCCATCTAATGTCACTGCGATCCATGGTCAATGCTATCAGCCATAATGTCCCAAAAACAGACACAAATGTCGCGCGATTCGTCAGGCTGAGCAAAATAGCTACGACACTAAACCAAAAATATCCCTTTTGCTGTTCGACGATCCTATGGTATAGATAAAAAAGTGCGATACACAGAAAAACCGACATCGCATAATAACGGGCCTGCCTGATATGCAGCAAAAAAGGCACTGACGTGCCGAGTAACAATATAGACAAAATTCCCATGGACCATGACTTTAAATATCTCAGGCAAAACATAAACAAAAGTACGACTGTTAAAAACCCTAGGGTAACGAAAAGAATCCGGGCGCTCCAGGTAGAGATGCCGAATATTTTAAAGGACAGTGCCATTGCATATATGGGCAACCAATGATCCATCATTGAGGCGTATGTCCCAGGATAGTTAAACCAGGGTGAATCCGGATATAAATAATTAACTCCATCGAATGAACGCGGATAACCGAATTTCAACGTGTTTTTGGCTATGACAGAAGTAAATGCCTCATCATTCCACAAGGCATGGTCTGAAAGGTTTGCAAAAAATAACCATGCAAGAAATAAAAACAGTATTGCTGCAAGTATGTTAAGTCTTTTATTTGACATGTAGCTCTTATCGCTTAAGTTTACACTTCAACATTGTTAAAGTGTAAACTTAAGCATCTATCAAGAGAGTTCAAATATGGCAAAAAATCCGTCTATCTGCCCTTTTAGCTGGTGAAAGGTCCTGATTGAAAAGAGTCTCTTCAGTATATAACTCGGCCTGAGATAAAATCTCTTGTTGGCCCGGTCTAAAAATTTTGAAAATTCCTCCTTCTTCATCCCGGGATTAACATAATAGATCTGCTTATGATCCAATATTGTGCTCTTTGAAAAATCAAATACATAGCCCTCCTGAACTAACCTTTTATATAGCTCTGTACCGGGAAAAGGAATGAATTTATTAAAATGCGCATAGTCCAATTTCATGTCTATCGTAAAACGCACAGTATTCTCAAGGCTCTCCCATGTCTCGCCAGGCGTACCCACAATAAAATCTCCGCGCATCTCAAGACCTGCTTCTTTTGTCAGGCGAATGGCCTTCTTGTTCATCTCGACAGTATTTCCTTTCTTAAGGAGTTTGAGTATACGATCATCACCTGATTCAAAACCATATAAGATCTGCCAGCATCCTGCTTTTTTCATGCGCTTAAGGAGCGGTCCATCCACGCAGGCAGCCTTTGTGAGGCAGGTCCAGGAAAGCTTAAGTTCTCTCTTCTCGAATTCGTCACAAATCTCATAGGCCCTCTTTTTGTTTATTGTAAAGGTATCATCGAAGAATCTGATTTCTTTTACACCATACTTAGAGACAACTTCTTCTATTTCCTGGAAAATATTGTAGACGCTTCTCATTCTGCAACGCATGCCAAATATCTTCCGGTCGCAGAAGGTGCATTGTGAAGGACATCCGCGACTAGTCATGATCACTGCATAAGGCACTTTGCGACAAGACGCAGGCGTTGGCCTGTAAAATTTAGGGTGAGGCAAGAGATGTCTTGCCGGCATGGGGATAGAATCTAGGTCATTGATAAAAGGCCTGTCTGCGTTCTGCGTGGCGCTATTTCCATTTTTATAAATAACCCCTTGAATCTCTTCCAATCTTTCAAAATCTCCATTTTTATAATTTTTGAATAGCTGCGCGACAGTTAACTCACCCTCTCCTATTATCCCTACGTCAAAAAGTCCTGAAGCCATGGCCTCATTCGGTAGCGCTGTCGCATGAGCGCCGCCTATCATTATCTTTGCCGCAGGAAGCTTGCTTCTTACAAAAGAGGCTACTTTCTTGGCCTTTACAAATGCCGGCGTGGTCGATGTTATGCCGACCAAATCCGGGCGCTCGTTAAGTATTCCTTCAAAGAGATCGTCAAACGACACACCTATGGCACAATCGATAATCTTTACCTCGGCACCCATTTTCTCCAACACTGCAGCAATATAGGCAATGCCAAGAGGAGGCACTATATTGAGCACCTTCTTTATGCTCTTTGTCTTTCCGACAGACTCCTCTTCTTGCTCGAAAGGCGGGTTTATAAGTAGGATCTTTGGCATAGTCTTTCTCTTAAGTTTACACTTTAACATTGTTGAAGTGTAAACTTAAGGATCAATCGAATTTTCTGGTTAATATCAGGCGGAGGGTGGTAGCTATGTATTTCCAACCGCGCCTACAGTAACCTTGTAAGTTAAGACCGGTTTTTGAATAACCAGCCCTTCTCCGGCGCCATACATATGGTACTTCGACAACGCGATAATTCAATTTCAATGCGCGGTAGATGAAATCTATAAAATATTCTCCGTAATCTCCTCTTAGTTTTATCCTGTCGAATATCTCTTTTCGCGCAACTACAAAACCACTCGTATAATCCCTGAACCTATGATCCAGGCATATCTGTATGAAAAGATTCATCAATCTGCTAAGGATTATTCCTAAAAGTGTCTCTTCTGGATTTCTTGTATCGGGTTTCCACTTTCCGCCCAAAAGAAAGCGAGACCCTACAGCTACGTCGTAATCCGCCTCTATAAGAGACAGTAGTACCGGTAAATATTTCGGGGACATTGAAAAGTCACAATCCATCCAGCCGACCGTATTCCCTGTCGCTAATTCTATTCCTCTCCATATACTGTTAGTCAGGCCAGGGTCATTGATCCTGCGTTCCAACCTTAAGAAAGGGTATTTCCCAGTACCGATTGCTTCCTTTACTCTGTCTGCTGTCCCATCAGGAGAATTATCGTCGACAACTATTATCTCATGGACGTTTCTTAATACGCTCGCAATAGCATCAACCAAAGGCACTATGTTTTCTGCTTCATTATATGTAGGTAAAATCACTGAGAGACGGCGCTTCATTAGAACAACTCCTTTAATGCCTTGACGACCTGGTCTATCTGTAAATCAGTTATTGCCTGTCCACTAGGAAGGTAAAAACCTGTTCTTGTTATTTTTTCTGTAACAGGAAAACGCTCGCCTTTAAAATATCCCATTTCCTGGAATACTGGCTGCTCATGTATGCCTATAAAAAAAGGCCGGGTCTGCATGCCCTTTGCGGACAATTTTTCCATTACTCCATAAGAGGGCCATTTGGTATATTCTTTTGTAGATAAACCTGGCCAATTCTTTTCAAAATACGAGCTGCTTCTTTTTTCTTTCTTGAGCGCCACAGCATACATCCAGATAACATTTTTTGCCCATTTGCGCTGTACGGGTAACTCGAGAGGTAGATCTTTAAGAGCGGCGGAATATTTTTTTGCCATAGTAATCTTGCGTTTGATGGTTTCATTGATATGTTCGAGCTGAGCAACGCCGAATGCAGCCTGGATATTTGTCATCCGATAGTTA
>CAYULJ010000089.1:0-7247 GCA_964445715.1 uncultured Planctomycetia bacterium
AATCTCCCGAATGTCTTTATACTTTTGTTCATATTGCCGCTTTCATAAAAAAGAATGGCCAGTCTGTATTCTGCATCATCAGCCAGATTCCCATGGGGAAACGAATCAACTATATTACGAAAATACTCTTCGGCTTTTTCAAAATCCTTATTGTCCAAATAATATTCCCCTATCCAGAATAAGGCATCCTGAGACATATCGTCTTCTGGATACCGTAAAACAAACTGCTCAAATTGGGCCAGGGCCTTATTGCTATCCCCGAGCCTATGATAACATCTCCCTAATTCATAAAAAGCTCTCCGCGAAAATTCTGAATCTGAATTGGCCGACGAAATATTTTTGTATATACTCATGGCATTTTTATATTTCGCGATATTGTAGTACGAGCTCGCCAGTTGAAAATGCGCTTCTTCGCTATAGATGCTATTATTATATTCCCTGATAAATGCCTTTAATTCGCGAGTAGATGATTCATAATCTCCTTTTTTAAAATACGAAACAGCCAGGCCGAATTTAGCATCTTCTATGTTTATAGAATTCGGATAGTTCCTTATCAAGCTCTGAAAAGAAAGCACTGCACCTTCGTATCTTTCCAATCTAAATAAGATGCGGGCTATTTGATATTGCGCATAATCAACATAGCCAAACACGGCGTCTGGATTCACATTGGCCTCTTTCAAAACCATGTCATACACTGCCAGCGCCTTTTCAAAGTCATTGAGCTGGGCATAGGAATCGCCCAACCTGCAATACGACGATATGCGGTAAAAATCATTCTCGGATTCTTTAATTACTCTGGCAAACTCATCTATGGCTTCGTTGAATTTGTCCAGTTTAAAATAAGCCCAACCCAAATTGTACCGCATGTCATCTGTGTATGGGCTGGGTAAAAACATAGTTACTCCTTTATTCAGCAACTCGACGACATCTTCGTAACTACCCTGGTGATAAAGGACCTCCCCTTTGCCTAGATAAGCATTTGGCAACCATATGCTTTTAGGAAATCTTTCTATGATCCCATTGTAACTCTCCAGCGCCTTGTCAAAATCCTTCATTTTCATAAAAGCCTCTGCCTCGCCAAGTAATACAGAATCCATTATAGCGTCCTGATCTTTTTTTAAAGATTTTAATTTATCGAATTCCCTGATGGCTTCCTTGTATTTATTCATCCTGAGATAACTCCAGCCCATACCGTACATAGCGCGAATCTCGCTATCCAGATCTATCTCGGGATTAAAAGACACGGCTTTTTCGTAAGATTCAACGGCCTTTTCATAGTCCCCCATATAATAAAAATTTTCTGCAATGTAAAAGTGCGCCGTTGCCAATTTAGTCAGGTCATTCTCTTTTGAAATAAATTTTGATAGGCGCTCCTGGGATTCCTTGTATCGTTTCAATTTATAGAACGACTCTGCTATCTTTAATTGGACTTCGCTACTAAATTCATTAGAAGGGTATTCGGCCAGAAACTCATCGAATTTATCGAGCGCTTCTTCGTACCGTCCTTCTTTATACAAGGCCTGGGCTATAGAGTGTTTTGCGTAAGGGGTGTATCTAGAGGAGGGAAAATCCACCAGCAGTTTGTCATAAAACTCCTTTGCCTTCTCGAAATCCCGCGTCCTGAGATATAACTCTGCCTTCCAATACAATGCCTCATCCCTAAATTGGCTAGCCTCCTCAGAGCCTATAACGGCATCGAGTTCATATATAGCATCATTGAACCTCTCTAGATAGATAAAAGATTCTCCCAGCAAGAGTCTTGCCTCTATCGCATTTGGGTCATTGGGATTTTCAGTTATAAATTTTTTCAGCGATTTAGCTGCTATATTATAGAACTCATCTTGGAAAGATTTTTTGCCGAGGGTAAAATCATTGTTTTCAAGTGGTTGGGCAATTAATGCGGCGCTCCATAGGAGCCATATGGATAGTATTACAAGATATATATATGGTATAGGGCGCATCTTGTATATAAATATAACACCGGGGCTATACCAATGCAAGTGAAAAAGCTGCTAACGCATTAGGTTCCTGAAACCCATCATTTATGATGGGTTTCAGGAACCCTTCGGGTGCTAAGTTTACACTTTAACAATGTTAAAGTGTAAACTTAAGCTATGTATGGTTTTTTAGATATGCACCTGTGTATGAGGAGGACGTTCTCATGACCTCTTCAGGCGTGCCTTCAGCTACGATTTTGCCGCCGGCATCTCCACCGCCTGGACCAAGGTCAATTATATGGTCGGACGATTTTATGACATCCAGATTATGCTCTATGACTAAAACAGTATTTCCAGCGTCTACAAGCGCGTGCAAGACATTGAGAAGCTTATCGATATCTGCAAAATGCAATCCCGTGGTTGGTTCGTCTAAAATGTAAAGTGTCTTTCCAGTCCCAAGCTTACTAAGCTCTGTAGCGAGCTTCACTCTTTGCGCCTCGCCACCTGAAAGTGTAGTCGCAGACTGTCCGAGTTCAATATACCCAAGCCCTACATCGCAAAGTATCTTCAACTTCTGCTTCACATGAGGTATATTTTTAAAAAGCTCCTGCGCCTCCTCTACTGTCATCTCCAAAACGTCTGCGATAGATTTCCCTTTATATAAAATCTGCAATGTCTCATGATTATATCTTCTTCCATTGCAGACCTCGCACTTCACGAAAATATTCGGCAAAAAGTGCATCTCTATCTTTTTTATGCCATCTCCCTGACACGCCTCACATCTCCCTCCTTTGACATTAAAACTAAATCTACCCGGGCCATAGCCTTTCATTCTTGATTCCGGGATCTTCGCGTATAGGTTTCTGATAAAAGAGAATACGCCTGTATAAGTGGCAGGGTTAGAACGAGGCGTCCTTCCTATCGGCGCCTGATCGACGACCGTGACCTTATCCAGGTTCTGCACGCCTTCGATGCTATCGTGCGCACCCGGCCTCTGCCTTGATTTGTAAATCTTTTTTGCAAGCGCAGCATAGAGAATATCATCCACTAATGTACTTTTGCCAGAACCTGAAACACCTGTTATGCACACAAAGAGTCCCAGTGGTATTGCCACGTCTATGTTTTTTAAATTATGCTCTCTGGCGCCGCGCACAACTATCGAACGCTGTTTTTTCTTCGACCTTCTTTTTTTTGGCATTAAGATCTGTAATTCACGCCGCATGTAACTTCCTGTGAGAGATTTTTTGCAATCTAAAATATCGTTGATCTCGCCTTGAGCAACTACATAGCCTCCATGCTTTCCTGCGCCAGGACCAAGATCTATGATATAATCCGCACTCCTTATCGTGGCCTCGTCGTGCTCAACGACTATTAAGGTATTCCCTAGATCCCTCAAGGCCTTTAATGTATCCAGGAGTTTCGCATTGTCTCTCTGGTGCAGGCCAATGCTAGGCTCGTCTAAGATATAAACCACGCCCACGAGACCAGCGCCTATCTGCGTCGCGAGTCTTATCCTCTGCGCTTCGCCTCCTGACAAGGTTGAGCTGCGCCTGTCGAGCGTAAGATACTCGAGTCCGACATTGCTCATAAAACTCAAGCGTTGCCTGATTTCCTTCAGGATCTGATGTGCTATTTTTTTCTGCCTCGACGTCAGTTTCAAGGTTGAAAAAAATCTATTGGCATCTTTTATAGAAAGCTCAGAGACATCGCTTATTGATTTTTCATTTATTTTTATCGAAAGACACTCTGGTCTAAGTCTTTTCCCCTTGCATACCGGGCACAGCGTCTCGTTCGTATATTTATTTATCTCCTGCCTCATGAACTCACTCTCTGTTTCTCGGTAGCGCCTCAGAAGATTAGGAATAACTCCTTCAAAATAAAAATCATCCTCGTCCTCTGAACCATAAAGAATAATATCTTTTACTTTTTTTGGGATCTTATTGAATGATATGTCAAGTTCAAATCCGTATTCACGGCCTAGCCTCCTAAGGAGTCTCCTATAATGTAGGATTATTTTCATACCGCCTACGCGCCACGGCTTCACTGCCTCCTTCAATGATTTTGTCTTATCAGGTACGACGAGCTCCGCATCTATTTCCATCTTCGTGCCGAGTCCGCCGCACTCCTGGCATGCACCATAAGGACTGTTAAAAGAAAAAATGCGCGGTTCGATCTCTTCATAGCTCACGCCACACTTTGGACAGGCGTAAAGTTCGCTGAACAGTTCTTCCTTCATATCTTTTTCTTTTTTATCGCCTACGACCAACACCAAACCCTTGCCTACTTTTATTGCTATCTCAACAGCATCAGCCAGCCGATCCCTGATTTCCTCGTCGATAACTAGCCTGTCTACCAGCACCTCTATGTTGTGCTTTTTATTTTTATTCAGTGTTATCTTCTCATCCAGAGAAACTATCCTGCCGTCTATCCTCGCTCTGACAAATCCTTGTTTTTTAAGTTCATTGAATAATTTATGATACTCGCCCTTCCTGCCTCTTATAATCGGCGCCAATATCATAAGGGCTATGCCCTTAGGGTGCTTCAAAATCCTGTCTATTATTTCATCAGAACTCTGTTGCGTTATTTTCTTACCACATTTATAACAGAAAGGTGTACCTGCGCGCGCGAAAAGCAGACGCAGATAGTCATATATCTCTGTAGTCGTACCCACTGTAGAGCGCGGATTCCCTCCAGCGCTCCTCTGCTCTATCGCAATTGCAGGAGACATGCCTTCTATATGCTCTACATTCGGCTTTTCAAGTTGTTCTAAAAACTGGCGGGCATATGCGGACAGACTTTCCACATATCTGCGTTGACCTTCCGCATAAATAGTGTCAAAAGCGAGCGAGGATTTACCAGAGCCGCTCAGACCAGTAATCACGACAAGCTTACCCCTGGGTATCTCCAGATTTATATTCTTGAGATTATGCTCCTTCGCCCCTATGATCTTAATGCTCTTCTCTCTCATATATAATCTTAAGTTTACACTTTAACAATGTTAAAGTGTAAACTTAAGGCTCGTCCCTGTGTTCTTTGATCCAGGTATAAAAACCGGATGTCTCTATCCAAAACACGAAAAGATTATCCGAGGTCCTGGATATCCGTACACGCTTCATTGCATATATGTCGTGCTTCGGATATTCCTTGCCTGGATTTGTAGCCACTGCTATTTTGTATCCGGCTTTTATGACTTTATCTCTTATGGGTTTATTGAAACCACCGACTGGATAACTAAATGAATCAACTTCTCGCCTGGTATGGCTTTCTATCGAACGTTTAGAATCAAAAATCTCTCTGTCCAAATACTGCTGTGACAAATCAGGCAAATATGCATGCGACATTGTATGGCTACCAATAGAAATCACACCGCTCTCTGACATCTCAACCACCTGATTCCACGTCAAAAAATTTTCTCTTCCTATAAGACCCGGGGAAATAAAAATCGTGGCTGGAAGACCTATCTCTTTCAAAACAGGATATGCATTCTCGTAATTATTCTCATATCCGTCGTCAAATGTAATAGCGATTGTCTTATATGGAATTTTTCCAGACTCCAATAAATCCGGCAGCTCCTCTAACCTGACAACATTATAATTATGCCTTTTCAAAAAACTCATCTGCCTCTTGAAGCTTTCAGGCATAACGCTGAGTTTCGAAACCTCCGCCCTGTCATCTATTCTATGATACATAATAATAGGGACGACATACTGCGCCCTCCCCCACAGAAAAGCCCCAACGAGGACAACAGAAACAACTGCCAGATTTAAAATCCGCTTATATCTTCTCATGCCCATAGCCTTAAGTTTACACTTCAACAATGTTGAAGTGTAAACTTAAGGCTCGATACCGCCATCTTGCCATTTGATTTATATGTCGTTTATATTAATAAGGCCTTGCTCTTCTATGTAATCGGCTATAATCTCCGCAGCCAATTTATTGCCTTTTTCATTCCAATGAGTATCTGCGACTAGGTACAATTCTTCTAAACCGGCCTTCTCTTGGAATGTCTCCAAAAGATCTACCACATGTATATCGTACTGTTTTAAAAAATCTGATAACATTTTGTTTGGATAGTATATATCTAAAAAATCTTCATTTAAATCATATTCTCCGAAGATTTCTTTTCTCAGATCTGCCTCGACCTGAAACTGATCAGGCGTAATAGCTATCATAAATTTTATATTTCTCCTGTCGCACCATTCTTTCATATCCAACATAACCTTAGAATTACGCGCCCAAAAATCCTCCAAGATACGTATCGTATCTTTCTCGCATATCCACATCCTGTCTCTTTCAATCCTAAGAAAACTCTTTCTAGAAAAAAATCCTTCTTCTTCCGCAATCCCCTCTCTTAGCTCTTTCTCTTTTCTTCTATTCTCTAAAGCCAATGTTAATTTTTTATTTAAAATCTGACATAACCAAAAATTTTTAAATCTAAAATAACCCAATATCCTCTCTTTTGTGTCGCTGGACTCATAAATATAAGAGCCTATCGTATGCTTACGAAAATATGTCTCATGAAAATCATTGCCAATAAAAAAACTAACCAACACCAAGTCTGGTTTTATTAGATCGCCAAACTTATCTAAAATACGAAAATAATAGCCTGGGCCCATGGCTTGCATGCCTGCATTTATAACTTCGACTTTATCTTTCTCATGTTTATCATCAAGCCTTTTCTGCAAAAAATCATAATAGTTCTTTTTAACATCTCTTAAGCATATAGCAAAAGAATCTCCAAAACCTAATATTCTAAAAACGCCTCTCTTCTTATCAAATGTTTTTTCGGTAAAATATCCTCTCGCAGTATAGTCTGTAAGATTTCCTGTTATTTGTAAATCTAATCCTAAAAAAGAGGGCTTTGCTATATGTAAATAAACCTCCAAAGATACTAGTAAAAGCAAAATAGAGACGAATAAAATCGTAAAGTTCGTGATGTACATTTTAAATCTATCAATATATCTATCAGGAGATTTATATAATACTAAAAGGGCAACCAAGGGAAATATGATTGGGCTTATACAAAACAACCATATAAGAAATTTATTCGTGGAAAGAAAAATTATTATAAGTAAAAATACAACTATAAAGACAAAGATTTCTCTGTTAAATTTCTGCTTAAGCAGATTCAATAACTTTGGCTTTTTATATAACAAAAGAGAAAAAATTAAAAGTTCCGATAATAAAAATAATAATGGCAACTCTAAAGAAGGAAAAAACAGTAAATACCTATTTGCGTTTAGAAGAAAGTAACGACTCTTGTATAATAACAGGAAGACTCCGAAGGCAAGACATAGCGCATATATACTG
>CAYULJ010000090.1:0-7050 GCA_964445715.1 uncultured Planctomycetia bacterium
GGCGGTAAAAATCCGGACAAATTTACTTCAGGATTTACTTCAGATTTTTCATAATCCAAGATAGACTTTTTCTTTTTTGCGTCTACGACACAAAGCCCGGTATATACAAAAATCCTCTTCCCTGACATTGCCTTTAACATCTTCTTTGCGTGAGCGGCATTAACCGGCTTTCCTATTATCTTTTTACCCAAGAGCACCACTGTATCTGCACCAATAACAAAACCTGAACCTGTTTTCTCTGCAACCTTCCTCGCCTTAAGACAGGCATTGATCATTGCCAGCCGGCTGGGATACCTGCCTTTTGTATTTTCCCTGACGTCGCTCACTACTACATCATGCTCTATACCGCAGGATGAAAGTATGAAAGACCTTCTTTTAGAACCAGAGGCTAAAATAATATTCATAATTGTAATGCCTTCGATATTAGGTTACGCTTTTGTTTTGCCTAGACCAGAGGCTTTCAGGGACGCAAAATTGCTCCCAGCGAGGCAATTTTGCTCATTGTTGTTCCTCGCTCGTCTTTTCGGTCAGTAGCTTCAAAAAGCCTTTTCATTTTGCGCAACATATAATCTCGCACTACCTAAAAGTTTGCCTGTCAAAATAAACGGAGCAAGGTCCACAATTTCAAACCGCTTACCTGGCCGAGCGTCTTTTTGAAGCTACTGACCGAAAAGACACCGTGCCCGCTCGTAACAACGATGCCCTGAAAGCCTCTGGTCTAGGCAAAACATATAGCCAAAACTGTAACTTGATTATTTATTAAAGATATACCCTATTGTTTTATATATAAGCCTTGCTGCCATGAAATCTGCCGATATCATGTTTTTTATCGGGCAGAGCTCCACTACATCAAATCCGACTATATTCCTGTTAGTTATAACATCGCGTATCGCATCCAAAAATTCATACCACCCAAAGCCTCCTGGCTCTGGAGTGCCAACAGAAGGCATGATTGACGGATCGAATACATCAAGGTCTATGCTTATATATACATTCTTGGAAAGAGAATTTTTAATTTTGTTTCGCCAATCCTGGTTTTTCCTGACCCCTTCCATGCTTATAATCTTGACCTTATTATTTGGCAAAAAATCTTTTTCATCTTTACTCAAGCTCCTTACGCCGATCTCGACAATAGGCGCTATCTCTAAAAGACGCCTCGCAACACAGGCATGGCTGTATTTAAACCCTTCGTAACTATCCTTCAAATCATAATGAGAGTCAAAATATAGTACAGACAGATCATTGAATTCTCTCTTTGCTGCTTTGACAGCGCCTATTGTAACAGAATGCTCCCCGCCTAAAACAACAGGGATCTTTTTATTTTTATAAATATTCAAAACTCTTTTTTCTACAACATCTATCATGCTTTTCGAGCTAAGGTCCTTTACGCTAACCGGCTCCTGCGTATTTATACCGACCCTGTAGACCTCTTTTTGCAACTCTTCGTCAAAAAGCTCTAATTTATCCGAGGCCTCCATTATTGCATTTGGCCCTTTTTCTGTCCCTTTTCTATAACTTACTGTCTTTCCATAGGGCACTGGCAAAACGACCGCCTTAGCTTTTTCAAAAGAATTCAAATTATTATCACTGCCGCCAAATGATATCATTGTCTGCTTTCTCTAACTAGGCTGTGTTTTCTAAAATATATTGGAATATGAGCGGGACCACTATGCTTGCATCTGATTCTATTACGAATTTCGCAGTATCAATGCCTAATTTTTCCCAGCTGATTTTTTCATTGGGCACTGCTCCGCTATAAGATCCGTAAGAAGTCGTGCAATCGCTTATCTGGCAAAAATATCCCCAAAGCTTACAATCTTCTCCCATATCCTGCCTTATAAGAGGGACTACGCATATAGGAAAATCTCCTGCAATCCCTCCTCCTATCTGAAAAAATCCTATTGATGCATCCTTTGTGTTTTTCAGATACCATTCGATAAGGTAATTCATCTGATACAGGCCACTCTTTATAAAATCCATGTTTTTAAAATTGCCCCGGCGGAACGATGCAACCAATCCATTCGCCAGGGTAGAGTCTTCCCAGCCCGGCGTAAAGACAGGAAGGTCTTTCTCGCAGGCAGCTATGACCCAGCTGTCGCGAGGATCGATCTCATAACTGTCCTTTAAATCTCCGCTGCGTATAAGTTGATAAAAATATTCATAGGGAAAATGTCTCTTTCCGCTCTTATCTGCCTTCTCCCATAGAGGATAGAGCCTTTTCTCTAGCTTCCTTATAGCAGCTTCTTCTGGTATACAAGTATCTGTAACTCGGTTGAGATGATTTTTTCTGAGTTCTAGTTCGTCTGCGGGTGAAAAATCCCTATACTGCGGAATCCTTTTATACTGGCTGTGTGCCACCAGGTTGAATATATCCTCTTCCAGATTTGCAGCAGTGCAACATATGCCGTGGATCTTGCCTTTTCTTATCATCTCGGCAAGGGAAATCCCTATTTCACCAGTGCTTAATGCACCGGCCAAGGTGAGGAACATCTTGTTGCCTTTTTTGGCAAATTGTACCCACCCTTCAGCTGCATCAAGAAGCGCTGCAGCATTAAAATGCTTGAAATTCCTCTTTATAAAGTCTCCCACGCTCATAATAAACTCAGTATAACACCGACCCTGCGCATTAACAAGCCAAATCTCCTTAAGTTTACACTTCAACAATGTTAAAGTGTAAACTTAAGCGCCGTTGCATTACTTTCAGCTTCGAATATATATATCGTGCCGACATCGTACAAAGAGCCATCGCATAGCTCTATAACGCCCTTGCCTGATTTTCTTATAAATTCTCTAATCGCCTGTCCGTCTGGATGCGTATCCAATCTTCCTATGAATAATACAGACTCGTCATTGACGCCGCTCGCGCCTCCGATAAAGCCTGTCTTGTACCCTGGAAGCTTTATATTCCCTGGCCTAACAAGAAGCGCCTTCCCTCTATTTTTCTCCCATGCTTCTTTTATGCCCCTATCAGAAGTAATAATGCGTTTATTGTCCACAGGAATAATCGAACATTTTGAATAGCCTTGTTTGACAAAAATATGCTTACTATTTATATCGCTAATATGTTTCTCCATTTTACCTTTATATCTGATTATAGAGCTACCTATGCAGCATGCATTGTAGATTATATTTTTCGGATAGGCCGGCGATGAAATCTTTTCTCCTTTCATACAATCATACCCATTATTCCGCAAAAGATCTGCAATGTTCTCAAGGCCTGGCTCGTATATAACTTTCTTGCCGCATCTAAAAAGCATCATATCGACATGGCCAGAAACAGGTTTTTGAAGTTTTTTACTTAAACTCACTTCTGCGATATAATAGTTTAATCTTTTCAATTTCTTTTTTGCGAGTTTAGGCATTCTGGGATCTACGACAACTATATCTTTTATGACGTCAAATACTCTTAAGGCTTTATTTTTAGACTTTTTGTATATAATAGGAACACCAAATCTCTTTTCTAAGAATTTTCTCTCGCTGCCTTTGTGCCCTGAGATAAAGTTAAACATATATTCGGGCGCATGGATCTCCGAATATGAACGGTTTTGCAATCGCCTACCATTAAGTTGTTTGATTATTCTATTGCGTACTTGGCGGCTACGCACCATCTCTCCAAATGCATGATGATAAGGCCCTCCGAGGACTGTTTTTTTTGAGTCCAAATCTTCAGACGGATGCAGCCCAATGCGTATAACCTTTACTCTGCCTTTCTCGAAAACATCACTAATCTCAGCTGCCTGATCTATTGCCTTATTTAAAGATAAAGGTCTGTATTTTCTTTTTCTAAAATGCTCTGCAAGCTCAGTCCCTTTTAAAACAATGACGGGATAGATCCTAGCTGTCTCCGGATTTAAAGCAACTAATCTTCTAGCTGTATCTTTGGATTTTTCCAGATTATCTCCTGGTAGACCAAGCATTACTTGAACACCGAGCTTGAGACCTGCTTTTTTAATGCAGGCACTCGCTTTCTTTATAACATCAAAACTTGTTTCTCTTTTTATGTTTTTTAATACAGTCTTATCCAATGACTGTATACCTAGCTCAACCAGTCGGCCGCCTTTCTTTTTAAACCTCTTCATTGATTTTGTATCTACGGCCTCTGGATGCGTTGACATGCGAAGACTGTAGACTTTTCTCTTTTTTATATAAGGAAAGACTGTATCAAGATACTTCTTTTGCAGTTTTTCAGGCAAAAGCGTAAACGTGCCTCCGAAAAAAGCAATCTCTGTCTTTTCTTGTTTATGGATTGTTTTAAGGTATCGTTCAATAACAGAACGGATCTCGCTGGCGGTGGGCATTTTTTTGACGCCTGAGATCTTATGTTGATCGCAATATATACACCTATAAGGACACCCTGCGTGAGGTATAAAGAGAGGGATAACTTTCATGTTACTAGCTTTTGTGAAATAAAACGGTGAAGAATGCTACGCAGCTAAAAAAGAAAAAATTAAAGATGGCGAACATCTTCCAGACAAGAAAATCACTCTTTATTCCGGAAGGTAATATCGCTAAAAGGCAGACCCAGACCCCGATGGCCCAATAGATACTAATGTCCTTTGAAGAGCGCCTTTTGATTATCCTGATTATAAGCGGAATGTTCCAAAGAGGCAACACTATAGAAGCTACTAATGCGATTTTGTCTATCATAATATGCTCAGGCCTTATCGGCACTGCCTAGCACATGCTCGTTTTTATGCTTATACATCTTGATCAACTCTGTCCTGGCAGGACCCAGATATTTTCTAGGATCGAATTCCTTTGGTGAATTTACGAAAACTTCCCTTATTTTCGCGGTAACCACAAGACGTCCATCCGTATCAATATTGATCTTACACACAGCTGACTGCGTTGCCTTTCTAAGCTGACCTTCAGGAACACCAGCAGTCTGCTCCAGTTTTCCCCCGTACTTATTTATAAGGTCCACATACTCTTTCGGTACAGAACTTGATCCATGCAGTACTATTGCAAAACCCGGAAGCCTCTTCTCTACTTCTTCCAATATATCAAATCTCAGCTCAGGCAAAGATTCTCCCGGAGCCACTTTGAATTTATATGCTCCGTGAGAAGTGCCTATTGAAATAGCAAGTGAGTCTACGCCTGTCTTTGATACGAATTCCTGCACCTCTTCCGGGTGAGTGTAATGCGATTTTTCATGACTGACATCATCCTCTATGCCGGCCAGTACACCGAGCTCGCCTTCTACAGTAACGTCGTGTTTGTGCGCGTAATCTACGACCTTTTTTGTAAGGGCGATGTTTTCATCAAATGACTTTCCAGAACCATCGATCATGACAGATGAAAAACCGGATTCTATGCACGAAACGCACAGTTCATACGTATCTCCGTGATCCAGGTGAAGCGCCACTGGTATTTTTGAGCCAGCGTCTTTTATTATCTCCATTGCGCCCATTGCCATATGTCTCAATAATATCTGATTAGCGTATTTTCTGGCCCCGGAAGAAACCTGCAATATCACCGGAGAATTGCTCTCGATGCAGGCAGTGATTATGGCCTGCAACTGCTCCATGTTGTTGAAATTATACGCAGGGATAGCGTATTTACCGGCCATTGCCTTTTTAAACATCTCCCTCGTATTCACCAAACCTAATTTTTCGTACGAAACAGCCATTTTGATCTCCTCTCATTTTTATCTGGCATTATATCATCGAATTTCCGATTGTAAATACTTTTTACTCCTCTTAAGTTTACACTTCAACAATGTTAAAGTGTAAACTTAAGCTAAATCTAAATTATGTTCTGTGAATTTGATTATGTCATTCATCATCCTTACTGATTCTACAGGAAACTTGCCCACTGCTGTCTCAGCTGAAAGCATTACAAAATCCGTGCCATCTATAATAGCATTTGCCACATCCGTCACCTCTGCCCTCGTCGGACGTATATGTTCAGCCATGTTCTCTAACATCTGCGTAGCAGTGATCACAAATTTCCTCTTTCCATTACATTTTTTAATGATGGTTTTCTGTATCATCGGTACCTGATATATAGGAACAGAGACGCCCATATCGCCCCGCGCAATCATAATGCCATCTGATATATTTACGATCTCATCGATATTGCGAATGCCATCACGGTTTTCTATTTTGGAAATGATCTTGCAGGAAGGCAACTTAGGCTTGACTCTATTTTTGACTTCTAAAACATCCTTTTTACTTCTAACAAATGACTGCGCAATATAGTCAACTTTTTGCTCGAGGCCAAAAGAAATATCCCTTTTATCCTTCTCGGTCATGCTAGAGAATTTAAATCTAGCTCCTGGAATATTAATACCCTTATGATCCTTAAGAAGCCCCCCGACAACAACCTCTGTTTTGATCTTTTTCTTCTCGATCTTCTTTATCTTTAAAACAATATTGCCATCATCTATATATATAAACTTCGCCCCTTTTATAGAACTAAGCGGGCCTTCGTAATCAAAAGGGATCATTCCTTTCTCCTCCTGAGATTCTTTCTGCACCAGCCACACTACCTGTCGTTTCTTAAGCAAAACAGGCTTATGGTCTCTTAGTCTCCCTATCCTTGTCCTCGGTCCTTCTAAATCCAGTAATATTCTTACGCGGCGCCTATATTTTTTGTTTACGCGCCTTACGAGTTTAATGCGCGAGGCATGATCGCTCATCCTTCCATGTGAACAATTCAATCTCACGACATCCATGCCCGCCATTGTCATCTTCCTGATAACAGTCTCGCTAGAGCTAGCCGGTCCAAGTGTGCATATTATCTTAGTCCTCACCATAATCTGCCTATTTTCCTCGCCTTAAGTTCACATACCACTTCGTGGCACATGCTTTCTCATTGTTAAAGTGTGAACTTAAAAAAACGTCTGATATCTACGGAAATTTTCCTTTACTTTATGGTCATATATATGATATAGTATATGTTACAATATGAAAACAAAAAAGTCTAAAATAAAAGATAAATTTTACCTGGAATCTTCCGTGGCTGAGAGATTGGGGATATGTCTATTTAAATACCAACTCTCTCCGAAAGAGAAATTCCTTATAGTCAACCCTACCTTAGCTAAAATAT
>CAYULJ010000091.1:0-4383 GCA_964445715.1 uncultured Planctomycetia bacterium
GAAAGACAGAGTCGAAATTTTCCAACGTCTTTGTGCCAGACGGCGCCTGCGACTTTTTGGAAAAGAATGCCATAACAGGCCGCATTTTCAACACCATTGACTTTGGACCCTATATAGGTCATAGATTTTACCCCGAGAGAAGGATTTTTATCGATACGAGAACGGATTTATATAAAGACGAGTTTTATAGTATGTACAGAAGAGCGAGGGACCACCCTGAAAGTTTAGAGGAATTACAAAAAAAGTATGGATTCGAGATTGTCTTATTGAGACATCTATTCAGAGACACAGATAAACTGATAAGATATTTATACGCTAGCGACAACTGGAAGGTAGTTTATTACGACAGGAACTCCTGCATATTCCTTAAGTTCACACTTTAACATTGGGGAAGCCTGTGCCACGAAGTGGTATGTAAACTTAAGGAAAACGAGTTATGAAGAAAACGTTTTGCATTAGGACATTTGGGTGCAAGGTTAATCAATACGAGTCGCAGGTTATACGCGAAGAGTTCTTAAGGCAGGGCTATGTAGAGGCTGAAGTCCTTGATAAGTCAGATGTGTGCGTGATAAACACTTGTACTGTTACCTCTACCAGCGACCTTAAGTCGTCAAGATTGATTCGCAACGCTTCAAGAAAGTCTAAATGTGTAGTTGCAACAGGTTGTCTGGTCGAGGGCAATGATATGGATTTATCTAAGCTTAAGGGTGTTGGGTTTGTAATCAAAAATAAAGACAAATATAGGATTCCGGAGATCGTAAGCCGTGACACGGGGCACGGGTCATGTGAACCGAAAATAAGAAATGCATTTGGCATAACACGCTTTAAAGGTCATACCCGGGCTTTTATAAAGATTCAAGACGGATGCAACAATCTGTGCTCTTATTGCAAAGTTAGGATAGTAAGAGGCGTGTCCAAGAGTAGGCCTGTAGAAGATATTTTAAAAGAATGCGCAACTCTAATAAGAAATGGCTCAAAGGAGATAGTTTTGACAGGTATATGCCTGGGCGCGTACGGAAGAGATTTTTCTAAAAAATTTTCCCTGGCAAAATTAATTGGTGAAATATGCAGGATAAAAGGAGAATGGCGCTTGAGATTGAGCTCGATAGAGCCTAAGGATATAGACAGGGATTTGTTGATTCAATTGCAGGCACAGTCAAGGCTTTGCAAGCATTTACACATTCCTTTCCAGAGCGGAGATGACTATATTTTAAATATGATGGATAGACCTTACAAGAGAAAGGATTATTTGAGCATTGTCAACAGGGCAAAGACTGTGATTCCGGATATTGCTATAAGTTCAGACATAATGGTAGGTTTTCCAGGTGAGACAGAGAAGAGATTTCAGAATACCCTAGATTTTATAAAAACTGTGCAGCCCATGCGTCTTCATGTGTTTCCTTTTTCAAAGAGGAAGGGCACGAAAGCATATAATTATAAGGATGATATTCCTGAGGCCATAAAAAGAAGGAGAGAGGCAAGGTTGTGTTGCATTGCAGATGAATTGACCCAAACATTTATTCGCAGATTTAATGAAAAAGAAACAGAAATACTCGTAGAAGACAAGAAGGCAAAAGATGGGTTTCTACAAGGATATACAGACAACTATATTAAGGTATATATAAAGGGCACAGACAACCTGAAAGGCCAATTTATCAAATCCCGCCTCACCTCCGTTAAGATACATATGCGACACTTAGAGCTTAACGGGTCTATGCCAAATCCTGCCCGATTTATAGTAGAATACCAGGCTATAGAGGGTTTAAGTAGCTATAAAATAGTGGAATAAAATAAACTATGCCAATGTCTAATTCAATAGAGATAAATGCAGAAGATTATACGTTAATCGATAGATTTCTTTCAGGAGACGGGGAGGCATTTGATATCTTGGTTAAAAAGTACCAGAATTATGTAATTAATACAATTTATTCTCTCTCTGGAAAAACTCAACTCGCAGAGGATATAGCACAAGAGGTATTTATTAAGGTGTATCAAAATCTGAGTTCTTTTAAGAAAAAGGCAGCATTTTCAACATGGCTTTACCGTATTACTGTAAATACTACTTATAATTGTTTGAAGAATAAAAAAAACTATGTTTCATTAGATTGCATAGATAACAATATTGATTTTAGGAAGACTTTTGTGAATCAATTAGATGATGCAGAAAGACAAGAGATCGTAAGAAAGGCAATAGCAAGTTTACCTTTTAAGTACCGGAGCGTATTGGTTCTAAAGGATATCGAGGGATTTTCATATAGGGATATTGCGCAGATTTTAGGCTGTCGTATAGGTACGGTAGAGTCGAGGTTATTTAGAGCACGGTCAATATTAAGAAAGGTGCTTTTTCCCTTACTGAACAAGGAGAGTGAAGTATGAGATTGAAATGTTACAAGATAAAAAGACTCTTAAACATGTTTGTAGACAACGAGTTATTTGATGAGAGGGTTTTGAACACTCTTGAAAAGCATCTTCATGATTGTAGTAGTTGTAAAGAAGCATTAGATTCTCTTCGTATGCTTAAGGGGCTGGTGTCAGAGAAAGAAAAGATAGTAGCTGGAGAGGAGTTTTTAAGAAAACTTAGAGAGAGATTAAAACCGGAATCACAGATTGTCAGATTAAAATGGGTGACTGATATGGGTGTTTTGTCGAAGAGATTAATTTCTGTACCGATTGTGGTTATGATTTTGATGGTATCCTTGCTTTTTAGCAGAATAGATACCATAACGACAACTGAGGATGACATATTTGCTACTTTGACTAATATGGATATGACTTTAATAGATATCTATTTTGATTCCTCTAGCATATTAGGGATAAGGGGTGATTAAAATGAAAAAGGCTATTTTTTATATAGTGATTTTAGGGCTTGTTTGTACTGGGCTTGGCATAGCAGTTGGTGTAGCAATTGATAAGATATATATCAAGACACATTTTCCTCAGATAATCAAGAGTTATTATCTAAATAGTAATGCAGAGGAAAGGCAGAGAATCAGAACTCATAGGATTATCAAGCAACTTAGCCGTGAATTGGATTTATCTAATGAACAGGTTGATAGGATAAAGGATATTATTAAACAGGCAAGACCTGAGATTGATCGATTCAGAGAGGATCTTAAAAATGATTTTATTAAGATAAGAAGAAAGATTATTACTAATATCTTAGAAGTTCTTGATTTTGAACAGAGAGATAGATTTCAGAAGATTCTCAAAGACGAGACAGAGAGTTTGGACAGGTAGGTTAATAAGTAGAATATTAATAAAAAATGGAATAAATTTAGCAATTGCGTTGTCTAATCAGTTGTATAGAATTTCAAAGATAGATGGAAACAGTTAAGTATATAGAAAAAAAGGAGGTGGTTAGATAGAAATAAAGAATCGTTTTTCTTGGAGAATATATTTAAGGAGAGGTAAAAAAAGAGGTTCGTGATAAAGTTAGAGGAGAAGCAGGCATAGAGAGACGCCAAGAAAGACGTCCACAGGTAAAAGAAGCAGCTGATCTGGATGGGGATGGAGTAGTTTCAGATGACGAACGGAGTGCTTATAAAGGGAAAGCAAAGGATGTTCTTGGAGAGACAAGTGAAGATCGTCGTGAACTCAAGGGGGAGCATGCCAGAGGATATCATGAAGTTACGACTACTTATGATGCGAATGAGGATGGAAAGTTAGATAGGGAAGAGTGGAGAGTTGCTCAGCCAGAATTTGAAGCTACACGTGAAGAGTATAGAGATGAGAGCAGAGATCTTTATGAAATAAATAAAGAGAAAAGGCAGGAGTTATTAGAACCTGCTGATGTTCCTCAAGAATAATTTAGATGAACCCTCAGGGGAAAATAGAAAGAAAAATTCCCCGAGGGTTTGCCCTTAAAGAACGACATATGTATGTATAGCACGCGGCAAGGAAGAAATAAGGGAAAGGAGAAGAATATGAAAAGGTTGATTTATGGACTGGCAGTTTTAGTTGTAGCCTGCTTCTTAAAGAGTGGGCTACTCTTTGCCCAAACTGATCTAGAGAAGGAGTACGATGTAAAGGATAGACCTGAAGACGTGCGTGATCGCAGAGAAGACAGAAGAGACCGAGGAGAAGATGTACGCGACAACCGAGAAGACGTAAGGGATAGACGCGAAGATGTACGTGATCGCCGAGAGGATGTCTGGGATCGTAAGCATGACGGAGGTCGTAGAGACAAGTTAGAAGATGTACGTGACCGTCGTGAAGATGTTAGAGACCGAGGAGAAAACGTACGTGATCGCAGAGAAGACAAAAGAGATCGCCGAGAAGATGTGCGTGACCGTAGAGAAGATAGGAGAGATAGAGATGTAAAGGATAGGCCTGAAGACGTGCGTGATCGCAGAGAAGACAGAAGAGACCGAGGAGAAGATGTAC
>CAYULJ010000091.1:4483-6843 GCA_964445715.1 uncultured Planctomycetia bacterium
AACGTACGTGATCGCAGAGAAGACAAAAGAGATCGCCGAGAAGATGTGCGTGACCATCATAAGTATAAGAAAGATAATAGAGGTGTTCGTGATCATGGACGTGGTCAGGGGCGTGGTAATGTTGGTAAAGGAGACAAGCGCCGTTCTCCAAAGTCTAAAGGAGCTATCCGCGGTGGTGGTAAGAGAAAATAAAGCACCTTAAGAGACAACTTGCTATCAAACAAAAATTAATATAAAGATAAAGAGGTAAAGTTATGAGGAATAAAACCAGATCTAGAGTAGCAATAATTATGATTATATTTGTTGTGGTTTTAATTATTTTTACAAATAGAGGTTTTTCTGAAAACAGATTGGCAGCCGATTCTTTAACCCCCACCAAAGTTCAAGACATCTCTGTTATTAAAGAAAATGGCGGACGAGTTGATTGGTCTCATTCGGGCAATAATAAAATTGTTTTTGATAAAATGGGGGCGGATGGTTATTATGATATTTATTTAATGAATCCTGATGGCTCTGATGAAAAGTGCTTAACCGGCGATACAAAAGGCCAGCTTCCGCAAAAACATAATGGAAATCCAGCTTGGCATCCTTCGGGAGAATATATTGTTTTTCAGTCAGAAAAACAAAAGGTCCCTGAGCAACATAGCAAAAAGGCAAATCCTGGGTCCGGATTATTGAATGATATATGGGTGATGACAAGTGATGGAAGAAAATTCTACAAACTGGTAAACCTGGAATTCAGACTCAGAAATGCACCAGGCACTCTTCATCCTCATTTTTCCCATGATGGGAGGAAATTATTCTGGGCAGAAAGAATTGGGAAAGGGGACACATCTAAGTCGACCTTTGGTAAATGGATTCTTAAGATCGCGGATTTTCTTATTACAGACGACGGCCCAAAACTTGAGAATATAAAATCTTTTAGTCCTGGCGGACAGCAGGATTTTTATGAGAGTCACGGGTTTTCTAAAGATGATAATAAGTTATTATTTTCTGGTAACTTGCAAAGAAGCCAGCCTGCATGGGGTTTAGATATCTATGAGATGGATATCAAAAGCCAGAAATTAAAAAGACTTACAGAAACAATACGTGATTGGGATGAACACGCACAGTATTCACCATCTGGGGAAAAAATAATATGGATGTCTAGTAAAGGTTATAAAATGAAGGACGGATTAAAGGCAGATTTCTGGGTTATGGACAGAGATGGTTCAAATAAAGAGCAGCTCACATTTTTCAACAAGCCTGGTCATTCTCATTATACGGGAAAGATGATTGTAGCTGCTGACAGTTCTTGGAGTCCAGATGGCAAAAGAATAATTGCGTATATTAAAACAGAAAGTGTTGGAGCTGGTAGCAAAGGCAGCATTATAATGATAGACCTAAATGGTGCCCCCTAAAAACAAAGTTAACAGTTCCGCGGTAAGCCCCAATGTTTGGCATCGGGGTGTACATTTGCACTTAACTAAGCGAGCGGTCCAGCGAGCGTGGAGCGTAGCCCATGCCCCCAGGCAGGGCAAGCGGTGCCTATAGATTCTTTTTCCAGTCGTTGAGATAAAGATTATTGAGAAGAGAGGCTATCTTAGGATTATCAAAACGTTGATAACCCAGCCATTGACGCACATGAGTCCAGTTTTTCTGTTCTATATGAGAGTTATCGTCTTTATGATAGGCTCTGGAACGAGTAAACTGGGCAGGCTTTTTACGATTTTCGGTAAAATGCCTGAAGAGATGCCAGTTTAGGAATTCCGTGCCATTGTCAGCATCAAAGCCCAGAATAGGGAAAGGCAGGGAAGATTCGACATGATCAATCTGATTTAAGACATCAACTTCACCCTTACCCCATACAGCGCGTTGCTCAGTCCACTGGGTAGGGAGGTGCTGATGAAGAAGAGCTCCTGGCTTGGTGGTAGAACGGTCACGCTTACTATATTCAAGACGAGTAGTTTTAAGCAGCCGATCTATTGTATTAGAGCATAGGACTCGGGTAACATTTAATGTGAGTCAATTCGAAATCCCGCCTCACCTTGACAAATAAGAAACCGTATGGTATACTTCTAGCATATTCCATTTAGTCCCCGTTTTAATATATGCCTCTTATAAAATTCAACTGGGTTGATATTCTTTTTGTAACCCTTTTAATTAGAATAGGTTACATCGGCTTTAAAAATGGTTTTTTGCCGGAATTTTATAGGCTTTTAGGCCTATTAGCCGCTTTTATTGTTTCCTTTAATAGTTATACCTTACTAAGTCAATTTTTATCAACCCATAACAAGTGGATTGGCGCAAGGCCAGATGTACTCTCGTTTTTATTCATATTTTTACTCATAGTTTTTATAGTTAAGATCCTTGCTATAACC
>CAYULJ010000092.1:0-6566 GCA_964445715.1 uncultured Planctomycetia bacterium
ATAGAAAGCTGCGTCTCCCCTGGCGCGCCAATAACAAAACAGCCGTGCACTGATATGCCTGCCTTTTTGCACATCATGGCAAAATTTCTCATTGCGTCGAGAGAGACCCCTTTCTTTATATTGCATAATATCTTCTCGTCCCCGGACTCAAAGCCAACGCACATCATCCTACAACCTGATTTTTTCATCAGTTCTAAAATAGAAAAATCTTCTATATCAGCTCTGGAATTACATGACCACGATATCCTGATCTTCCTATCCAGCAGTCCCTTGCATATTTTTTCCAACCTGTCTCTGTATTTTTTCAACGTCAATGTATCGTCTTCAAACATGATCTCCTTCAGGTTAGGAAAAAGCTTTATATCGCGCTCTATTTCATCCAGCACGCTTTCAGGTGTCCTGGGCCTATATTTCCTGCCATACATTGTCTGAGGAAAGAGACAAAAATTACAGCGACCCTCACAACCCCTTCCAGTAATTACGGTAATAAAAGGATTTCTTTTTGCAGGTGCATAATAATCTCTTATATCTATATGCTGCCAGGCAGGAAAAGGCAAACTATTCAGGTCTTCGATAAAAGACCTGCCTGGGTTATGGATTATAGTCTCATTTTTAAAATACGAAATACCTTCGAGGCCACGCAAATCACCAGCATTGGCTAACTCTCTCAAGGTATGATCATACTCTCTTCTAGCAACTACATCTAAAAATGGTCTGCCTCTTTCCAGTGTATCCTGTGGCTCGGCACTGACATGAGGCCCGACCATTATAGTAATAAGCTTTTTTCCGGCTTCCTTCTTCCCGATTCTCGCATAATTCAAATCAGAATCTATCGACGGCGTTGTCGCGTTTATAACCAGGATATCCGGAGCAAAGTCTCTTAATATCTCTCTTGTTTCTTCGACGGAAATATTTTTAGCTGCGCCATCTACGAACTTACAAATATGTCCGTCCTTTTCGAGCACAGCTATCGCCGTACAAAGATAATCAGGATGACGCTGCTCCCTTGCCCTGGACTTTGCAAACCACCTCGCTGTCTTACAAAACCCCTTCCCATATGATGGATTTAAAAACAATATTCTCATTCTTTGCCTCTTAAGTTTACACTTTAACATTGTTAAAGTGTAAACTTAAGGCTAGGTGGATACGCAATATAACAACATGCCGAAATGGCTGCCTAATAATCTTTCAGGAGAAATGCGAAAAGGCAATACACTGATGCCACCATGCGCAATAAGTTTCAAGTTATTCCTTGCGTGCAAACTCAAAAACTCGCTCATTGTAAACGGACTCTCCTGGATCTTCATCAAGAAAGGCCGCACCAATGACCAAAGAGAAAATCTATTAGGCGCAAAATTTATTATAAAACCACTCTCTTTTTTAAGAAATTTCAAGTTCTCCATGATCTCTTCTTGCTCTTTTCTGGAATAGTGCTCCAATAGGCCATCTGTAAATATTATATCGAATCTTTTGTTGATACCTGATAGCTTTACTCTATCTAAAATATCGGCTTTCACATACATCTTGCACTTGTTGCCCGTAACCCTTTTTGTCGTCGATAAAGCCTCTTCGGAATAGTCCATAGAATAAACATTGCAGCCGCAAGATAAAAAGTAGCGCGAAAAAAAACCTGAGCCACATCCTGCATCTAACACCTCTATGGCGGGGCCAGAGCCAGGCTTTGTATATTCAGACAATATGTCTATCACGCGCTTCTTAGACCAAGACTTACTGACTCTGCGCGTCTTCCAAAAATCATCCCACAGGTGCTTCGAATCAACCTTTTTTAAAGAGCCAGAATGACACAAAACCAAGAATGCCTCCTAATATTCTCGCAACTGCCCTAAAGAAAGTAACCAAGGAAAAAATCAGGTAACGAACATCCCTCCTTTTAAAAGATATCCTCAAGGGGAGTGGGATTTGAATGGCAAATAAAACAACACACAACACAGTTAATGCAGAATATTTAATTTCTAGATTTAACAATAATACAATAAATGCAGCTAAAACCAAAACGACTTCCAGGAAATCCTTCCAATATCCGTATTCGTCTTTCGCTATCATTGAGTAATTCTTCTTATATAGCTTCATCCTCCAGTAGCTATGCCTGAACTGCACCCTAAGATACTCTAAAAACCTTAAAATATTGTAATGACTGACCAGGGCCTGTTTCTCAAAATATATCTTATGTCCGGCCTTTATAAGCCGATATGACAAATCACTGTCTTCTCCGCTAGCTCTAGAATATGACGGATCAAAACCACCTAAGCCCTCCATCACAGATCGCTTGATCAATACATTGTACGTCCCGAATGAATTGGAAAATTCTGGCATCATCGAATGCCTATATTTTATTTCATAATGCACAAACGTATCCAATAAATATTTCGACCCATCCACTGCATAGCTGCCTGCTACAGCCCCGACATCTTTTTTATCGCAATGCCGGACCAATTTGGAAACCCAATCTTTATAAGGTACACAATCAGCGTCGATAAAACACAACGCCTCTCCTTTTGAATTCCTCCAACCATTGTTCCTGGCAGACGCTGGTCCGCCTCTTTTCTGATATATATATTTAACGGGGAATTTCTGCGCTATATCCTTGGTATTATCTTCTGAGCCATCATCGACCACGATTATCTCAAGCCCTTCTCTAGGATAATCCTGAGAAAGGCAACCTTTTATCGTGCTGCCGATCGTAGCCGCAGAATTATATGTCGGTATTATGACTGATACGCAAGGCCTTTTCATGACGCGTCCTATCTCTAAGCGATGCCTTCCATTCTGTTTTTGTATTTTTAATGTTTTTCACAATCCCTTTGTTTTCAGGCTCTATCTCCAGCGCCATCCTGTATTCGTCTATCGCAATCTCAAAAAGCCCAAACATAGAATAAAGGTTTCCTAAATTATTGTGTGGCTCTGCCTGATCGCTATTGAACACGATAGATCGCCTGAAAAATTTCTCTGCGTCCTTAAATCTCTCGTTTTTTATATATAAAAAAGCAAGTTCATTATAAAATACGTGGTCTCTTGATACTCCCAAGTTTAACGCCCTCTCGTATTCATAAAGCGCGTCTTTAAAATTCTCCTTCTTCAGATAAAGATTCCCAAGGACATGATGTGGCTCGCTATAGCTATCATCCGCCCTCACAGCTTCTTTGAAAAATTCTATCGCCTTATCTGTATCGCCTTTCTCTAAAAAAATGTAACCCAGATTACAATATGTCTTGTAATAATCAGGTGCGACTTTTAACGAGACATTCGAGTATCTTATGGCGCTCTCGACTAATCCGATATCGCTGTAAGCATGTGCTAGATTGCGATAAGCGGATCCGTAATCCCTCTTTAAGCTTATGGCTTTTTTGAAATAGGTTATGGCCATAACAGGCCTGCCCAAAGCCATATACGTGACACCTATATTATTATACGCGTCTTGATACCTGGGTTTTAAGGATATGCTTTCTATGCCATATTCCAGAGACCTTTCAAGATCGCCTATATCGTAATACGAGGTGGAAAGATTGTTATAAGTAAGGTGTATAAAAGGACTTTTTGTCTCGTATTTTAATACATTACTAAACAAGCTGATTGAATCCTTCCACACATTCCCATAAGCTATGGTAAATAACGAATAATAAAGAAGAAACAATGCTATGAGGGCATTTCTTACTTTGACCCGCAGTATGCTCTGAAAAATAACGCCTATGATAATAAAAAAACCGACCGAAGGCAAATAAAGCCATCCCTCTCCAAAAAAGACCGAGATAGGATAAATATTTAATACGGGCAAAAGGCCTAACAAAAACCAGGTTGCGCCGAATAACACTATGGGGTACGTCCTAGATAACCTTTTAATAACAAATACAATAAAAGCAACTGCTAGCGCAGATAACAGCATGTCCATTTGGAATATCGACCTGATCGGCTCTATAAACCACTCCATATGCAAAGAGCCGGGCAAAAGCAATATCTCTATATATTTTGGGATTATTTTGAAAATGGTGAGAATGCGTCCTGATAAAGGTATGCTTGCAGGATAGCTAAAGTCTATCAAGGGATTGTCGCCTCTTGCAAAATTTAAAATCGTAGCTCTCAGCACGACATACGATACGCCGATCAATAAATATGGCAAAAATATTAACACTTTCCTGTCATTCCCGCGAAAGTGGGAATCCAATTCTTTTCTGTGCCAATATATCTGTAAAGGTATGAGCAAAAGTAACGCAAATGCCATCTCTTTACAGATCAATGCTGGAATAAATAAAAAAACAGAAAAGATATACCAGGCACTTCTTCTTTCTTTGACGTATTTAATGAAAAACAAAATAGATAAAAACATAAAAAGCGCCATTAGGAGGTCGGATCTCGCAGATATATAGTATGTTATACCAGATATCGTGGGCGCTATGCCAAAGATAAGCGCGATCAAAAATGCCAGACGTATTGAAGAGCAAATAGCCGCCAAAATCAAATACAAGATCATCGAATTAAAAATATGTAGGAAAAGATTTGTCAAGCGGTAGCCGAAAGGATTAAGGCCCCAGACCGAATAATCCAATAAATATGTCAGAGACTGCAATGGCCTATAAAAATTACTGTGCTTTCCGCTCCCTTCGTATAGCTGGGTCGTAAATATCTTTCCCATATGACTCGAGCTTCTTATGTACGGGTTATCTACTACCAGATATTTATCGTCCCAGACAAAATCATTCTTAAGAGAGCTCGAGAATATCGCAAGCACTACCAGCGCTATCAATAATAAATGCGTACTTTTTCTGATCTCCATATCCCCCCTTAAGTTTACACTTTAACAATGTTAAAGTGTAAACTTAAGCAAAGCCAGGTTCTTTTTAAACACCTTATTTTCCGGAAAAAACTTCAGCGCTCTCTTTGTATACAAAAAGGCTCTTTCGTAATCACCTAACGTATAATGCACGCCGGCTAATTCATTGTATAAAAACGGATTGTCATTGTCAAAAATAAGCGCTTTTTTGTATTCTGCTTTAGACTTCGTGAGCTTTCCTTTTAAAAAATAGACACGTCCTCTTATATAATAAGGGACGTAAGAAGTCTTCTCTTCGTTCAGGGCAATGTAGCACTGGTCCAAGGCCAGATCGAGCCCCTCTTCCCTGCTAAGCCTTTTATACTCATCTATATATGCCAATGCAAGATTAGTCCTATCAACCGGGCGAATTTCATGAAACCTTCCCCTGAAACCCGCATATGTTAAATCAGGCTTAAAAATCATGTAACAGAACATAGCCACTAGAATAACAGCTATAGATTTCAGAAAACGCCTGCGTAACAGCATATTAAAAACAAAATAAACAGTATAAGAAGCAAGCATTATAAAATACGGGACAACAGGCAATCTATATCTCGAAAGTATGTGAAAAAGCACGACCGAAAGACCCAAGACAATAAAAAACGTATAAGCTAGATGAGGCTTGTAAGGCCTGAATAAGCTCAGAAAAAAGCCTATCAAAGCAAGCCCGCAAATAAATCGAAAATTGAAAAAAGGCCATCTTAAAATAGTAGGAAATTCGCTTCTATAAAGATAATAGTTGGTATTCGACGGGGCTTCATAACCATTGAAAAACATCCACGCCTTCCTTATATATAGCTGCAGATATTCTCTTGGCCTCCTCTTTATCTCATTGAAAAATAAAGGCAATATCTTTTCTGCGCGGCCGCTTGATCTCAAGTGAAGATCCTGGTACATGAGAGAATCAGGCTCAAAATCCACGCCTGAGGAATCATAGGTATTCCCAACCCAAAAGGCATCTGTCTGGCTCGAAACACTTATTTTATTGTCATCTGATATAACATAATTTCTAACAAAAACAGGTGCTACTATAATAAACATGCCTGCAACAAAAATAAAAGCTATCCTAATGCCTTTTTTAAAAGATCTGGCTCTTAGCAAAATAAAAAGCAAAATGAACGGCAAGAGCATATTTTGCCTTGTAAGCACAGAAAGCCCCAAAGAGGCCCCTGCTACAAACCACAGAAAAAGCCTATTCTCTCTATCTGCTCTTATAATAAGGTAAAATAATAATATATTTATAAATGTAATCAGGCTGGCTCGCAGGAGAATAACATCATAAAATATAGACATTGAATATAAGGCTAGAATAAGCGATGCTATATAGCCAGTAACCCTATTAAAAAGCTGACTCGTAACCTTATATATAAGGATAGCGCCTGTGGCCGTCAATAGCGCCTGCATGAGGTATACTGCTAAGTGACTGTACCCGAAGAACTTATAAATAGCAGCTAAAAAATAATAGTAAAGTGGCTCTTTTCCGAAAACCTCACTACCGCCCAGCCAATTTCCCGACGCTATGGACAAAGCCTTTTTGTCAAAATCATTCTGGTCAAAAGTATTTGATTCTACCAGAAATTCCGTTAAAGGAAATTGCAAAATCTGAAACATGTAAAAGATCCTTATTGAAATAGCCAGGAGAAAAACAAAAAGCACAAACCAGTCTCTCTCTCGACCTACTGCTATTTTTTTAATCATTCACAGCGCCCTTAAGCTATATGTTATATTCGTAATTTAA
>CAYULJ010000092.1:6590-6843 GCA_964445715.1 uncultured Planctomycetia bacterium
TGCTAAAACTTCTTTTGGACTAAAATCTCCCTCGGGCCCGACAAACACTGCTATATTTTTAGGGCTTGAATTGCTTCTCAAAATTTCCTTCAATGGCCGAGCGCCTTTATCCAAAGCAGCAAAAATAACAAAGTCTAACTTTTTTGATTCGCTAAGAACCTCATCAAAATCTATAACATTTTCTATAACAGGCAAAGTGGCTCTCCCGCATTGTTTAGCAGCAGCTTTTGAAATTCTTTTCCAGCGCTCTATG
>CAYULJ010000093.1:0-6756 GCA_964445715.1 uncultured Planctomycetia bacterium
TGGAGGAGATGCAAAGAGAAAATGACCTTATATTAAAAAAATACGAAGAGATATCTCAGGTTAATATGGAGATTCAGAAATATTATATTGATACCATAAACGCCCTGGTGCGGGCGATCGACGCAAAAGATCACTACACCCAAAATCATTCCATAAATGTGTGCGGGGTTGCCGGGATAATCGCAGAAAAAATGGGCCTTGAGCCAAAACGAATAGAAGCCATTAAAAATGCCTGCAAGCTGCACGACATAGGCAAGATCGGAGTAAAAGACAGCATACTCCTGAAGCCCGGCAAGCTCACGCTTGAGGAATGGGAAGAAATTAAAAAACACCCTATATTAGGTTCGGAAATAATAAAGCCTTTGAAATTCCTGACCGACGTCGCAAAGTTAGTCAGGCAGGACCACGAAAGATGGGACGGCAAAGGCTATCCGGACGGATTAAAAAAAGAAGAGATCGATCTTGGCGCGCGCATAATAGCGCTGGCTGATTCATACGACGCAATGATCACAGGAAGGGTGTACCGAAAAAAACCTCTCACTAAAGCCGAAGCCATTGAAGAAATAAAAAGGTGCACTGGTTCTCAATTCGACCCAAAGGTCGTCAAAATCTTCCTCCAAACTATCTCCAAAAAATAGCCCTCATATATAACCCTTAAGTTTACACTTTAACATTGTTAAAGTGTAAACTTAAGGAGCGAAACTTACTAAATCCTGAAATGTTTTTATTTCTTCCTCTGCCCTGACAACGACATCCTTTGCTTTTTGAATTAAATCCGCATGTTTTTCAACTAATTGCGAACTAGCCTCTATTACATCTAATAATTCTCTTAACACGGCTACTGTATCATTAAGGGCAGGGATAGTCCCGGGTACGGCTCCTGCCGGAGACCACACCTGATCGATAGTTGCATTTTGGGGAGGCTGAGGTTGATCCTCCTGGGCGATGGCTAATGGCACGAGGAGAAACAAAACAACAAACAAAAACACTGCTATCCTTTTCATGATAGATTTCCTTTCTAAATAGTAATAAAAATATTATTTTTTGATTTTCTTCAAAATTACCACTAACAATATTACATTGAGAAACAATAACCCTAACATCAAATACGGCGGACCACCCGCAGCTGAACCAAAAGGACAACAAGGACCCATGACACCCCCCTTTCTATTCTTAGGGAAATATTACCACGCATGCCAAGTAAATTCAAGCTAACTTTACACTTTAACATTGTTGAAGTGTAAAGTTGTTCTCGACAAGCTCGAACAATATTCTTCGAGCGAGCACTTCGCTTCGCTCAGCATAAACTCCGCAAGTCGAGAAGCTAAATATTTTCTCCTTGACATATTTGCCTATATGTGCAAATATGCTAATAGATAAAAGAGGATGACATGGAATTCAAAAATAGCTGTATGAAAAAAATAAGGGCGCTGGCAGATGAAAGCAGATTAAAAATTATAAGAATGCTGATCAAGGAACCTTCTTGCGTAAACCATATATCAAAAAAGCTCGAGCTTAAACATTACAATGTCTCCAAGCATCTCAAGATACTTGAGCACGTCGGCCTCATCTCTCATAAAAAACAAGGCCAAAAACGCGTTTACTCATTGACCACTACTGTATCAAAAAATCTTAACATAGATAAAGACAAACTTACCCTCCCCTGTTGCAGCTTTGACTTTAATAAACTAAGGGAAGTGAAAAATGACTGATAAGATCGCCGTAATGCCATGTAACGGGGTAGGTCGCGTAGTATCGACCATAACGAGAGAATCAGCCTATAAAATACAATCGTTGCGGCCGAATAAAACTATACTCGTAAGCTCGCCCGACCTGGCAGTCGATAACCCAACAGTCCTTTCTGTCGCAAAAAAATACCCACTTATAGTAATCGATGGCTGCAAACCCAAATGCGGGACTAATATTTTAGAATCAAAAGGCATAAAGCCTGCCTTTGTAATCTATGCCCCTAATGTATGCGCGGATAAAAAAATCTCTATTGCAGGCGAAACCCGCGTGAAACTCGGCAAAAAAGGGCAGCGCCTGATTGATGCAATAGCAGAAATAGCAATCAATGTCATAGATGAGATCCTCGTCGGCAAAAGTCCAATGTCACAAAAAAATATGTCAAAAAAGGCCTATGTAGATAACGAAGAGGTATTAAGCCGTCTTTAATTTTATGCCTGAAAAAATTTGCATACTACCCAGCTCTGAACTTAATACTGTCTACGGAAAGATCGGAAGACAGGCCAGCTACATCATATGCGAAGAACTCCTGCATGGTAAAATAGTCCTGGGATGCATGCCGGCCTTATTCTCTGGGGTACAGGAAGACATCGACTTTATAACTGACTATCCCGTTGTCACCCTGGAAGGGCATTCCATGCATCACGCTGCAAAACTTGTAAAAAAATATTCGCAAAAGGTGGACTTCGAAATCGATATAGAAAAACTATTAAAGGATAACTGCATAGACGCATCGGATTCCAGCGCAGAAAAACTCGGCCCAAACGGCAAAAAAGCCGTAAAGTTTCTATCTGAACGCGTGGTAAGCCTCTTAAGTTTACACTTTAACATTGTTAAAGTGTAAACTTAAGCGAGTCGAGAAATTAGAAGAAAATATGAGAAAGAATCTTTGCAATTTCTTTGGCGAATTCTTTGGAACGTTTTTGCTTGTATTTTTTGGATGCAGCACAGTAGCGGTAAGCGTATTATTTGACGCACACACAGGCCTGTTTCAAATCGCTGCAGTCTGGGGGATAGCCGTAACCCTGGCCATCTACGCCACGCGCCATCTCTCTTGCGCGCATATTAATCCCGCTGTAAGCATAGCCATGGTCTTCGCCCGACGTATGCATATAAGAAAACTACCCATGTATCTCCTAGCCCAATTTGTCGGCGCTTTTCTAGCAGGCGCTCTTGTTTATTTATTGTTCTCTGACTCTATTAACAGTTTCGAATTAGCTCACAACATCATCCGAGGTCATGGTAATTCGACAAGCACTGCTATGATATTTGGAGAATATTTTCCAAACCCATCCTCGCCTTCCATCTGCTCAGTTTCAATCCTCAACGCTTTTTTTGCCGAAGCGCTCGGCACCTTTTTGCTGGTCTCTATAATTTTTCTTTTGACAGAAGGCTGCAATGTAGGAAAACCCAGTAGTGACTTTGCGCCAGTATTAATAGGCACAACAGTTGCCGCCATTATAAGCATACTCGCCCCCTTGACCCAGGCAGGCATAAACCCTGCGCGCGATTTTGGACCGCGTTTATTTTCTTATTTAGCCGGATGGAAATCCATAGCCATACCCGGGCCAAAAGGCGGATTCTTTACAGTCTATGTCCTTGGCCCTGTTTCAGGGGGAATTTTGGCGGCTTTTGTCTTTACCAAAATAATCTCTCCGCTTCTGTCCTCAAAAAGCAAGAGTTCGACTTGCTAATTTCCTTGCAGTTTCCCCTTCTATATGTTATTTTATCAAAAAGGTTTGGGGCGTAATGTTTTCAAAAAATATTTTAAAGATTCTATCTGTGATATTGGGGATTTTTTTAACGGCGTCTCTTCTGTATGCCGAGAATAAAAAACTCACCATATTCTACGCAGCCAACCTGATAAGCTCAATGAATGAACTGACCGAAGAATTTGAAAAACTTTATCCTTATACGGAGCTGATCGCGGAATCCAGCGGCTCCATATTGGCTGTTAGAAAGATTACAGAGCTAAATAGAAGCGCGGATATGCTATTTGTCGCGGATTATAAACTAATAGACGAGATGCTTGCGCCAGATTACGCTGAGTGGGGCATAATGCTTTACAGAGACCCTATGGTCATCGCATTCACCGATAAAAGCCGCTATACGAACGAGATAAATCCCGAAAACTGGTACAAAATCTTGATGCGTCCGGAAGTTACCTATGGCTATGCAAACCCTGATCTGGCTCCGGTCGGTTATCGCGCGCTCATGACATGGCAACTCGCGGACCTCTATTACAACGATAAGATAAAAAATAAAACTATTTACGCGACTCTTAAGGAAAAATGCCTTGAGGATTACGTGCGCCCTGATGTATCAGAACTCATACCTACGCTTGAGTCAATGGCACTCGACTATCTATTTGTCTATAGATCCACGGCTGAGCAGCATAATCTAAAATTTATCAGCCTGCCCGACGAAATAAACCTCGGCGATGAAAAGCTTTCTGAGCTCTACAGAAAATCAATCGTAACAATAACTAATAAACGCGGAGAAAAACAGAAAATCTACGGCAAACCCATTGTCTTTGCATTCACCATATTGAAAAATGCAAAAAATAAAGAATCAGCCCTAGATTTTGCGCGCCTCCTTTTTAGCGAGCAAGGCCAGGCCATAATGAAACGAAACTTCCAGCGACTCATAATTCCTGCGCCTGCCATGCACAAAGAAAATATACCCGAGGCGCTCAAAGCATTCATTGCCCCTTAAGTTCATACCTTAAGTTTACACTTTAACAATGTTAAAGTGTAAACTTAAGAGTCTGGAAAGACCCATGTTTTCAAAAATCATACTTTCATTATTCACGCTGCTGATCCATGCCCTCTTGTTTTCCTCCTTTCTCGACATTGGCACAAACGCGGTCCTGTTATCCAGCAACCTGATAGTCCTGTTTCTAGGAATAAGATATTACAAGGCCTTTAAGCCATTAAGATTCACCCTATACCTGGCAGGATACCTGCTTCTCTTTCTTTTTATATTCTCTTTTCTAAATTCTCCCCTTCTCTTTAGTCTTTTCATAATCTTGTACGCCGCGCTATTCAGACTACCAGTGCTCCTCGGCTACCTTATAATATTCATAATATCAGTTACGCTTGTAACGCCTTACTGGCTACAGTTCTTCATACTGACCGGCCTTTTCTATGCGATATTGCTGGGGCTTTACCTAAACCGTCAATCTAAATTCATGGTCATGTCTTTCTCAATAGGATTTTGCCTCCTTGCGATCATATGCCTACCTATATTATATATAATGGCCCAAAGCACACCCCAGTCTATACTCGTAAGCGCCAAAGATCCTAAATTGATCGAGGCAATAAAAAATAGCCTTTTTACATCCACTATCAGCACTCTAATAGTCCTTGTCCTGGGAATCCCTCTGGCTTATGCCATGGCGCGTATGGAATTCCGCGGCAAAAAAATAGTCGAAAGCCTGATAGATCTGCCAATACTTGTGCCGCAGACTGTAGCAGGCATCGCGTTACTGGTAATCGTAGGGCCCAAGACTCCGCTGGGAGATTTTCTTAACAGAACTCTGGGCATATCTGTAGCCGGGAGCTACCTGGGCATAATAATAGCCCAGGTATTCGTAAGCTCTCCCTTTCTCATAAGAAGCGCCATAAGCGCTTTCGAACTTATCGACCAGAATCTTGAAACAGCGTCCAGGACACTCGGCGCTTCAAACCTCTCGACATTTTCTAAGATCTCCCTTCCTCTGGCATTCGGAGGAATATTCAACGGCATTATTCTCACGTGGTCTCGCGCAATAAGCGAAGTAGGGACATTAATGGTAGTCGCATACTATCCAAAGACAGCTCCTGTCTATCTCTATGACCAATTCATACAGTACGGACTTTCAGAAACAAAACCCGCGGCAGTGCTCCTTGTCATAATCTGCCTATGGATCTTTATAGTAATGCGATGGCTCAGATATTATCCCATAGGGAGGAAATTTGTTAGAAATTAAAAGCCTTTCAAGAAACTGGAATGGTTTTTCCTTAAAGCATATAAATTTGAAAATAGACCAGGGGGAATATTTTGTGCTATTGGGTCCGTCCGGCTCGGGTAAGACTCTTCTTCTCTCTACGATCGCAGGAGTATACACGCCGGACAAGGGCAATATTATTCTAAAAGGCGAGGACATTACGTTTTTGCCCCCTGAAAAAAGGCGCATCGGATATGTATTCCAGAAAAATTATCTCTTCCCGCATATGTCAGTCGAGAAAAACATATTATACGGAATGAGACACCATAGATTTTCAAAAAAAGAAATGCGTGAAACGCTTGAGCGATTAAATGAGCTCCTGGGGCTCTTCTCTCTCATCAAGAGATACGACACGCCATTCTTAAGCGGCGGCGAGGCGCAGAAAGTCGCGCTCGCGCGGGCACTCGCGATAAAGCCTGACTTATTGCTCCTGGATGAACCAATAAGTTCCCTAGATTATGACAATCGTGCAAATGTAATCAAGACCTTGGATAAAATAAATAAAGAGTTGAAGCTGACGACCATACACGTAACTCACGACACAAGCGAAGCAAAATCCTTAGCGCACAGGATAGTAACGATAAAAAACGGCGCCCTAGCCCCTTAAGTTTACACTTTAACATTGTTGAAGTGTAAACTTAAGGAAGATTAGAATATGAATATAGAACAGCTTAAATGGAAAATGGTTGAAAGGCCGCTACTACCCATCGAGAACAGCTGGGTAGACGCCGCCCCTTTTATCGCCATCCTCCTTCTCTTTGCCGCCTCGATCCTCATAATATCAAAGCTTAAAAAAAGACAAACCGCAAGACACATCATCCAATCACTGGCGTTGATCATATTCGCATTCACATTCCACAGGTGCTTCTGCACTGTGCGCGGCTGGGTCTTTGGCGTTACAGAGGTCGGAAAAGACAATTTGAGCGTATTTCAAAATATGTGCATATTCATACCTTTATTGGCTTTTCTCTTTATATTCGGCAGGATATTTTGCGGCTGGATATGTCCGCTCGGCTTCATTC
>CAYULJ010000094.1:0-6684 GCA_964445715.1 uncultured Planctomycetia bacterium
TTTAGATCCATCGCGCGGATTGACTCATTTTGAGATATCTGATGCCGCATATGAGGAGAAAATAAAAGCCCTTTATCTCGTCGGTGAAAATCCGATCTTAAGTGAGGCAAATGCCAGTCACCTCGAAGATGCCATCAAAAGATTGGAATTTTTTGTGGTCCAGGATATATTCCTTACAGAAACTGCTGAATTAGCTGATGTAGTCTTGCCTGCAGCAAGCTTTGCCGAAAAGGACGGGACTTTCACGAACAGCGAGCGACGCGTTCAAAGGATATATAAGGCAATAGAGCCTGTTGGCAATGCAAAGCCTGACTGGTGGATCACATGTCAGATCAGTAAAAAACTGGGCGGTAAAGGATTTGATTTTTCAGATCCTGGAGAGATCATGGATGAAATCGCTTCTTTAGTCCCGAAATATCAAGGTATATCCTATGATAGGCTGGAAAAAGGGGGACTCCAGTGGCCTTGTCTTGACCATAAACATAAAGGCACGCAGATCCTTCACGCAGAACGCTTTGCTACAAAAAGCGGCAAGGCTAAATTTATGCCACTTGAATATAGACCGTCACAAGAGCTCCCTGATAACGAGTATCCGTTGCTCCTTACTACCGAGAGTAGCCTTTACCACTATACCGCAGGCGCTATGACGCGAAGGGTAGATGGCCTCAATATATTAAGGAAAGAGGAGCTGGTAGAGATCAATCCAAAAGATGCAAGTAAACTTGGGATCAGCGATGGAGACATGGTGCGGATAACTTCTCGTCGTGGCGAAGCGCAGGCTAAAGCAAAGATAACAGATGTCCCGTTGCCAGGCGTGATTTCTATGAGTATTCATTTTCCCGAAAGCCAGACCAATCTACTCACTAATCCTGCTTTGGATTCTATGTCAAAGACACCCGAGACAAAGGTATGCGCGGTGAAAGTTTCTCTCGTTAAATCATGAAGACGATAGTGATATCAGGTAGTTACAGCAATATTGGCAAGACCTCTGTAGCCGAAGGCATGCTCAGCAGTTTAAATGGCTGGTCAGGGCTCAAAGTAACAACAGTAAAGGATAAGTCTGGATGCGCGCGTGGTAGTAATTGTACGGTGTGTTCTGAATTAAAGGATGATTTCGATATTATTACGGATAAAAAGATAATCAACAAGAAAGATACAGACACTGCCCGAATGAAAAGATCAGGCGCAAAGAAAGTAGTTTGGCTCAAGGCGAATACGAGAGGCCTGAAGCAGGGTTTAAAAGAAGCGCTTTACTGTTTGCGGGGTTCGAAAGGCGTGGTAATAGAAGGGACAAGCGTTTTAAAATATATCAAACCTCACCTGGCAATATTTATTGCTGGGAGAGATAAAAAATTGAGGCCTGCTGCGCGGCTGGCACTTGAAAAGGCAGACATAGTTTATGGCATTGATAGATAATTTCAATCGCAGGATAAATTATTTGCGTATCTCAGTCACGGATAGGTGCAACCTTAGGTGCAAGTATTGCATGCCTGCGTGCGGGATCACGAATAAACTTCACGGCGATCTTCTTTCATTTGAAGAGATCGCGAAGATTGTGAAGATAGGTGTATCTTTAGGTATAGATAAAGTCCGTCTTACAGGCGGCGAGCCATTGGTGAGAAAAGATGTCGTGGAACTCGTAGAGATCCTGTCCATGATAGATGGGCTTAATGATATTTCTATGACGACCAATGCTACTCTATTAAAGCATCATGTCCCGCGACTTAAAAAAGCCGGGCTCAAGAGGATCAATATAAGTCTGGATACTTTGCAGGAAGAAAAATACAGGGATATAGCAAGAGGCGGGGACCTGAAGGATGTAAAGGAGGCCATTGGACTTTGTTTAGAGGCGGGATTTCATCCTTTAAAGATAAACATGCTTCTTTTGGCAGGGATAAATGACGACGAGATCATTGATTTTTTAAAATTGACCATGGATCTACCCATACATGTCAGGTTCCTGGAGTTTATGCCGACCAGGCATAATGAGTTCTGGCACTCCAGGGAGGATTTCATATCGTATAAAGAGGTCATGGATATCTCTCAAGGGTTAGGGCAGGTGGAAGACATCGATGTCTATGGCAATGGGCCGGCAAAGAACTTCAGGATCAAATATGCAAAGGGCACGTTCGGGTTTATAGCCCCTTTGAGTGAGAGTTTTTGTTCGAGTTGCAATAGGTTTCGGCTTACATCAGATGGATTTTTAAAAGGGTGCCTGCATTCAGACCTTAAGATCAATCTAAAGGATCCTATAAGACGTGGCATGGATGAAAAAGGGCTTATCCAACTCATAAATTTAGCAGTAAATACAAAACCAAAAGAACACGTCCTTAGCGAGAATCCGATTTCATCATCAGAATACCTGATGTGTCAGATAGGAGGGTAAGGCAGTGAACAGTGCCAAGATAAAAATGGCAGATATAAGCGCTAAACAAGAAACCAAGAGGGTGGCTATTGCGCAGGCAAAAGTGTCTATGAAAAAAGATACCTTGTCAAAGTTAATCAAGAGCAAGATTCCCAAGGGCGATGTCTTGGCTTGCGCAAAGGTAGCAGGTATTATGGCTGCTAAAAAGACGAGTGGACTCCTTCCGCTGTGCCATCCTTTGGAGATCACAGACGTAAAGATAGAGTTTAATATCGACGAGAAAAAGGCCTGTATAGCAGTAAAAAGCATGGTTTCTGTTCTTGGAAGGACTGGCGTGGAGATGGAGGCATTGACTGCTGCCTCTATTGCATCTCTAACAATATATGATATGTGCAAGCCAGTGGATAAGGATATAGTCATTTCAAATATTATGCTTCTGGAAAAAAGCGGGGGAAAAAGTGGCATCTATAAAAGGTAGGATTAAGTCTATCTCCGCATCCTCAAAAAAGGGTTGCAAGAAAAAGAACACGCAGATCGCTGTATTAAAAGAGGATTTTGGTATTGTGGGTGACGTGCACGGCGGAAGCGAGAGACAGGTGAGTCTACTCGCGATCGAATCTATTGAAAAGATGCGACAGAAGGGGGTAGATGTAGATTCAGGCGACTTTGCTGAAAACATCACGACCTCTGGCATAGATCTGATGGGCTTAAAGCTTGGCTCTCGTTTAAAGATAGGCAAATCTGCTTTATTAGAGATCACGCAGATCGGCAAGGTCTGTCATAACAGGTGTAAGATATTTTATCAGGTAGGCGACTGTGTTATGCCTAAAGAAGGCATATTCGCTAAGGTCTTAAAAGGTGGTGTTATTAAACCAAGGGATAGAATGGAGGTAGTGAAGTAATGGAAAAACCATACACTGTAGCGGTATTGACGATAAGTGATAAATGTTCAAAGGGTCAAAGAAAAGATGAGAGCGGAAAGATTGTCCAGGACCTGATCAAGAAACTCCCGGGTGATGTCGTGAAATACGAAATCATCCCTGACGAACCCGAGATGATCAAGGAAAGACTTAAAAATTACTGTGATGAATTAAAGGTAGATCTTGTTCTTACTGACGGCGGCACCGGGTTTACTACAAGAGACCGCACTCCTGAAGCCACAAGAGAGGTCATTGAAAAAGAGGTCCCTGGTATTCCTGAAGCTATGCGCACGCTCTGTCTTGGACTTACAAAAAGGGCTATGCTTTCAAGGGGTATAGCAGGTATCAGGGGGAAGAGTTTGATTGTGAATTTGCCTGGTAGTTCCAGAGGCGCCAAGGAATGCTTGGAGGCAATACTCGATGGCTTGGATCATGGCCTGGACATGGTTATTGGAAGAGAACACTAAATGATTCTAGTAAACTTATTCCTTTCGTTCCTTAGAATAGGATTATTCGCAATAGGTGGGGCATATTCGTTCCTGCCTCTCATCGAGAAAGAAGTCGTTGTTAAGTATGGGTGGCTGACTAAGAGTGAGTTTCTGGATGTCTTGGGCGTGTCCAAGATATTTCCAGGCGCTATCTCTGTGAAGTTTGCTACATATACCGGCTATAAGATAGCAGGCATCCCCGGAGCTATTGTTACGAACTTCGGCAATATCCTTGGTCCTGCATCCTTGATCATCTTTGCGTCTGCTATATACGCTAAATACAAGGACGTCCCCAGCGTCCATGGCGCGTTCAACGTGATCCAGCTCGTGGTCTTTGGCATGATCCTTGCCGTGGCATTCCAGCTCGTGAGCTCGTCTCAACTCCTGTCAGTGAGGAATATGCTGATCATCGCTATCTCGTTCCTGCTCTTTTCCTTTACCAAGCTCCACCCCGCTATCATCATCATCTCCGCCGCCCTCCTCGGCGCATTTCTGAAATAATTCTATTTTTCCTTAAGTTTACACTTTAACAATGTTAAAGTGTAAACTTAAGCGACGTGCCTACTCCTAACCCAAGATTCTCCTCGACTTCGCTCAGACAATATTATAGAATTAAGGACATGGCGAATAAAACTGCGATTATCCGCGAAGAGCGGAGGTTGAGTTTTTTTGAGAAATATCTCACAATATGGGTGATTGCTTGTATTGGCATGGGGATATTGCTTGGGAAGTTGTTCCCGCAGGTCGCGCTTACATTAGATAAGATCTCTATCTATCAAGTATCCATACCTATAGCAATATGTCTTTTCTTTATGATGTACCCTATTATGGTGAAGATCGATTTCAGAGAGGTCATAAAGGCAGGCAAGGCGCCTAAGCCAGTAGCGCTTACATTGTTTATCAACTGGTGCATTAAGCCATTCACTATGTTGGCCATATCCAGTTTATTTTTAGGTGTGTTTTTCAAGAAAATGCTACCTGGCTTTGAAATCGTTAAAGGAGGGCAGGAGGTAGAGTTATACCGTTCTTATATTTCCGGGTGCATACTGCTAGGTATTGCGCCGTGCACTGCAATGGTGCTTATCTGGGGACATCTGTCCAAGGGCAATGACGGCCATACGCTTGTCATGGTGGCTATAAATTCATTGACCATGCTGTTCCTTTATGCACCGTTAGGAGGATGGCTTTTAGGCGTGAATAAGATGCCTATTCCGTGGCAGACTATAGTGCTTTCGGTTGTTATGTATGTGGGCGTGCCGCTTTTTCTGGGTTATCATACGCGGAAATGGATCATTGCCAAAAAAGGCTTCAGGTGGTTTGAAGAGAGATTCCTTCATTACTTGACCCCGGTGTCGATTTGCGCTTTACTTTTTACGCTCGTACTTTTGTTTTCATTTAAGGGTGAATTGATAATCAATCAGCCTCAGACAATAGTTTTGATCGCAATCCCGCTTTTTATACAGACCTGCTTAATATTCGGCCTGACCTATGCAATAGCAAGGTGGTTGAAACTTTCCTATAGAGATGCTGCTCCGTCTGCGTTGATCGGAGCAAGCAATCATTTTGAGGTCGCCATTGCTACATCCACGGTCCTGTTTGGCCTGTCTTCAGGCGCGTCCCTCGCGACAGTAGTAGGGGTATTAATAGAGGTACCGGTAATGCTGATGCTCGTAAGGGCGTGTTTAAAGACCAGGCATGTATTTGAAGAGAATTAACGCTTAAGTTTACACTTTAACATTGTTGAAGTGTAAACTTAAGGTGATTATAAAATTTTAAACAGCCCTTGACAAACTCAAAAGGGCATGGTATAGTTTTATTGTAATGGAACTATCGAACTATTCTAAGATATTCAAGGCATTGTCGAATCCAAAGAGACTCGAGATCTTTATGATGATCTACAAACAGTGTTGTGCGCCTGAAGGATCAAAAGGGCACTCAGAATTCCAGGCAAAAAGTGGGTCATGTTGTCCAGTAGCAGGTGCGTTCGAGAAGGCCTTTACAAAAGTATGCGATTGTATGGATCTTTCAAAATCCACGATCTCGCATCATTTTAAAGAGCTACAAAATGCCGGGCTTATTACGTGCGAGAGAGATGGTCAGACTTTTAGATGCAAGGTAAACGAAGAAGTAGTTAATTCGATAAAAGAGTTTTTTAAGTAAATTTTTTTGTTCTATTTGTTCGATCGTTGTCGAAGTATAAAATAGTGAAAGGAGGTGAGCAATATGAAGAACTGTTGCGGAGTTGATGTGGGTAATATTTGTGAACAGCTTGATTGCAAGATCAAGGAAACAAAAGACGGCATCCAAGTAGATGTAACCACAAAAGATGCATCTAAGACAGGATCGCTGAAGGCCCTGGTAAAGGCCTGTAAGGATTTTTGCGGATACTGCTAACTGGTTGATGCTGGAGGGTAGGTGCGCATATCCTCCAGCATTATTTTTTTATTTTTTGCTTGACATAGGGTAGGGGGGTATGGTATGATTACAGTGGAAGGAGATAGCAATGAAACAGAAGACCGTCCATCAGGAACAGTTGCCAGCCCTTAAGAGAATAGAGGGACAGGTCAAGGGTATACAGAAAATGATCGAGGAAAAAAGATATTGCGTGGATATTATTACTCAGATACACTCTATTATAGGAGCGCTCTACAAGGTGGAGAACAATATTTTTAAAAAGCACATCGACGGATGCGTTGTCCATGCCTTAAAAGGAAAATCCGAAATTGACAAACAAAAGAAGATAGATGAAATCATTAGCCTCATTCAGAGATTTAGGAGGAGTCATTGATATGAAGATATGTAGTTTTGTTTTGATATTGATGCTGGCCACAACAGGATATGCATATTCCCAGGAAACAATTGCACTTGATTCGCTGATCGATGAAGCGCTGAATAATAATCCGAAGATTCA
>CAYULJ010000095.1:0-6677 GCA_964445715.1 uncultured Planctomycetia bacterium
GTTATTTCTAATTTAAATTTAAAGAGTTTATTCAAAAATATCTGGAGGCCGCCAAAAGGGCACATATAAGAACAATAAAACGCCCCGAGTAAAAATGTAAGAATGATTCCAGAGAAAATAAATATATGCCAAGCCATTCCAGTCTTTGGATCTGGCAGATTCCACAAAAACACCTTGCCGAGATTCGTCATGGATAAAAAATTAGCCTTTAAAAAACCAAAGTACGCGATAGAAATTATAAGTCCTATGTATCTAAGAAAGGCTTTTTTAAAATAAAATGCGATTAAGAGAAATGTTATGATCAAAACTGTTATATAAAAATCTAAGTTGCTTGCTTTCATTGCTCCTGGGCCGCTAATAAGAGGGAAAGGCGTACTTGGATTTATAACAACCTGCATTTTCTCTACGCAGATTTTCACAATGCTAGCAACTGCCTTGCTGGATATAGTTGCACGAGTTATAGCGTCTATATCTTCGTCAACAATATATCTATCCTTAGGGCCTTTTCCTATGAATTGACCTAAAAAGCTTCTCTCTGTAATCCCACTTGCATAGTCAGAAGTTTCACTGTGATGTAAGACCTTAAGATTTTCTATGCTGCCATAAATACTAAATCCTATCAATATCTCGATAGACCCACTATAACCCTTTATATCAGGTGCCACATCTGTAGAGTTAACATAATAACCTATTAAATTATTATTCTCGTATGCCTCATAGTGCAAAAAAGGCTTTGTTACTTCTTTAAAAAAATCTGCTTCCGGCATAAGCGAGCTTAATTCAGCATGCGAAGGTGGCAAATCCCTTGACTGTGCCCTCCCATAAATATTAAACCCAACAGCCAAGAGAAGAGTAGCAATAATAAATATATTTAATATAAGTTGTTTGTGCATTTTTATATAGGGTGCATCCGCTTAAGTTTACACTTTAACATTGTTGAAGTGTAAACTTAAGCTTTCCTTTTCTTTGTAAATAACACGAGCGCGGCTACAAAGATTACGCCGCTTATGATCTGGGCTATTTTTATATTTGTATCCCAGATATAAAGACTGTCGCCGCGCAGGCTCGAAACAAATATCCTTATGCAATTATACATCATCAGGTATAATAAAAAAAGTCCGCCGTCAAACCTTATCTTTTTCCTGACTAACCACAGGACAAAAAAACCGATCATGCTAAAGAAAAGTTCATAGAGCTGCGTAGGATGGACTGCCAATCCATTATATGCGAGATCAGCTAAGGTTCCCTTTGGAAACCTTATGCCTAACCTTGACTCAGTAGGCACGCCAAAACAACACGCGTTTAAAAAACAACCTATCCGCCCAATTGCCTGGCCTAATATTATAGAAGGCGCTACAATATCAGCCAATTTCCAGAAAGATTTCCTGTGAATCCTTGAAAACAAAATGCCTGCTAATATCCCACCAAAAACTGCCCCGTGTATGGCCATCCCCCCTTCCCATACCTTTAATATAGAAAGAGGCTCTTTTATAAAAACCTGTGGATTGAAAAATATCAGATAATAGAGGCGGCCGCCTAAAAGCGAACCTATTACAAGATATAATGAAAGGTCATATAGCAAATCCGGTTTTATATTTTTACGGCGCGCTTCTAACCTTGCAATAAAAATACCAAAAAGAAAAGCTATGGCAACTAACAAGCCATAGCTATAAATCGTAACAGGCCCAAATTTGGCTATGATTGGATGCATAGGGTGTTTTTATTTGCTGACGTACCCTACAGGAATAACATACAAAGGGATCAGTTCTTCTGGAAGACCGAGCAATTCTTTAATCTTCTCGTCTGAAAATGCACCCACAGGGACAGAGCCAAGTCCTTCTGCAACTGCTTGCAAGTGCACATTCTGCGCAGCATGGCCGACTTCAACGTATACATAATTCTCGCCCCTCTCGCCATACCGACCAGTGGTTCTCTCAAAATCAGCGCATATGATTATGTCTATCGAAGCATCTTTTACAAAACCCTGGCCATAGCAAGCCCGAGAAAGCTCTTGTCGCATATCTTTGCTTTTAAGTCTTTTTAAGGCGTGAGCATCAGGGACATACTGAAAAAATCCATCAGCACTTATGAGATAAATTTCCAGAGGATATGTGGCTCCTGCTGAGGGCGCGCTGCGAAAATTTTTCTTTTCATCAGTAATGCCCTGGCAAGACCAGAGAACCTGACTGATCTGATCAAGCGTCAATTCTCCACCTGACAGTCTCCTCTCAGACCTCCTCTTCTTAATAGTCTCTTCTAAAGAAACATTACTTTTTTCTTTGGGCTTGGGAAGTTTTATTAACATGTCTTCATCCCCGTACGAAAACGTAGATAAAAATAACAAAAACGCACCAACAGCTCCGACAATATATCTATAATGCCTCATCCCCTGCCCCACTATTTGATTTCGATGTCGAGTTTGCCGGTCCTCTGTTTCGCGAGGTCCCAGCTGTAATCATAGAGATGAAGGCCTTTGCTAGTAGCAATGATCTCGCCGTTCTCAACGCCTATCTCTTCTGCCATGTATTGTTTCACGAGCTCCAAGCCTCCCATATTCGACGGAAAACCACCCCACAGATCCCATGACCTAAAATACGGGAAAAAGTGAAGCTTACCGTATCTGATGCGCGTATCTATCAGGCGCAGGCAAGGTGGATCATTGAGTTTTATATCAGAAGGCATGCCGATCTCCATGACTGCCTGGTTGGTGCCATGGCCTTGCGTTTTGTATATCTTGATTACCTCTTCTACCTGATTGACCTCGAGCGGCATCTCATTCACCATCTCTTTGCCGTCTACTGATTGCTTCACTCTGACCTTCGCGTCAACCAACCTCTCCCCGTATGTATAATCCTCTGTCTCTGTCTTCTGCCCGGTCAATAGATAAGAAAGATAGCCGTTTACATACTCCATGCTCGTAGGAGCTGGGATACCGGAGCCTTCGGGTATTATAGGTATGATCTGATGACTGGGATTCTTTATCCTTACAGCGACAAAGTCAAACTCAAGCCGCTTTTGATCTTTATAACTCCCTCTTGTTATAGTATAAACATAGCCGTGGTCAAGTATCTTTGAAAGACACTGAAACCAGGCATCGTCCAGATCAAATGCCTCGATATAAACAGGCTTAAGTCCTTCTTTCCCCATTACTTTAACCCCCAATGCTTCTCTAGCTCTTCGTTTATGCGCCGCACCTTTGTGCTTTCCAGATGCTTTTCTTTTATTCTACGCCTATTGACTTTTTTCTTCAACATAATTATGTCTTCCAACTCTTTGATGGATACGATATCAAAACCAAAAACCTTTGCGTGGTTCCGAACAAAATTATCGTCTGAAGCGACTTTTATCTTAGTGGACGATTTTGCATTTCTCAATATGTCAACGATAACACTGTCAGCGTCTCTGTCAGCTGTAGCAAATAGGACCTCCACGCGGCCATAAGAATGCCTTCTCACGCCCAATTCTTTCTCCCGGCTGTCAAAAACCAAATAAATCTTTTCAAATATAGATTTTTGAGCCAAAAAATTCTGCAAGATCTGGATAAAAGACAGGCGGGCTGCCTCGAGACTTATGTCTTTCTTGGCCTCGAGTTCTCTGATTTTACTTATGGCATTATAGCCATCTATAACTAAATAGCCCTGCACGAAACACCTTCTTTTTTTAAAAGCGCTGTTGTCACGCCATCGCCTTTGATTAAATTTGACTTGAAGCTACCGTCGTAGATCTCGCCGACGCCGCACGAAGGGCTCTTTGATTTTAAAATAGCTTCTTTTACGTTAAATTTTTTTACAACATCGAGTGCAGCGGCCGCGCCTTTCAAGAATTCAAGAGTCACATCTTTCCCATTTTCATCAAAAACCTTTGCCTTCCCGCTTAAAACATCCTGGCCCTCTCCTCCTTTAATCTCTGTTTTTGTGCGAGGGATAGGTCTGCCACCAAGTACTTCCGGGCAAACAGCTACTGCCTGATTTTTGTCGACGAGGTCCTTTATCTTAGGATCCAATCTATTATTCCCATCCCACGAGCAATTTTTTCCAGCCAGACATGCGCTTACTAATATCATATAGCTAGCTCCGATTTGACTTTATCTGTAGACCCCTCGCCACAAGTTAGCTCCCTTCGGTCGCAAACTTGTTCACAGGGGCTCACGCCCCTATGACGCTCACTTCGTTCGCTGTAACCCCTTGGAAGGGGTGCCTGCACCCCTTCCAAGCCATCCCCAGCATCACAGGAAGGTATAAAATACCTTCCTGTGCTGTCAAAAACTATGCCTTTTATGCCTAATTTCTCAGCTGCTTCGATTAAATCTTTTCTATCGTCTATATAAAGCGCTCTCGACTCTACAGTCTTTGCTGCATCAAGCGCAATCTTGTAAATCTCAGGCGCTGGCTTTCTAAGCCCGACTTCGTAGGAAAGAACAAGCTTGTCAAATTTTTCAAAAACAGGCATTTTAGGTTTTAAGAATTCGAAATGTGTTTCATTCAGATTGGATATCATAACAAGTTTATGGTCTTTTTTAATTTCTCCTAAAAGCTTTTGCATCTTTATGTTTTCCGGAACTTCGAAAAATATATCATTCCATATATTAAAAAAGCTATCGCGATCCGCGTCTAATTTCAGAAATTCCTTTACTCTCTGGAAAAATTCATCAGGGGAGATCTTCCCCTCTTCATACAGGCCTGTCAGAGGAGAATCAAAGAATAGATTGTAGATATCTTCTTCTTTTTTAGGGGTGTGTTGTAAAATCTTTCTCACGGCAATCCTGTGGTCAAAATTGACCAGGACATTGCCCAGGTCGGATATTATTGTGTCAAATTTCTTCTGCGCCATAACAAGTTACCTCGCTTCGCTCGGAACTTGTTCAAAGGGGCTTCGCCCCTATGACGTTCCGCAATGCTCCTGTTCGTCGCATTACTCCACTGTTACCCCTTGGGGGATTGCCTGCAATCCCCCAAACCCCCTACAGCTGTATGGAATTTTAAAATTCCATACAGCTAATTAGTATAGTCGGCTCGCACCGCATAATCAAGCACATTATCCTTAAGTATGCTTAAGCTAGTTCCAGATTAGCCAGAGGAATACGTAAGCTGCGGAAACTGCGGCGAGGGTGAATGGCAGGCCTATCTTTAAAAAATCCGAGAAACTTACTTTATATCCACGCTCTCTGAGCATGCCCATTGAAACGATATTTGCAGAGGCGCCTATAGGCGTGATATTGCCTCCTAATGTAGCGCCTATCAAGAGACCGAACAAGAATAACTCTGGTGCAGCGCCCATCTCCGAAGCAAGGATCTTTGCAACAGGTATCATAGCTATGACATAGGGGATATTATCGATAAATGCAGAGAATAAGACTGAGGCCCACACGATCAAGGTAAACGTGAGAAAAACATTGCCTCCTGTTATATTCGATATAAAATTTGCCATATCTCCTATAACACCTACATGTGTAAGCGCACCTATAAGAATAAACACGCCTATCAGAAACATGAAAGTCTTCCAATCAATATTTTTTATAAATGAAAATTCTTCTTTGTTGGAAAACCTGTGCCATATGATCCCCAAGCCTCCAAAAAATAGACAGATCAGCGCAATCGAGTAATAGGGCTTTTGCGCGATGAAACTGGAAACTCCGAGGCTGATAATCATAAGAGACATAAGGATTGTCGGCACCCATGTCTTGACTTTTATTGGATCGATCTTTTCCACGCGCTGCCTGAAACGCCTGAAAATCAGATATAAGACTGCGAATGAGGCCACCGCGCCTATTTCTACTGCAAATGCAATGCCAGGTCTCCCTTTCATCCAGAAAAAATCCATGAAGTTCATCTTATGCGACATAGCAAGGATGATGCTGGGCGAATCGCCTATCATTGTCGCAGAACCCTGGAGATTGGAACTAATAGCTATGCTTATTAAAAACGGGATAGGATTTGCTTTTAATTTCCTGGCGACCTCGAATGCAATCGGCGCCACTATGATAACTGTTGCTACATTTTCTGTAAAACTGGATATGAAGCTTGAGAGAAGTGCGATGAATAAAATCGCCATTCCGACATTTCTGGATCTAGAGACAAGCCTCACTGCGAGAAATCCAGGCACATTGGAATATATGAATAAGCCTGACAGGATCATTGTGCCTAAAAATACGCCCAGGACATTGAAATTTATGCTCGATAAGGCCTCTTTTAAATCAATTGCCTGGGAAAGCAAAAGAATGGCTACGCCGCTGAATAGCGAGACCAATGGATTTATCTTGCGATTGAATAATACAACCGAGGCATAAGTGAGTAGAAATATAGTGACTACAAAAATCTTCATGCTTCCCTGCTCTTCACTGTCAAAAAGTACGTAAGCCTTTCTAGTTCCATAGACAGATCTATATTTAAAACTTCTACGTCTTTTGGGCCTTTTGGCACCTTAGGCCTTATAGGTGCAAAATTTAGTATGGCCTTGATCCCTGAAGAAATAAGCTTGTCAATGACATCCTGCGCTGATTCATGAGGCACAGCAACAATTGCCATGCTTAATTTATTGGCGCCTACTATTTTCTTAAGGTCTTTTATATCTCTTATCTTAATACCCTGCTTGACTTTGTCAATCTTTCTCTTATCATTATCAAAGGCATACTTTATATTAAAGCCCTGGCCCTTGAATCCCTTATAAGCAAGAAGCGC
>CAYULJ010000096.1:0-1272 GCA_964445715.1 uncultured Planctomycetia bacterium
GGCAATGCAATAGAATCTACATAATCAGGTCCTCCTATATGAGACCAATTATGAAAAGGCGTGACCGAGGTATCTAATAAATATCTCTTTTCTTCCAGCATCTCCAGGGCATTCGTGTCAAAAGAATATTTACCGCCACGATAAGATTTAGGCTCTGTATGTAAATTATCCATTATGACATTGTGCAGGGTATTAAATTTCTCTTTTTGGGTGGATTTCGGAAACCAGTGTAAAAAAGACGCGTCCTTGGCTTCGTTATCAAGAATAGGCGGTGTTGACCAACTATGTAAATGCGAGCCTATCTCGCAAATAGACTCATTCAAAAATTCTTTAAACATAGAGCAGCCATGTTTATCATTGGCTACCGGATAGGTGAGCAGATAAGAAGGTTTTACTCTGAATCTATCAAACAACTTTTGTAACTTAGGGATTTCTCTTAGATTACGAAGAGAGGTGTTGTGTCTTAAATTCGCATCCCACTGGTTATCGCCTTCTGTATCGATAGTAACAATAAAATATTTTTTCATCAACAGACTTTGTTACGGCCGGATTCCTTGGCCTTGTAAAGAGCTTTATCAGCCGATTCGACAAGGCTCTCTATATCAACGCCATCATCGGGAAACACACTTATACCTGCGCTGACAGTAATGGATACGACCTCGTCGTACGCTTTAAAAACAGCGCCTTCTATACTCTCTCTGATACGTTCTGCCACCTGGAACGCCCCGTCTTTTCCTGTCCCAGTAAGCATTATCGCAAATTCCTCGCCACCCAACCTCCCAATAATATCTATTTCTCTCAGGCTTGACTTTAAAATAGACGCGACTTCCTTCAGGACAACATCTCCCACCAGATGCCCGAACCTATCGTTTTTGTCTTTAAAATGGTCCAGATCTAGCATGAGAAGGGAAAGGTTTGATTTGTGGCGCATGGAGCGCCTTATCTCTTCTGAAGCCCTTTCTAAAAAGTATCTCCTCGTGCTTACCTCAGTAAGGGAATCTGTTATCGACATCTCCTGGACCTTTTTATATAAAATCACCTTTTGAAGTTGGATTGCAAATTGTCCGGCAAGAATTATAAAATTTTCAAAATACGCCCTGGGGATATTTTCAATGTATAAAACCGCTGACATTTTCTCTTCAGCAAAAAGAGGTATGGATATCAATGTCTCAAAGCTTTTTATAACAGAGAGTCTTCTAAAAAATACCGTGTCGCTTCCCGACGACATCGAAAGCGCGCTCGCCACGCTGCGCGCCGGCAACGGCGCCAATC
>CAYULJ010000096.1:1282-6665 GCA_964445715.1 uncultured Planctomycetia bacterium
AGCGCCCTCTTGTTGTCAAGAGCTATCCTTATGAGCTCTTTATCGAAATCATCCGGGGCCACTTTGCTTATACTATGACCGAGTTCGATTTGATATACAGCATCTATTGTTTTGATATCTTTTAAAACCACGAGCCTAGAGACCCTAAATCTGAATAATTTTCTCAGCTTAGATGAAAATATGTTGAAAATATCTTCAAACATGAGACAAGTGGACATATCTTTGGATATCTCGTACAGAGAAAGAACTTGTTGCATCTTTTTCTCTCTCTCCAGATTAGATTCGATCTGCTGCTGGTCTTGACGCACGAGGCCTTCATAGTTATTTTTAGTTTCTTCAAACTTCGTGCGCATATTTGATCTATGGCCATCAAGGTCTTTTTTAAATCTATCTGCAATAACAGGGACGACGTTTATAGAAAGAATAAAAATAAGGGTTTCATAAGGAAATGACTTGAGATCTCGCACTAAAATGAACATACTTATAAAGACGGAGAAGGCATAGATCCTAGCTAGACTTACCCTGTAACTCAAAAACAGGACCAATATTAAAAAAATATAATATATCAATAGCGGCATATATTTATAATATCCTTAAGTTCACACTTCAACAATGTTAAAGTGTGAACTTAAGCTAATCTACTACTACTTTATCCCTTCCGCCCCTTTTTGCCTTATATAGTCTCTCGTCTGCCTTTAATATGAGCTTGTCCTGCACCTTTGCATCCTCTGGAAAAGTTGAAATACCTATGGAAACTGTCACATTTGTCTCTACTCTGCGAAGTTCTATTACTTCTTTTTTAATAGCCTTTCTTATATCCTCTGCTATATGTCTTGCCTCTGTCTTTGAAGTCTCTGGCAAAAATATTGAAAATTCTTCTCCTCCGTAACGCGCTATAATGCCATTTTCAGAAAATCTCTGAAGTACTTTTGAAAACGTCTTAAGCACAATATCTCCTGCCGTATGCCCGAATTTATCATTGTATCTCTTAAAATTATCTATATCGACCATGAGAAAAGAACATTCCAAGTCATTATGTAAACATCTTAATAATTCTTCTTTTAACCGATCTAAAAAATATCTACGCAGGTATAACCCTGTCAACCCATCGGTAATTGCAAGGTCTAAAGTCTGCTTGCAAAGCCTGGCGTTTTCCAGGCTGGCAGCTCCAAGGTCGCACAAGATATCCAATAGGCGAAGATCCTCTGATGTGTAATTATAAGGCCTGGAGTGTTCCAAACGCAGGATACCAATAATCTTCCTCTCTTCTACTAAAGGGCATGATATAATCGAACGAAAGGATCTTAAATATTCCTTGACCTTCTCCTCGCCAAATCTGAAATCTTTCTTAATATCCTCTACGAGAAGGCGCTGTCGTTGCTTAAACACCCATTCATCGAGCAGGTCGCCTTTCTTTGCTTTAATCTTATCCAGGTCTACTTCTGCTTTGGATGCAATTAAATTGAGCTCTTGGTTTTTGGTGTCGATCAAAAACAAAAGAGCCGATTCCGATTTTCCCACTATATACAATGCATTGTCCAATATCAGCTGCGTTACCTCTCCCAAAGAAAGAGTGGAGCTTAAAACAGATGTTATATCCTTTAAAGAAGATAGGTACAGGTCTTTAAAGGATATAACATCTGTTTTAAGCTCCTTCTTTTTGTTCCAAGGAAAGGCTTTCCCTTTTGTGTTTATTAAATTTATCTTGAAGTATATTGGAATTTTCTTTTATTTCTTCTATGCGAGTATCGATGATATGAGTATAGTAGCTAAGTTTTTTTAGACGGTCATTAACGATTAAAAATGTCACAAAAAATACGGGAACATTCCATGCATAATAAAAATTCACTGCTAAAGATATAAGTATCGTAAGAAACGTGGAGGCACATAGAAAGAAAAGGCCCCTATAAAAACCAAAGTTTTGCAGGGTAAATATTATAATTATATTATAAAGAAAAATCGTCGGGATTTTGGGGAGATCTGCGCGAAATACAAGATATGAAATTATAACAAAAACTATACTACTTATGACGCTGATTTTTATTTTAGCGTTTTTTGATCCCATGACACCGAGTTCAAATAAAAAACACGGATTTTCCGACACTGGCATATATGCCTTTGACGAAAACGGATCATCTGCTTAATCCGTGTAAAATCCGTGTACATTAAACAATAGTCTCTTCTGTCTCTTTATTAAAAAAATGTACCTTGCTCATATCAAAGACAAGGTCCAGATCCTGGTTTACTTCAGGCTTATCGTGCCCCCCTACTCTCGCTATAATAGAACTCTTCCCTACGGTGAGGTATAAAAAGACTTCGGCGCCCATTGGTTCTACGATTTCAACGACTCCTTTTATGCAATTATCCGAAGAAACCGTCGAAACAAAAAGTTTGTCATATATATCTTCGGATCTTACTCCAAAAACCACATCTTTCCCTTCGTAAGAGGATACCTTGCTATACATATCTTCTACGATCTTTAATGTGAATCCATTCTCAGTAAAATAAAATTTACCTTCTTTTTTAATAATCTTCCCGTTGACAAAATTCATCGGAGGAGAGCCAATAAAACCTGCCACAAATTTATTGACAGGCTTATCATAAAGCGAGATCGGATCCGCAACCTGCTGGATTATACCGTCCTTCATCACCACTATGCGATTGCCCATAGTCATTGCTTCTGTTTGATCATGAGTTACATAGATCATAGTGGATTGCAGCTTGATGTGAAGCTTGTTTAATTCTGTTCTCATCTGGACGCGCATTTTGGCGTCTAAGTTGCTCAACGGTTCATCGAATAAAAACACCATTGGTTTTCTCACGATCGCCCTGCCGACAGCTACTCTTTGACGCTGTCCGCCAGAGAGTTCGCGAGGGCGCCGGGAAAGAAGATTCTTTATACTAAGTATTTCAGCAGCTTCTTTGACGCGCGTATCGATCTCTGTTTTAGGGAATTTGCGCAATCTAAGAGCAAAAGACATATTTTCATAAACGGTCATGTGAGGGTAAAGCGCATAATTCTGGAAGACCATTGCGATATCTCTGTCTTTCGCTGGGGTATCATTCACCTTTTTATTCCCTATCCAGATCTCACCGTCACTTATTTTCTCTAAGCCCGCTACCATCCTTAAGGTGGTAGACTTACCGCAGCCCGAAGGTCCTACCAGGACTACAAATTCCCTGTTTTCGACACCCAGATTCACATCATGCACAGCTGTTACGTTACCGGGGAAGATTTTTGTCAAATTTTTAAGGCTTACTTGTGCCATATTTCAAACTTCCTTTCATCAGACATTTCTATCGATTTTAACTGATTTGCTCCTAAAAGTCAAATTCTTTCCGCTTAAGTTCACATTTCAACAATGTTAAAGTGTGAAGTTAAGATAGGTAATCTATGAGTTGTGAGGTAGTGTCACTTAGATTCCTGCGGCTCACCACCATATCTATGAGACCGTGTTCCAAGAGAAATTCCGAGCTCTGGAACCCCTCAGGCAGTTTCTGTCTTATAGTCTGTTCTATAACACGCGGGCCTGTAAAGCCAATAAGCGCTTTTGGCTCTGCTATGATCACATCACCAAGAGAAGCAAAACTCGCCAACACCCCTGCCATAGTAGGATTCGTAAGCACTGATATATAAAGAAACCCGGCCTCATTGTGCTTGGCAAGTGCGGCACTCGTCTTTGCCATCTGCATCAAAGAAACCATGCCCTCGTACATCCTTGCCCCACCGCCAGAGCCAGAAATAATAACAAGGGGAAGCTCGCTTTCAGTCGCATGCTCTGTTATCCTAGTTATTTTCTCTCCGACTACATAGCCCATTGAGCCCATTATAAAACGCGAGTCTGTCACACCGAGAGCAACCTTTCTATTGTTGATCCGGCCCTCGCCAACCACTATAGCCTCTTCCATGCCAGTAGCAAGGGTATCTTTTTCTATCTTTTCGGCATAGCTCTTTGGGCCTCTGAACTTCAAAATATCCTTGGGCTTCATGCCTTTGTCAAACTCTTCAAAACTACCTTCGTCAAGAAACATGGATATTCGTTCATATGCGCCGATCACGAAATGATAATTACACTTCGGGCAAACCTTGTAATTTTGATCGAGCGTCTTCTTGTAGATCATCTCGCCGCAACCTTCGCACTTAAGCCATGTTCCGTCTGGAACGCCTTTGCGCTTTGAAACCTTCACAACTGTATATTTTGGTTTGCCGAATATCGTCATGCCCTTCTCCGCTTAAGTTAAAAGACGTTTAGGACCAGGCCCGTCAGGACCTTGGGGTAAAAATAAGTTGATTTTTGCGGCATGCGCTTACCCGAAAGCGCCTTGTCGTGTATCTCTGTGATCTTGGTCGGATTTAGCATGATAGCGAGCGCAAATCTGCCGCTATCCACTCCTCTAATAGCATAGTCCATATCCTTGGTAAAATCTATTGAAATTTTTGCCTCACCCTGCTCTACTCTACTCTTAAGCGGCTCGATAATTAAATCATGAAGAACGTTAACATCCAGGGTATTCTTACCCTTAAGCTTTAAGCCAATGAATTTCTTGTTATAATAAGTTATGAATCTCTTTTCGGAAGGAGTGGCGCCTGAAAGAAATCTTTTGGCTGCGTCCTTTGAGCCAACGGTTTCAATGTCAAATTTACCTTTCAGGTCTTTTTCCAATGTAGACACGCCCTCGCTATCAACGCCTTTTATCAACCTGTGGACAGGAAGAACTACGATACCATCATCATAAATATCAGTAAAATATGTAAGTATATAACCGAATTTAGGGTCTTTTTTTAGCTTGCTGTAAGCAAGACCGACCTCATACCTATGATGACCGTCTGCTATAAACATCTTCTTATCCTTCATCAAGTTAACGATCTTTTCCACAGTATCTTTATCCGAGAGGCGCCACAGTTTATTTTTGATCCCATGGTGATCCAATATATCTATCAGCGGCTGTGACTCTGTTGCCTGAAACAAAATATTGTTTACAGACTTATCCTCGTCGGCAAAAATAGCGAATATAGGGCCAATATTCGCCTCTATTGAATTTATAAGCCTTGCCCTGTCTTCCTTTGGAGCGGAAAGCGTGTTTTCATGCGGATACACGCTTGTGTTTTCGGTGTCAAAGTCCTCTAATTTTAAAAGTCCGATAAAAGCCAGCCTCTTTTTATTTTGACCATCTACCTCAAATTCCTGCAAGTATACGTAAAATGATTCTTCCTTGTCTCTCTTCAATACCTCTTCTTTTTGCCAATCCTTCAAAAACCTGGAAGCCCTGATATACCTATTCTCCTTTTCATTGTCCCCAGGAGAATCCTTGCCCAATAAAATACGGATTATATTGTGCGGATTAGAATTATAGAGATTATCCTGTTCTTCCGAAGATATCA
>CAYULJ010000097.1:0-6635 GCA_964445715.1 uncultured Planctomycetia bacterium
GCAGTCATCGGCATTCATCTCGTCGTATCCTGGTTTTCTGGTGTATTTTATAGTCGCAGATGAAGAATTATGTTTTAATACCTCTAGCGCGTGTATCTTGGAAAAATATTTACTGAATCTTGGAGCATTCTTTATTATCAGGTGAGGCCTGCCTATTAGGCGTAGCGCATAGTCTAAAAATCCAAGGCTGTGGAGTTTTTCAGAGGCCAGGCCTATCTTTAGCAGGACTTTATCGTCGTCGCCGAATATTCCCCTGACCCGCCGGAAGATCTCATTCTCCAGTTCCCTGGATATCCAATTATTGGTATCGGTGAGGTATTTTTCGTCGTAAGGAAGGCCTTCGAGGAGTTTCTTTACATCTCTGCCTTGACTTCGGACATATTTTATTATGGTATTTGTTACTCTACAACTTATCTCGTGTTTTTGGATGTTGAACTTGGTTACATCGGCCATGTAAATAAAATACCATTTTTTTTACTTTTAATCAAGCCTTAACTAGCAATAAATAGGGACAGACACCCATTTTTCTTACAAAATTAAATTATAGAAGATAAGTGCCCGCCCCTATTTAAGTACATTTTTTTAAAATTTATTGAAATAATTCTTAGTATCATACTGTCTATTTATTAAAGGAGGCGATATTATGCCAAGAACAGCAAGAGTGGTGGCGATTGGCTTTCCTCACCACATAACTCAAAGAGGAAATTATGGCCAGCTTGTCTTTATTGATGACACGGATAGAGATAAATACATAGACTGTTTGAACGAATATGGCAGTAGGTACAAAGTGTCTTTTTTGTCTGATTGTTTAATGGTGACTCATGTGCATTTGATAGGTGTACCTGATAGAGAAGATTCATTGGCGAAAACTTTAAAAGCAGCTCATATGGAATATTCTCAATATTTTAATAAAAAAATGGGAACCAAGGGGCATTTGTGGCACGGCAGGTTCTATTCGTGCATTTTGGATGAAAACCATCTTGTGGCGGCGGTAAGATACATAGAACGAAATCCTGTTCGAGCAAAATTGGTTAAGAATCCTTGGGATTGGAAATGGTCAAGTGCTTCTGTGCATATAGGAGCCAATGATTACCAAGGTCTAAAGCTAGGGAATATTTTTGATTTTGTAGACATAAATCAGAATATGTGGAAATCCTATATTGGTAAAGTTGATCAGAAAAAAGATATGGAAGAAATCAAAAAATATACATTTACCGGTCGGCCCTTGGGAAATAAGCAGTTTGTTGAGAACATGGAGAATAGGTTTGGTAAAAGATTAGTAGCATTGCCAGTAGGAAGACCTAGTAAAAAGTAAGAAATGCAAAATAGAAAAATAGGTGTCTGTCCCTATTTTATTATTTTTTTTACTTTTAATCAAGCCTTAAGTTGACACTTAAGGGTTTATGGTATAGAATTGGATAGAAAATAAGGAGGCATGCAGGTGAAGCGTATATATATAGGTATATTTCTGGTGGCGTTGATCTTGTTAACGGTGTGCGATTCTGCAATGGCTTCCCAGGTGGGTTACGCTATTGTAACTTCCGAAGAAATCGAAAAGCTTACTGAAGAATGGGAGAGAAGCATAGAGCTGGTTATAGGCAAAGGTAAATCGCGCCGTCTTGATCATGATTCTTCTGACGCAAAGGCCTTGATTGAAAAAATGAAAATAAAATTTGTCCCCTACGTGGTATTTGATAAGGGGATCGAAGAAAACGATAATTTTTTTGACTTAGTGAAACAAGGCTTAATAGAAAAGAAACTCGGTGAATATGTTATTCCTGAAAAGATACTTTTGCAAGCAGGCGTTATGCTTTTCAATAGAGAGGCAAAGCCGCGAGAGCTTAATGTTTTCGTGATGAGCTTTGACCCGACTGCTAAGGACGCGCTGCGGCAGATAGGCAGTTTTTTAAAGAAGAACCCAGGGGCGATTGACGTAACATGTCATTATCTCGTTACGTTTCGTGAATTCGGGATCGATTCGCCCCGTGGTCCAGGCGAGATAAAGGAAAACATATATCAGCTTCTTATCCAGAAATATTACCCTGATAAATTTTGGCAATACTTAGAAAAATATCGAGACGGGAAGAGCTTTGGACAGGCTTGTGACGAGCTGGAGATCGACGCCAATGATATTATGTCGCGCCAAAAAGAGGGAGTAATGCTTCTGGAGGCAGATTTTAAGCTAGCGCGAGAAATGGGCATTGATACTTCGCCGACATTCCTGTGGCAGAACCGCGTGCTTCTGAGGAACGTGACTAAATTGCGGGAATTTTTGCAGCCGTTGGCCGTTGCTGACGAAGTTACAAAAGTTAGCATGGAGACAGGCGCGCTTCCTATAGTTGTATTTTACAAGCCGGGTTGCGCTAACTGTGATCAAATTATAGATGAATTTTTTCCTGAGTTGCAACGGGAGTTCGGAGATGCTATTACCTTTGAATATTATGATACATCTATTCAGGAGAATTTTGAGAAGAAGCTCAGGATGGAAGAAGAGCTTGGATTGCTTAGTGTCAACCAGGTTCCTGAGGTTTTTGTTGGCGGCATAGCATTGATCGGTGAACAAGATGTAAAGAGTAGGCTCAGGGAATTGATTAAAAAAAAAGCCCAGCACCGCTGACCGAGAAAAACGAGAAAAGCGATTCGATTCTAATAGATAAGTTTAAGTCATTTACGCCGCTTGCGATTATTGGAGCGGGTCTCTTAGACGGCATAAATCCATGCGCGTTCTCAACCATTGTCTTTTTTCTTTCCTTTTTGATCTTCGCCGGATTTAACTTTCGTCAAACACTATTTGTAGGCATATCTTTTGCCATAGCTGTATTCCTTACGTACCTTGGTTTGGGGTTTGGTGCCTTTGTCGGGCTTGAGCGCCTGAGAGTGTTTATTTTATTTTCAAGATATTTCGACGCATTGGTGGGAGGCGTTGCGATTTTTCTTGGCGTGGCTAGCTTATACGATTACATTTCTTACAAAAAAACGCGCGAAAGTAAGAGCATGATCCTGAAGCTTCCGACACCCATTAAAAATATTATCCATAAGACAGTGCGTATCATAAAGGACAAAGGCGAGGGGCGGCTCGGTTTTATCCGACTCCTTCTCATCGCGTTTGCCATCGGCGTCGCAGTGTCGCTTTTAGAGTCGATGTGCACCGGCCAGATCTATCTGCCGACGATCACATTTATATTGAAGATGAAGGTGATGTGGTGGCGCGCGTTCTCGCTGCTCGTCCTTTATAACGCAATGTTTATCCTGCCGCTGGTAGCGGTGCTCCTCGCCACACTTTTCGGCGTGAGTTCGCAGCGGTGGGCAGTACTCGTCCAGAGCCATCTGGGCAAGGTGAAGCTCGCGACGGCGTTTCTCTTTTTCGGCCTCGCCGCCCTTATACTTTTATTGCCTTAAGTTTACACTTCAACAATGTTAAAGTGTAAACTTAAGCGGACAAAATCGATTAGATTTAATTAAAATAAGTTTGACATTTTACGAAGTTGATACTAAAATTGAGTTTTAAAGGGAGGGCATTGTCATGAGAAAGGCCTTATCATTAATATTGGCCACAATTTTTTTATTTCCATTTTCTGTTTGCGCGCAAGAACAACAAGAGCAAGAGGCAGTGCAGGAAGTGGCACAGAGCACAACAGACGACATGGATGTCTGGCAGTTGCGCGACCTTGTAAACTCGTACAAGGAAACTGCAGCGCTCGACAAGGCCGAAGAAACGCTTAAAAAAATTATTGAAATCGCCGAAGAGGAATGGTTTAAGGATTGGGCGAGCAATGGTCTTGTTGACATTTACCAACAACAGGGCCGGGTGGACGAAGTGATTCTTGAATACGAAGCAGGGTTGGAAGAAAAAGCCGCGGACCTAACGCATTCTAAGACGCTCGCGGATTTATATACGAGACAGGGGCGGTTGGAAGATGCGCTTGCCGTATACGAAAAGGCATTGGAGGCTTCTCCTAGCAACAGAAGCATAAATGACAAGATATTAAGTATATATGAATCGCGGGGTAGGTTCAGCGAGGCAATAGCGAAATTGCAAGAAGTAATTGTGGCAGCGCCTGAAGAGTCGTATTTGCTTCAGCGTCTCGCCAATCTATATAGAGAGGCTGGCAGGAAGGACGACGCAAAGAATACGTGGGAGATATTGCTGTCTGCGGTTACAAATGACCCCGATCTGTATTTTAGGTATGGAGAGGTTTTGTATGGATGGGGAGACATCGATAACGCATTGACCCAGATCGAAAAAGCAGAACTTATGAACCCAGGCAATCCGGCCTATGCATTGCGCAGGCAAGCCATACTCGAAGAAACTGGTAGGGCCGGTAAAATAGAGAAAGCAGCGATAGTAGCAGCGCCTAAGAGAACAAAAGAATCAAAAGAGCGAAAAGAGCCAGCTGCAGAGGCAGAAGAAGACAAGTGGGACAAGTACAAGTTTTGGAGAAGATGGACGAGATAAGCAATTATTAAAAAGACAAGGAGGTGTGGCAGTGAAGAAATTGATCGTGTTTTTGGTGTGCATCGCATTTGTGGCAGGATTGCTTTTGGTGTCTCAGGATGATGCGTTTGCATGGAGGAAGAAGAATAAGGACAAGAAAGAAGAGAAAGTAGTGGAAAAAGTAGAAAATGTAGCTGTAGAGCAGGGAGCTTTATTGTATACTTTTAAGAACGACAATGAGTTGGCAGAATTCGAGCAGCTTTATATTCAGAAACAGGCGACATTTGGCAGGATGGGCGTACTGCAGGCTTATTTTGCAATGGAACAGAATAATCTGTCACAGATAGATAATCAGATGAATGAGAAGTTTGGTTTCAAGATGGATCCGAGCAAGATGTACGATTTGAACAGGGATACAAAGGAAATAAGAGAAGCGGGTCCTTTGCCAGCACCGGTAGTTCCAGCACCAGCGCAATAGTCATTGCGAAAAACGAAACGACCGAGGACGAAATGTCCTAGGAAGTGTCGAGCCCTCCGGGCGAGACCAATCTTGTAATCACAAGCCAGCGTTACCTCGTGTAGCGCTGGCTCTTTTTTTTGAAAGAAATCCCCCTCCTGCAGTGTCTACTCCATAGAAGAAGGTCATTCTCACGCAAGCGATAATCTTAAGCGGGTGGATAAAGGACGCGCGTACCAACGGACCAATAATAACAGGTCATATTATCATGACTGTGAGGCTATGGCGTTCATTGTAGAAGCATGTTAGTATTTGGATATGTTTGAAGATACTCAGAGTTTGGTCGAGCGATGCATACAGCGTGACGAGAGAGCGTGGTCAGAGTTCGTAGAGAGGTTTTCCGACCTGATGTATTATTCAGCGCGCGAGAGATTAAGCAGGAACGGCTTTTCGTTTAGCCAGTATGACATAGAAGATATTGTGCAGGGAATTTTCCTTGAGATATGGGAGAAAAAGCTGTTGGAGCAAGTAAGAGATCGGAAAAAGATAAAAGCGTGGCTCAGCGTAGTGGCCCAGACAAGGGCGTTGAATTACAAGGCTCGGAAAAAAGAAAGGCTTTTGGGCGAGGGAGAGCTTTATAAGATTGAAAATGTAGTAGCTGAGGATCATAGAGGAATAGATGAAGAGGCGCTGTCGAGGCTGGAAAAGGCAATAGAAGAATTTAATGTCAAAGAGAAGATCATAGTTAAGTTGAACATGCTTTACGGGAAAAAACACAGAGAAATCGCGAAATTCATGAAAATGCCCATTAACTCAGTCTCGACCATAATCGCTCGAAAGAAGAAGACCTTAAAGAAAAATCTTAAGTTTACACTTTAACATTGTTAAAGTGTAAACTTAAGGAGGTGGATATGGGATGCTTGGATGAGAAAAAGCTTTCTTCGTATTTGGATCAGGCGCTTTCAACAGGCGAGCGCAACGAAATAGAGGAACATATTGCTTATTGCAATAACTGTCTTGATCTTTTGTTGGTAGCTTATGAGGCGCAGAAGTCTCCGAAGAAATGCCCGGCAGTGCTAAGGCAAAAGATAAAGGCTCGCCTAGGCATTAGAGCTACGAAGAAAAGATCTGAATTGAAATGGCTTGTTGCTGCACTATTTTTATTCGCGCTTTCTTTCGTGTTTAAAAAATACTTTTTACAATTTCTTGTGGCTGCGACTGTCTTAGGAGTTAAATGGGTCATGGAAGGCGAGGCTGCGCGTCGCGCTATAATGATATTCAAAGGTATTCAGAAAACAGAAGGCCAGCAAAAAAAGTTTGAAAGAAAATCGCCTCCCAGGATGTCTGTGTAGCAGGAGGTGATAGCTATGGTAGTAAATAGTAATGGAGTAGAGGTGCTGAGGCTAAATAGGCTCAGTGGTGATTCAAAGCTCAAGGCCTTTGCAGATGTGTCATTCGCAGGCATATTTATCGTCAGAGGGCTTAAAGTCGTCGAAGGCAAGAACGGATTATTTGTGGATATGCCGAGCAAAGTGGACAAAGAAGGCAAATGGCATAAAATCGCATATCCCGTGACAAAGGAGTTCAAGAGCGTGTTGAGCGAGACCGTGCTTCAAGCCTACGAGAACGAATAGTCAATTTTAGTCTTGTCATTGCGAGCCCTTGACATTTTCAATGTCAAGGGCGAAGCAATCCCATGAGATTGCTTCGCCGTCGCTTCGCTTCTCCTCGCAATGACATAAT
>CAYULJ010000098.1:0-6438 GCA_964445715.1 uncultured Planctomycetia bacterium
AGTCCGGTCTTTGTCACCCCCGGGGAAATCATATTAAATGTACAGCCATATCTCGCCAGTTCAACGGCCATTGATTTTGAAAAACCCATAAGGCTATATTTCGCCGTGACATAGTTAGATAGACTGCTTGGTGGTTTGGCAATACAATACTCGGTCAATATTGCTATAAATTTTATCTTATGGCCTTTCTTTATCAAAGGGAATAAGATCTTAACTACTGTAAACATTCCCCTGGCTTGAACATCGATATGCATCTGAAAATCGTCCCATCTCAAGTCTTGTATTCTTTTATGCGTAAGAGGGATAGAGGCGCTGTGAACGACGACATCTATTCTTTTATTTTTTTCAATGAGTTTCTCGATCGCCTTTACGATCGTCCCTTCCTTTGACAAATCCAGATAATAGCTCTCTGCATTTCGCGTATCTAAACTATCAAGCAGATCTTCTGATTTTTCCTTATTACCGCAGTAAGTAAAGCAAACCTTCATATCCTGTTTTAACAGGGACCTTACACACTCGGCCCCAATACCTCCTGCCCCGCCAATAACAAATGCTACCCTTTTCTCGCTCATCCCTGATCACCTAGAACCTTAACCTTGGCTTCACCATTAATAACTACCGCACTGTCCTTCAGGATCTCTGTTTTCATAAGTATCATTTTTACGGCATCGATCTTATTTTTTATCGTCCCCCTGACCAAGATCCTGTCTCCGGGAAAGATCGGTTTAACAAAATTCAAAGACTGCGCCAAATAGAGATTATCCCGGCCAGGGCAATACATGCCAACGAGCGTTGAAAATAGACTACCTGCCAGCATGCCGTGGACTACATTCTTTTTGAAACTAGTATTCTTTGCAAAATCTTCATTTACATGAAGGGGATTATAATCCCCTGTCAATCCTGCGAATGTCTCGATATCTTCTTTGGTTATCACCTTCTCGAACTCATGGACATCACCAATATTTATTTCAGAGTACTTATTGTAGCTTGCATCTTTAATTAGGTTATTCATATAACTCTACCCCATGTTTTCTCAAGGATTCTTTTATATCCTTGACGTTCCTTGTTGAAGTGACCTCTTCCATGCTAAATTTGACATTAAACACCTTCTCCAGCTCTGACACCAGCATCAAACCATTAAAAGAATCCCATGTCTCAACATTATCCGGAGAAGTCTCATCACTTATCTTATCTTTTTCAATCTGCAGCGTTCTAGATAGAACCTCTTTTAATCTCTCCATCGTCACCTCTCAACAATGTCTATATAAGCGGGTGCCTTAAAACCTTCTTTTGTTAACTTTAAATCGTACTCCGTTCTCCCATCAAGTTCTCTGATTTTATTAAATCCGCATCTTTTGTAAAAATCTATAGCGGGTTTATTTTTTGCGGTCGGGACAAAAATCCCGACGATCTTCCTGGCATTCTCTATTTTAGCATATTCTATAATCTTTGTCATCAAGGCCTCTTCCACGTTTCTCCCCAGCACTCTGCAGCTAAGCAAGAACGTGTCTATTGTCCACTGGTAATCCTCTTTTTTTATTATTACGGCTCCCGTGATCCCGCTGTCTCCAAACTTATCCTCGACCTTTGCCGAGAATATTAAATAATCATCGCTTTTGGCAAACCTTCTGATATCTTCCTCCAGATATCTCCTGGTGGTCATATTAAACTGGTTGGTCTTTTGCGTTAGCTGTGATATCCGAGGTATTGTAAATGAATCAGCCTTCATAATGGTGACCCTGATGTCTAGTCCCTTCAAAAATTCAGAAATATCCGTAGAAGCTACCTGCACTTTTTTTCTTTTTCTTTCAGTAGCATAGAGCATGCTCTTCCTTTTATCTTCCTCCGTGATTTGAAGGGTATTAAAATCATTTACCTCTATTAAGGCCCGGACATACAACGAAGGGTCATCTGGTAAATCCAGGACATACACCTCGGGAAACGACTTTTTAACCAGTTCCCTATTCACCCTGTCATCATCTATGAAAACTAAACTATCCAGCCCAATATTTATCTCTTTTGCTATTTCCCTTATATTAGTCAGCTTGTCATTCCAATTGATCTTTATAGAAGCAAAATGCTCTTCCTTTAAAACCGCGTATGGATGTTCCCTTAAAACCCTTAAACTATCATCTGCGTTATTTCTACTATTAATGGCAAGTATGACTCCTCTCTCATGCAAGCTAATAAGGTATCTCTGGAATTCCAAATAAGGCCTTCCTTCAGTGGTAAGCCCAAGCCTGATCCCCTCGAGACTATCTTCTCCTATAACACCGCCCCAGAGGGTATTGTCTAAATCAAGCACGATGCATTTCCTCGTAAGAGACATGATGGGTTTGATAAAACCCATGTATTCCTCACATAACACCGGGATCAAATTAAGGTTAAGTTTTATATCCCCTAAATAATACATCTTATAGTCAAATATCTCTTTTTTACCATGTTTAGAACAGAATAGATCATAATCAAAGATAAAGATCTGGCTATTATCTTTGAAGGCCTCGGCGAGCCTACTATTTAACGTCCTTACCATTTCAATGAATCCAAAACCTTGCTTATTCTCTAAAATACCCAGGGGAGAATACGCAGGGACCTCAAAATTATGAAAGATTATCTTTCCGGAGATCTTTTCGGATAGTGTCTTTATTAAGGTGATTATCTCGCTGTATTTTTGTTTTGCTATCTCTTTCCGCTCTTCATCGGAAAGCCGGTAAGGAGAAAAGAATATCTCGCCAAAAAGACTCATGGTGTCAATGAATATTATGACCAGGTCATGATCGGACTTATACAAAAGACTGGCTTTATTTAATATCTCCTGGGCATATTGATTATATGGCGCTACATAAAAATCAGGCATTATACCTAAACTGCAGCATTTAACATTAAGGACCTCTTCTATGCCTTTAGTCGTAAAGCTCGAAACCAATGCGATTTTCATTGTCTTTTCTGCATGCGCCTTTCTCTTTTGTTTTTCGGCCTCGATTCTTTTATGGATCAGGAAAAAATCCGTAATAGTTTCCGGGGTTTTCTCCGCGATTATCCCTTTAATTGTCTTCATGCCTGATCCCCCACGCAAACGCGATCGCCCTGTCCTTAGAATGAGACAGACTTATCACAACACTCAGCCTGCTAAATCTTTCTTTATTCAGGCGTACTTCTGGAACGCCATCCGTATTATTTAAAATCTCTATCTCATTCGGGCTTACCTTCCTGCCAAAGGCACTGATAAGCTTGATAACCGCTTCCTTGCCTGCAAATCTCGCAGCAAGGTGCGGATAGGGATTTGTCTTAGAAAGACAATACTCTAATTCTTTTCCTGTGTAGACCCGATCAAAAAAAGATTTATTTTTATTAAAATCCAGGTTTTTAAACCTCTCGATATCTTCGATATCTACGCCTATATTTACCTTGTTCATGCCTTTATATGATTCCTGGTTGCTGCCAGCGTACCCAGACCCAGCATGATCCAGAAATGTCTCATCGTTAGGATATCGATATAGAACGCGTTTACCATAAACCCTATTAACCCGCAAAGACAGACATACGAGAACCGACCTGAGAAAGAATCAGGGTCAGCCTTATAACCTCTCCACAAAACTAGGGCAATTGCTCAAAATAATCCTATCAATACTATTACAAACGGCAGGCCGGCCTCTGCTGCCCAGCCAAGATATGTATTATGCGGGTCAAAAGGCACGAGCTTACGCATATCCTCTGTTTCATAACTATCTTTCACCTCTTCCCAATCAAGGTCTTCTTTTGTCTTCTGATTAAAAACACCCGGCCCTATGCCTGCAAGAGGGTTTTTTTGTATCAGGTGCATAGACAGGTTATTAAAGATCGCGTAAAGATTCGGGCTTTTATTAAAAGACACGTTAAAGGTATGGCTTTCTTTATCATAGTCGGCCTCTATCGGATAAATCATCCATGTTATCGTCACTATGACCATGATCAGCAGTAATGGGATAAGGGCAAAGCTAATATACTTTAAAGATCTAAAAAGAGGCCTGCCTTGTATCGGTATCATCGCTAAAAAAATCGTAATAAAAATACCGAGGAGAACGCGGGATGCTGTAAAAAATATACATACAAAGATCAAAATGCTTAATGCTAAATAAATCAAACGGCGCTTATTATGGCTGATAAGTGCCAATAAAAAAATAACTCCGATATGCAGATAACTGGAGAACATGTTTACTGTCGGGAAGGTCGCCTTCACTCTTGCAAATGGAATAACAAACCTCGTCTCTGTAAAAAACCTAATAAAAACATTGGTCTTTCCAAAAAAGACATAAGCAATGAATCCTCCTAAAGCCAAAACACACAACAAGCCGGTCAGATAAAGCCATGTATTGAGCGCAATCCTTAGCTGTGACTGCTTTATCCTGTTCCCGCTTACCCATAAATACAATATAATCAGATATGATATAGAGAAAAACTCTATGAAGCTCTTTGCCTTATCCGCCGAAAATACACAGGCGATCAACAACAACGCCAACAGGGCAATAATAAAATATCTTACAAGGCCTGCGGACTTGATGGAATCCTTTTTTATATCCCACAATATCCTCGCGAATATAAAAATAAAAAATAGATCTGCCAGCTGTACCTCTTTACCGAATACAGGAAGATTCACGCTTGTGCCAAAAGCCAGTAATACTATATAGATTATAAAAAGACTATACATTTTTCCTTAATAGGTCAGAGTATAACCTTTGGGTTTCCTCTATCAGTTTCTGCTTCAAAAACCTCATGCCTATTGTTTCTCTTCCGGATCGCCCGAATTGTTTTCTTTTTCCGTGATCTTTTATCAAAGTCAATAATCTCTCTGAAAAAATATTACCGTCGTTAGAATTTATTAAATACCCGGACGTTCCATCCTGGACAATATCAGAAACACCTCCGACGTTGGTCGCCACTACCGGCCTTGCCGCAGCCATCGCCTCAATAATAGAAACAGGCGTACCTTCATTTGAAGATGTCAATGCAACAATATCCAGTCCTTCATAGATCTCGCGTAAATCCTTCACCCATCCTTTGAATTCTACAATATCCTCTATGCCTAATTCCCTGGCATAATCCTCCAACTCCTGCCTTAACTCCCCGTCGCCTATCACTCTAATTTTCACCCTTGACCCTTTATCCTTCACCTTCTTCACTGCTTTAAACAACATTCTGTGATTCTTTATCGGAACTAACCGTCCCACGATTCCAACATTCACATAATCTGAATTATTCCTTTCAGGAAGTTTCAATAAATCATCTAACTCAAAACCCAATTCTACCACGGAAAATTTTCTCTCAGGCGCTATCCTGAACCTCTCGACAAGTTCTTTTTTCAAGGATCCGCTTACAGTGATTATTCTATCGGTAAATAACGCTAATATCTTCTCGATCCAGATAAAAAACAGAGTCTTAGCTTTATCAAAATAACTATGCAGCACATGCCCATGAAACGTATGCACCAATCTACACCCTTCACCCTTCACCCTACACCAACAGTGCGTGACCTTATATAAAATTCCAGCTAATCTCCCCAAGGTTCCTGCTTTTGCAGTATGGGTATGGATGATATCTGGTTTTTCTTTGCAGATGATCCTGTATATCTTCCAGAATGCCTTCCAATCATTGATAATAGACAATTCCCTGCCAAGCTCCGGCACAATAACCGGCTCAATACCTTTCTCCCTGGCCAGATATGTCATATCACCTTCGCCCTTAGCCACCTCACCGCAAACTAAAACAGTTTTGTAGTTTCGGATTTCGGATTTCGGATATTGGATTTTATCAGATAGTCCTTCTGTCAACAACACCGCGTTCCTAGCCGGACCCCCTATATTAAGCCGCGCTATTATCCTCAAGATCTTAAAACGCATTTTCGATTCCTTTTGACATTGTTCAAGCCGTGCATTCCAAAATAATGTGGTTATAAGGTATAGAAATCAGATTGTTTCTATGGTGCTCTTTTACAAATGCAAAAGTCTTTGATGCCATGGCAAGGTATTCATCTATAGTCCTTACATATTTACCACGGTCTTTTGATAGAAGATACCTCGTAAATGGTGATTGTCCTGCTACATAACAACCGTCCAGAGTGATTAATCGTCCTTTGGGCTTAAGGGCTTTCTTCGCAATTTCGAATAATTGACTTACTTGACAATCATCGAGATGGTGCACTATACCTAACGCCAAGACAATATCATAATCCGAAAATCCTTTGGACAATTCGTTACTAACATTTTCACATATAAAAGTACCACGATTACCATATTTCTTTATTGCCGCTTTTATGTATCGTTGGTTTACATCCACGCCCGAGTATTCAACAAAAGGTAAAAAATCTAGAATTTTACAGATCCCGCAACCGAGATCCAAAACCCTGTCACCTTTCTTTGGCTTAATGAACTCATTAGTAATTATAGAACAGTATTTTGCGGG
>CAYULJ010000099.1:0-6370 GCA_964445715.1 uncultured Planctomycetia bacterium
CGCAGATATTGTATTTTATACAGAGGATCAGGGATGAGGCGCATAGGTTCGCGCTCAAGTATCATCATAAATTGAGGGAGAAGAAGGCCGGGATATAGAATTGTGTAATATGTAAAGTGTAATGGACGTTGCTTAAGTTTACACTTTAACAATGTTAAAGTGTAAACTTAAGCGCTAAAGACGGGTGAGAAGCTGATAGAGAACATGAAACATTTGACTTCTTTTCAGAAAAAGGTATATACTGTGGTGAGGCGGATTCCGAGGGGCGAGACGAGGACATATGCGTGGCTGGCAAAGAAGGCTGGGAAGCCTGGTGCGAGTCGAGCGGTCGGGCAGGTGCTCAACAGAAATCCGTTTCCCTTGATCGTGCCGTGCCATAGGGTAGTACATACTGGCGGCGCACTAGGCAAGTATGCATTTGGCGATGGTTTAAAGAGGAGACTTTTGGAGTTAGAGAGAGAAGATTATGCTGGAAGAGATAAAAGCAAGACTTAAGGAATTAGATAAAAAACTCGGCGAACTTCGGTCTTATTTGGAGATCGAGAAGAACGAGGCTGCGCTGAAAGAGCTTGAGGCAAAGCTCGCGAGCCCTGGATTTTGGGACAACCAGGAAAAGGCGCGATCAGTGATCCAGGAGTTAAAGAAGGCGCGCGCCGTGGTCGATCCTTATTTCGAGTGCAGGAAGGAATTTGACGAGCTGAACGAGCTTCTGGTGCTAGTGGAGGACGAGGGTTCTGCGAAAGAAGTAAAGGAGTCATTGCAAAAACTTGAGCGTGACATTGATTCATTGGAATTTAAGAGTCTAATGAGTGGTCAGCGCGATATGAATAGCGCGATCCTGAGTTTACACGCAGGCGCAGGCGGCACTGAATCTTGCGATTGGGCGAATATGCTCTTGAGGATGTATTCGATGTGGGCTGAGAGCAATGGCTATAAGACAAAGATAATAGATATCCTTCCTGGCGAGGAAGCCGGGGTGAAAAGTGTAGTTATGATCGTGACGGGCGATTACGCATTTGGATATCTGAAGTCAGAGATAGGCGTGCATCGTCTCGTGAGGATATCGCCGTTTGACTCGAACAAGCGACGGCACACGTCTTTCGCGTCAGTCGATGTCATACCCGAGGTCGAAGACAATATCGATGTCGAGATCAACGAGTCCGAGCTGCGTATTGACACTTATCGTTCGAGCGGCGCCGGAGGCCAGCATGTGAACGTCACTGATTCTGCGGTGAGGATCACGCATTTGCCGACAGGTATTGTCACGCAATGTCAGAACGAGCGCTCCCAGCATAAGAACAAGGCTACGGCGATGAAGGTTTTAAAGGCAAAGCTTTATGAGTTAAAAATGGATGAGAGAAAAAAGGAGTTGGAGGCGGAGTATTCTAAGAAGCAGAAAATAGAATGGGGTAGCCAGATCCGTTCGTATGTCATGCATCCATATTCAATGGTAAAGGACCACAGGACTAGCTGTGAGACGTCGAACGTAAGCGCTGTGATGAACGGGGCGCTTGGTAATTTTATCGAGGCGTTTTTGAAATGGCGCGCGAGGAAGACTTAAGTTTACACTTTAACATTGTTGAAGTGTAAACTTAAGCGAAAGAGAGGCCATGTTTGCGTGGATATTAAATAAAATCATAGGGACGCAGAATCAGAGAGAGCTTAAGAAGCTGCAGCCGACAGTGGAGAAGATAAATTCTCTCGAACCAGAGTTTCAAAAGCTCTCGGATGACAAACTGCGTCAAAAGACTGGTGAATTCAGGGAACGTTTGTCTCGCGGGGAGACAGTCGACGATATATTGCCAGAGGCGTTCGCTACTGTGCGCGAGGTTGCGCGTCGCACCGTCGGCATGCGGCATTTCGATGTGCAGCTCATCGGCGGCATTGTGCTTCACCAGGGCAAGATCGCTGAGATGGCGACTGGCGAAGGAAAGACACTCGTCGCAACACTGGCGGCTTATCTGAATGCGCTTCCTGGCAAAGGCACGCACATCATAACAGTCAATGACTACCTCGCTCGCAGGGACAGGGAATGGATGGGCCCTGTTTATGAATTTCTGGGGCTTACTGTCGGAGTGATCCAGCATGACATGGAACCCGTGTTTAGACAGAAAGCCTACGGTAGTGACATTACATATGGCACAAATAACGAATTCGGGTTCGATTATCTACGCGACAATATGGTCGCAAGAAAAGAAAATATGGCGCAGCGCGAGCTGAGCTATGCAATCGTCGACGAGGTCGACAGTATTCTCATTGATGAGGCGCGCACGCCGCTTATTATCTCAGGGCCATCCGAGGAATCCACTGATAAATATTACACGTGTAATAAGATCGTGCCGCGGCTCAAAGGAAGGATAATCTTAGAAAAAGACGAGATCGACGCGAAATTCAAGGGCATTGACCTTTCGCAGGGCTATGACTACATTGTTGACGAAAAGGCGCACACCGCGCACCTCACAGAGCAGGGAGAGGTAAAGGCTGCGGAAGCGCTTGGCATTGAAAACATGCACGACATCAGCACGATGGAGTATCGCCATCACATCATCCAGGCGCTCAAGGCGCACAATCTATTCGAGAAAGACGTGGATTACGTGGTTAAAGACGGACAAGTGATCATTGTCGACGAATTCACTGGCCGTCTCATGCCGGGCAGGCGCTGGTCAGACGGTTTGCACCAGGCAGTCGAGGCAAAAGAAGGTATGAAGATAGAGAGGGAAAACCAGACACTCGCCACCATTACATTTCAAAATTATTTCAGGATGTATAAAAAACTCGCTGGTATGACTGGCACTGCGATGACAGAGGCGTCGGAATTCAGTCACATCTATAAGCTCGACACAATCGCTGTCCCAACGAACAAGGTCTTGATAAGGACGAACCACACCGACGTGATCTATAAGACAGAGGAAGAAAAATTCGACGCTGTCTGTAACGATATCGAAGAACTTCACAAAAAAGGCAGGCCTGTCCTCGTCGGTACTATCTCTATCGAGAAATCTGAGCGTCTGAGCTCGCTTTTGAAGCGTCGCAGCATCCCGCACAATGTCTTGAACGCGAAGTATCACGAGATGGAGGCGACGATCGTCGCGCAGGCAGGTAGGCTCGGCGGCGTGACTATTGCGACAAACATGGCTGGTCGCGGCACAGATATCCTGCTCGGCGGCAATGCGGAATTTCTCGTGAATGACTGGTTAAAGACAAAAGGCCTTGGGCCAAATGACGCGGCAGAAGAAGAGACAAAGAAATTACTTCCCGAGGCAAAAGAAAAGGTTGGCAAGGAGCATGAAAAAGTCGTGGAGCTCGGCGGCCTGCATGTGATGGGCACAGAGCGCCACGAGTCGAGGCGCGTCGATAACCAGTTGCGCGGACGCGCAGGCAGGCAAGGCGATCCTGGTTCATCGCGCTTTTATATCTCGCTCGGCGATGATCTCATGAGGCTCTTCGGGTCAGGCAGGATCTCTGGGATATATGATAAGCTGGGGATAGAAAAGGGCCAGGACATCCAGCATCCGCTTGTGACTCGCGCGATCGAAGTGGCGCAGAAAAGGGTGGAGCAGCATAATTTCGACATCCGCAAACATATATTGGAATATGACAATGTAATGAATAAGCAGCGCGAGGTCATATACGCGGAGAGACGAAAGGTTTTATTCCAGGATAATTTAGAAATGCACGTATACGAGATTGTAGAGGAGATTATTGACGGTACAATCGAGACGTATCTTAACCCTGACATCAGCAAGGTTGATTGGAAATACAGTGAATTCAATGAGTGGTTCTGGTCAAAATTTAATATACGCGTTCAAAATCTCGAGGACATGGTAGAAGGAAAGGATAGAGATGAGATTTTAAGCGCGCTTTTAAGCTTGGTCAAGAGCCTGTACGAAGATAAAAAGAAAAACACGAATCCGGACGTCATGAGGCATATCGAAAAAATGATCATGCTTCAGATAATTGATACGAAATGGAAAGATCATCTGCATGCAATGGATAATCTGAGAGAGGGCATAGGACTCAGAGCGTATGGCCAGCGCGATCCATTGGTTGAATATCAGCACGAGGGCTATAATATGTTCATGTCGATGATTGATTCCATAAAGGACGAGACTGTGGAATTTCTCTTCAAGGTCCAGGCTGTGCGCGAAGACATAAAGATAAAAGGTGTATTCCAGTCCCTGCCTCAGAAATTTGTGCATAATGATGCCTCGCCAATGTCGAAAAAGCCTAGCCAACCTCAACCATTGAGGTCGACTGGACCGCAAGAGCCAATCGTGCCGTTCGAACAACATGTTCAACAGGATAAAGTCGGCAGAAATGATCCTTGCCCCTGCGGCAGCGGAAAGAAATATAAAAAATGCCACGGTAAGTAATCTTAAGTTTGTATTCTTCGCCTTAGGCAAGAAATGATCTCAAAGCGAGCACACCATGTTATTGCTGTTTCTCTCCTCTATATTATTAGTTCTTTCGTTCCCAAATTTTAACCTCAGCTACCTTGTCTTTATTGGTTTTGTGCCTTTGTTTTTTGCGATTCAAAACCAGCCACCCAAAAATGTGTTTCTGATTTCCTGTCTCTGCGGGTTTTTATTTTATTTAGGGACCCTGTACTGGCTTTATCATGTGACAGTTTTTGGATTAATAGTACTCTCTCTGTACTTGGCACTATATTTTGGAGTTTTCGGATTAATATTTCGACTATTCACCATTCACCATTCACTATTCACTAGTTTATTAATTTCTACTGCTTGGGTATTTTTAGAATACATCCAAGCTCGCCTTTTTACCGGCTTCGGCTGGGCATTGCTCGGGTATTCGCAGTATAAAAATCTGCCATTGATCCAGATCGCGGATTTTGCAGGAGTATACGGTGTGTCTTTTGTGATAATGCTGGCAAACGTCGCGATTTACAGACTATTTAAGAGATCGTTTCGCGAAATAATAATCGCTGGCATGGTCTTTGTGGCAGTGATTGCATATGGGATGGTCAAAGAAGCTAAAGTCGAAGAAGGAAGCACTGTTAAAATTTCGATCGTACAGGGCAATATCCCACAGGATATGAAGTGGGATCCTGACGCTGCAGAATACATCTTGGATAAATACATAGACCTGACGAGGCTTGCAGCCTTTGACGCGCCTGACTTAATAATCTGGCCAGAAACGTCATTTCCGGGATTTTTTGAAGAGGATAGAAGGCGCACACAATCAGTCTTGGATTTAGCAAGTGATATAAACATACCGATTTTGTTGGGAGCCAATACATATGAAGGCCTACGAAATTTTAACAGCGCTGTCTTGGTCTCAGATAAAGGCGAGATCGCGGATAGATATGACAAGATTCACCTTGTGCCTTTTGGAGAGTACGTACCGTTTTCTGAAAGATTTCCAGCTTTGCATAATTTGGTATTGGGCGAACTCGGAGAATTTACCGCAGGAAAAGATTTTAAGATATTTCAATTCACCATTCACAATTCACCATTCACTGCTAACTTTGCCACCCTCATATGCTACGAGGACATATTTCCAGAGATTTCCCGCGAGTTTGTAAAGAACGGAGCGCGGTTTCTCGTTGTCATTACCAATGACGCATGGTACGGCAAGACAGGAGCGCCATATCAACACTCTGCCTGCTCTGTTTTCCGCGCAATCGAAAACCGAGTTTCTATAGTGAGATGCGCCAATACAGGCCTTTCTTGCTTCATCGATTCAAAAGGCAGGATATATGATGCAGTAGAAGACAGCGGTTCACACCTTTTTATAACTGGCCACAAAACCTCTAAAATCAACCTCTCTTCTCCTTAAGTTCACATACCACTTCGTGGCACATGCTTTCTCATTGTTGAAGTGTGAACTTAAGACTGTGCCTAGTTCTATTTAATGTTGACACTATATGGCATATAGGATATAATTGCCGCAAAGGAGCGTATGCGCATGCAGGACATGAACGAATTTGTAAAACAGAGGATCGATAAGTTAAACGCACTCAAGGAGATAGGGGTTGAGGCCTACGGCAGCCGTTTCAATAAGGCAAAGCGCATCCAGGACCTGACAAAAGACTTTGCCGAAGGCGCAAATGTTGAGACTGCTGGCAGGATCACTGCGTTTCGCGAGCACGGGAAAAGCACTTTTCTTGACCTGCGTGATGCAGATGGTAGGATACAGGTCTATATAAAGAGTAATAATATTGGTGCAGATATATATAATAATATATTAAAAAGATTAGATATGGGAGATATATTGGGGGTAAGGGGAAGCTTGTTCAAGACCCGTACAGGAGAGATCACGATAAACGCGAATGAAATGACATTGCTCTCCAAGGGTCTTCGGCCGCTTCCTGAGAAATGGCATGGGTTAAAGGATGTTGAGATAAGAT
>CAYULJ010000100.1:0-6307 GCA_964445715.1 uncultured Planctomycetia bacterium
AGGGGTTTATGTGGAGATCCAGGAGAGTTTTAACTGGACCCCTTATAAGGGTATATCCGCTGATGTATTTTTACCAGAGGACGCTCCTTATGGATTAAAGGCGAAGATCATTCTCACTGTTGGCGAAGATTGGACATGGACAGAGATGGCTCGTTCGGTAGATCTAGTTCCTGGCCAATGGACTACCATTATGGCAGATCTTCTTCCTGGTAGCTATGATTGGAGGAAGACTCAGGTAACGGATGGTTTCCGCGCTGATGTAAGAAAATTAGGTATAAGAGTCGAGTCAAACTTGCAACCGGTTTACAGCGGGAATATATACATAGATAATGTACGTTTAGAGAAATCGGAAGAAGATACGGCTTACGACCCTTATTCTTCCCCGTATGACTACACTGATTAATAAGCTTTTTATCAATTAATCTCTCCAAATTAGTGATTATTGCTAAGTTTACACTTTAACAATGTTAAAGTGTAAACTTAAGCTTTAATGAAGAAAAGGAGGGGTTCGACAAGGAGATATTATTATGTCAAAAAAGAGAACTTTATACATCATTGGCGGTCTAATACTTATTGTCCTTTTGCTTTCCACGGGTATTATCTTCTGTGCTAAAAACGGCGTTTCCCGACGAGCTGAATTTCAGAAGGGGATGAATTACGTTGCATGGACAAAAGAAGGATACCGCAATGCCAATTCGATCAGGTCTATGAAGAGATTGGGCCCTTTGGGAGCGAACTACGCAGGCGTGGTAGTTACATGGTATCAGGATCAATTTAATTCTACGAAGATCTTTCCGTTGGATGAAAAAACGCCCTCTGATGACAGCTTGCTTTTTGCCATCAGAAAGCTTCGTGATTATGATTTAAAAATAATGCTTAAGCCTCATCTGGACATCCTGAGAACTGAAGGTAAATGGAGAGGCGACATCGATTTTACCACTGAGGAAGAATGGGAGGATTGGTTTTCGAATTATGCTGATTTTGTCATGCATTATGCTAGGCTAGCTCAAGAGGAAGATGTCGAGTTGTTTTGTATAGGGACAGAGCTCACCAAGCCTGCCCTTAATCAGACAGAACTCTGGAGAGATCTCATAAAGGATATAAGGAGTGTCTATAAGGGGCAACTGACATACGCTGCAAATTGGCATGAAGAGTTTGTTGGCATTGAATTCTGGGATGAGCTGGATTACGCGGGAATAGACGCTTATTTTCCTTTGAATGGCTCTCCGAATCCCACAAAGGAAGAATTAAAGGAATCATGGGAAGGGTGGCTGGAGATAATTCGAGACTGGCAGGAGGGTATAGACAAGCCTGTGATTTTCCCTGAGATAGGTTACAAGAGTTCCGCGGGAGCGTCTGAGAGACCATGGGAGCATGCGCCTAGTGGCGAAGTAGATTTACAGCTGCAGGTTGATTGCTATGAGGCATTATTTGAGACATTCTGGGCTGAGCCATGGTTCTATGGGGCATATTGGTGGTATTGGGGAGCTAATCCTAATATGGGTGGTGAGTTCCATCGTGGATTTACGCCGCAGAACAAACCAGCTGAAGATGCAGTGAAGGAAAGATATAACGAACCAATTCCACCAAAGATGTACTAACAAAAAGAGGAAAACACTACTATGAAATATGGATATTTTGACGAAAAGAACAGAGAATATGTAATTACTAGGCCTGATACGCCTACTCCCTGGATAAATTATCTGGGCTTAGAGGAATATTGCGCGATGATTTCAAATACCGCTGGCGGATATAGTTTTCATAAGGACCCACGCGATAAACGGATCTTGCGCTATCGTTATAATAATGTACCTATAGACCGACCAGGCAGATATCTTTATATCAGAGATAGCGAAACAGGTGATTTCTGGTCTTGTTCCTGGCAGCCGGTTATGAAGCCGATTGGCAAGTTTAAATATGAGTGTCGCCATGGTCTGGGTTATACTAAGATAGGCGCTGAATATAGCAACATAAAGAGCGAGTCAACATATTTTGTACCTGAAAAAGGGAGTAAGGAAATATGGATCCTGCGCCTGAAAAATTCAGGCAAAAAGGTTAAGAATATAACACTTTTTTCTTATGTAGAATTTTGTCTTTGGCAGGCAGTTGCTGATTCCACGGATTTTCAATATACTTTGAACATCGCTAATTGCTCTGATGAAAAAGGTATAATCTATCACTTGACAAATTATTATCCAAAGGCAGGGTTTTCTTCCTTGGCCTATTTTGGCGCGAGTCGCAAGCCAGATGGCTTTGATTGTGATCGCGAAAAATTTATAGGGCCTTATCGTAGCGAATCCAATCCCCAGGTCGTGGAGAAGGGCAGGTCTTCCGGATCTCGAGCCGTAGGAGGGAATCCGATCGGTTCACATTCTTTTAATCTAAAACTTGAACCGGGCAAGGAATCGACCATAGTTTTCGTCCTTGGAGTTGGAGAGACAAAGGCCGAAGGCAAAGAGAACATTTCTAAATTTGCGGACTTAAAAGTAGCTTTGAAGGAATTAGATAAGATCAAGGCAAATTGGAAAAGTTACCTGGACTACCTTTGTGTAAAGAGCCCGGATAGCGAACTGGACGACTTAGTGAATACATGGAATGCGTATCAGTGCCGCATTACATTTAACTGGTCGCGTTCCGCTTCTTATTATGAGGCAGGTATTGGCCGGGGTATGGGATTTCGTGATTCCAACCAGGATTGCTTAGGGGCTTTGCATTGCGTGTCGGATAGAGTAAAGCAGAGGATCAAGGATCTGGCAAGCAATCAGTTTAAGAACGGAAGTTCTCATCATCAGTATTTTCCTTTGACTAAAAAAGGCGACGGTAGCGGATATTCTGATGATCACCTGTGGCTGATTATTTCCACGTCGAGCTACATCAAGGAGACCGGAGACTTGGGTTTTCTTGACGAGAAAATACCTTTTGCGGATGGCGGCAGCGATACACTCTACAACCACCTCAGAAAAGCAATCGATTATTCTTTCGAACATGTCGGACGCCATAAGTTGCCGCTGATGGGTTATGCTGATTGGAACGATTGTCTGAATAATATGGGTCCAGGCGCAGAAAGTGTCTGGGTCGGTCAGCTTTTATGTCTTGTGTGTAAGGAGATGGTCAGATTGTCAGAACTTATTAATAAGAAGAGTGACAGTTTAAGGTTTAAAGACCTGGCTGCTAAGATACAGGACACGATTAATGAAGTAGCATGGGACGGTAACTGGTATATCCGCGCCTTTGATACTAAAGGCAGGCCAGTTGGTTCATCCAAATGTCCAGAGGGTAAGATCTATTTAAATCCTCAGTCATGGGCAGTTTTAGCTGATATTGCTCCTCGAGAAAGATTGATTAAATGTATGGACATGGTTGCTAAGTATCTCGATACTAAATATGGGATAATACTTCTTAGTCCGCCTTATACGACATTTCAGCCAGAGATCGGGGCGATTGGCACGTTTGCCCCTGGCTTAAAAGAAAACAGCGGTATTTTCTGCCATGCTAACCCCTGGGCTGTAATCGCTGAGACAAAACTTGGTCGGTCAGAAAATGCGTTTAATTATTACAAGAAGATCGCCCCTACCACGCACAATAAAATAGCCGACATCCACATGACTGAGGTCTATGTATATTCTCAGTTTATCGCAGGTAAGGATAGTCCTGACTTTGGAAAGGCAAAGAATTCATGGCTCACTGGTTCAGCTACCTGGAATTTTATCGCCGCTACCTGGCATATCCTGGGTATCCGTCCGGATTATGAAGGATTACAGGTTTCTCCTTGTATTCCGAAGAAATGGAAAAAGGTCAATGTCAAACGGCAATTCAGGGGCGCAATCTATGATATTGAGATAATGAATCCAAAGGGCGTATCCGGAGGAGTAAAGTCTGTTACAGTAGATGGGAAAAGGGCAAAAGGGAATATCCTGCCTTTATTTAAGCCAGGAAGTTCTCATCAGGTTAAGCTAACTTTAGGAGGCTAAGGATGTCCGAGAAACCATTTGTTACAATAATAAATCCGATTCGCAATGTAGGAAGGACTATAGAAAGATGCATCCAATCTCTTGTGGACCTGGATTATCCGAGAGAGAGGATGGAATTTATTTTCGCGGATGGCGGCAGCACTGATTCCACTGTCCAGATAATAGAAGAGTGGAAGAAAAAATACCCCCAGATTATATTAGTCAATGTCCCTAACTGCAAGTCGCCTGGACAGGCAAGGAATGCCGCATTAAAAGTGGCAAAGGGAGACTATATACTTTTTACTGACGGGGATTGCATTGTACGCAAGAACTGGGTGGATAAGATCCTGGAGGCATTTTTTAAGGATAAGAAGATCGGCATGGTCGGAGGAGAGATACTCACGCACCGTACAGATAAAAACAATGACGTAGAGGCTTATTGTGAAGAGACAGGATTTTTGTCTGTAAGCGGCCGTTGTCGCATGACCAGCGCCGGGTATTATCCGGATATAAAGAAATGGTTGCCTCATGACGTAAACGGTAATATAGATTCCCCTTTCTTCGCCACTGCAAATGCCGCAGTGAGTAAGGTTGCCGCTGATGCTGTCGGAAGAGAGTTCTGGCACGAGATAACGAACGAAGACGTTGACTTTTCCATTCGAATCATCAAGAAAGGTTATTGGCTTTATTTTGAGCCTAAAGCGATCGTCGATCATATGCACAGGGTGAATCTCGGAGACTACTGTAAGCAGTTATTCGGCTATGGTTTTGGCCATCCGTTGCCTGTAAGGGCGCATGCAAAGAAGGTTTTTGAGATATGCCTGCAATATTTTGGTTATATCTATATACCTATTCCGTTCTTTGTAAAGGGTGTGCTCTATATAGGGAATTTTCATTTAATGCATGTCTTCGGTGCCTTATTTTTGATCCAGCTTCTTCTTGGACAGGCTGCCGGTATGTCCGGCTTGCTTTTCCTTTTATTTACGTTTTTATATTTTAAGCCAGCTTTTAAACTTAAACCAAAGAGCAAATTTTTCACGTGGGCCAAGATAAGGTATATCTCTAATTGGGCTTTGATGCGCGGCGGTTTTAAGGGAATGAAGACGTGGGGAATTTTTTACGTCGAGTCCAGCTGGTAAAGGAAGTCAAAAAGGAGAAAGTATGATAAAAGCCAGGGTTAAATTGTGCGTTTTATTGCCGGTATTGTGTCTGTCTTTATTCGGTTGCGGTAACAAAGAGGGGCAGGCCGGGCCTCGCAAGCTGGTCATGTGGCTTATTGGTTCAGAGAGTCAGGCTAAGATTGTCCAGAGCTTAGGAAATGAATTCTTCGAGGATAAGGGTGTTGCTTTTAGGTGCGAGGCGATTTCCTGGGGAAATGCACATGCCAAGTATCTTACATCTATTGCCGGTGAAGTTGTGCCTGACATAGGCACAATGGGCCTTACGTGGGGCACTGAATTCGGTAACTTAGGCGCAATGATCGATTTAACCGAGGAATTTCCTGAAGATTTAAGGAATATTAAGCGCCAGATGTTCGCAGGTCTTTCTGATTCTATAGATCATAAGAATAGGGTCTATGGGATACCTTTTGATATGAGCATGCAGGTCATGTTTTATAGAAAGGATATCATTGCCCAGGCCCCTAAGACGTGGCAGGAGCTGGCTGATTTATTAAAGGCACTGAAACTTCAGGAAAAAGGCATGATCTTTGATTGGGGTTCTATGAGCTGGATAGGTTACGCCCCGTATCTCTGGCAGGCTGGCGGTGATTTTTATAACGAGGAATCTGCAAAACCGACATTGGATTCTGAAGAAGCAGCAGAGGCGCTGAGATTTTTTGCAGGTCTTTATACTGATCTTGGAGTACCCAAGACCAAGATCCCTTTAGAGCAAGGCATGCGCATAGGAGATTTTCCATTAGCGATCTCTGGCAATTGGAAGATCGATAGTTTACGGCTGAGTGCGCCAGAGATAAACGGTAAATGGTCGATCGCGCTTTTGCCAGCAGGTCCGTCTGGTAAGCATACTGCCTTTGTCGGCGGCCGAGTAATGGGGATTTTTAATAAATCTAAGAACAAGCATTTGGCTTGGGAATTTATAAAATTTTTGTTTCAACCAGAGATACAAATTAGATTATATGAGGCTGCCCGAGAAACACAAGATTCTTATCTTCCTTCTAATATATTGACATGGGATGCGTTACCTATGAAGGCAGAATTTAAAGAGGTATTAAAATTACAGGCGCAGGATGCCAAAGGCCCGCCATCAGTCCTTGGCTGGGACGAGAGCACTCGTTTTATTGAAGAAGCCATCCAAAAGGTTGTTTTGCAAGGTTCTGATGCCAAAGAAGAGCTCAT
>CAYULJ010000101.1:0-6251 GCA_964445715.1 uncultured Planctomycetia bacterium
GACTTGTATTACAAGAAAAGACTGGCTGAATTATTGCAAAAGCTTAGTAGGATTGCGGGAAAAGGTTGGATCCACCTGCTCTATTGTCACCCAGCCAATATAGAGAAAGATGTTATAAAGGTCATCAGAGACAATAAAAACATATGTAACTATATTGATCTTCCTGTAGAACATATAAGCGACAATATACTTAGGCGCATGGGGCGGAAGATCAAAAAGAAAGACATTGTTTCTTTGATAAGATATATTCGCAAGACTATCCCAGGCGTTGCGCTGCGGACGTCCGTCATTGTTGGTTTCCCCGGGGAGACAAAAAAGGACTTTAATGAATTGCTCTCATTTATTAAAGAGATTAAGTTTGAAAGATTGGGGCTTTTCAGGTATTCTAGAGAAGATGGTACGCCTGCTTACAGATTTAAAAGGCATATGGCAGAAAACGAGAAGGAAGCGCGTTTTGATGAGATAATGTCTTTGCAGCAGGATATTTCTAACGAGATAAACAAAGGTTTTAAGGGTAGGACGCTTAGGGTATTGATAGATGAGAAAAAAGAAGATTATTATATAGGCAGGACAGAATATGACGCGCCTGAGGTAGACGGCGCAGTGTATGTCAGGGGAAAAGGTGTGACGGTCGGCGACTTCTGTGATGTCCGCATAACAGACTCTTACGAGTATGACCTTGTAGGCGAAGCTTAAGTTTACACTTTAACATTGTTGAAGTGTAAACTTAAGCCAGGAGAGACATGAATATAGCAAATAAATTGACGATTTCGAGGATAGGTTTGGCAGGTTTGTTTATTTTGTGCCTGTTTATTAGGGGTGTGGGTGCAAAGTTTGCTGCACTTGCGTTATTTTCAATAGCATCCATCACTGATTATTACGACGGGATGCTGGCAAGGAAAAAATGTGGCATTACTGATTTTGGTAAACTTATGGATCCGATCGCAGATAAGATCCTTATATTAGGCGCGTTTCTAGCTTTTGTTGAGATGAAAATAGTGCCTGCGTGGATGGTCATAGTAATTATTGCAAGAGAGTTTGTTATCACGGGAATAAGGGTGCTAGGGTTGTCGAAAAAGAAGGTATTGCAAGCAGAGGTAGCCGGTAAACACAAGACAATCTCTCAGATGGTAGCCGTGATATCAATTCTTGTCTTTCTCGTGATCAGGGATTCTGGTTTCACTTTTCGCTATATAGACTATTACAGTAGAGGTGTATATGTGGTTATGTTTATCACTGTATTGATGACGTTGACCTCTGGTATTTCATATATGTGGAAAAATAGATATATTTTTGTAGGAGAAAAATGAGTCGTTTGTGTAAACTGATATCCAGCGTTTTTTATATCGGGTATCTTCCAGTGGCGCCTGGTAGTATGGGAAGTTTTGCGGCCCTTTTTTTATACTATTTTTTAAAGGAGAGTCCCGTTGCTTTGGGTATTGCCATCGCAGTGTGTTTTTCGCTGGGTCTATTGAGCGCAGGAAAAGCAGAAGAGTTATTTGGTGGAAAAGATTCTGATGAAATAATAATAGATGAATTTACGGGGATGTTGGTTAGCCTTTATCTTTTGCCTCCTACTATAGGATATGTGGTCGGGGCCTTTTTACTTTTTAGATTCTTTGATATAGTAAAGCCTGTACCTGTAGGCAACTTGGAGAGATTAAAGGGTGGCCTGGGAGTCATGGCCGATGATCTGATGGCAGGTCTATACGCGAATCTTATACTCCAGTTAGTCTATAGGCTGTCTTAAGTTTACACTTTAACAATGTTAAAGTGTAAACTTAAGAGATAATCTCGTAGGGGAGACTTAAGTCTCCCCTACGGCGTGGATAAAGCGTTAAAATGTAAGGTTGAAAGGGGAGCGTAGATCGCGCCTTTTGGGGTCAAGGTGCTCTGGAATAATATAAGGCGGTCGATCTTTGTTTCGTCTGTTGGTTGGAATGCGATTTTATCAATTGATCCCGCAAGACTTGTAATATTTTTTAAAGATTTTACCCTGCCGAGCGTGAGATGGGTTTTGTACTCGCGCTTTTCTTTTTGGAATCCAAGCTTTTCAAATTCCTTTTCTATTTTTTCATTTAAAAGTTTGATCAGATCTGCTCCTTTTTTAACTCCTAGCCAAATGACCCTGGGCCGCTTCATATTTGGAAAGGCGTCTAATTTTGAAAACTGAATATCAAAGGCGTTGAAGTTTCTTGAAATTTCGTCGAGAACGCCGGATATATTTTGAATCCGTTCTTTATCTATGTTCCCGAGAAATTTCAAGGTGATGTGCATCTGGTTTTCGGTTATCCATTTGACATCAGCTTTTGATTTTTTAAGCTCGCTTATGAGTCTTGAGATCTTCTGTTTGCTCGGCAGGTCTATTTCTATAGCTATGAAAGCGCGGATCATGACAGTGATTTTCTTATCATATCCAAGGCCATTTGAGTGGTTTTGTATTTTACAATATCACGTTGACCAAGGAATCGGAATTCTTTGCAGGTAGATTTTCTTTTTGTGGAAAGTGCGATATATACGAGACCTGCTGGTTTTTTCTTTGTTGCGCCAGTCGGCCCGGCAATGCCAGTAATGCCGATCCCCACGTCGGTCTTTGCCAATAGTCTTATATTCTTTGCCATCAGGGTGGCTACATTTTTTGACACAGCGCCATGTTGCTTTATTGTTTTCAAGGGAATGTTAAGAAATTTGTTTTTAGACGCGTTGCTATAGGTAGCGAGTCCCATGCGGAAATACCTGGAGCTTCCAGGAACATCTGTGATCCTGTTAGAGAGCAGGCCGCCAGTACATGATTCAGCTATCGAAAGAGTCGCTTTTCTCTTTAAAAGAAGCTTGCCCGCGATCTCTTCTAATTTATCGTCGTCATATCCGAAGATATAGTTTTTTAAGCGAGATTTTATTTTCTTTTCTATTTTCTTTATTACAGCGTCCGCTTTACTTGTATTTTTCTCAGTCACTGTTATTTTTACAGTGATCTCCTCGGGATGCGGGTATATCCCCATCTGTACATTGCCTGAGATCTTCAAGATATCTTCTATTTTTTCATTTACCTTTGACTCAGGTAGCCCTGTTATTTTTATTATACGGGATTTAATGATTTTATCGGGCCGAAATATCTTCTTTAGGTATGACAAGACAGTTTTTTTAAACATGGGATACAGTTCGAATGGCACGCCAGGTAAGGCGATTAGCGCTTTTCCTTGCAAAGGGATCATTAGACCAGGCGCTGTCCCAACATTGTTTAGTATATATTTTGCACCTTCTGGTATAAGGGCCTGACGCATATTATTCGTAGGCATCTTTAATTTTCTTTTTGCAAAATGCTCCTTTATATGACTTGCCACCTCTTTTTTTAAGATCAATCTTTTATTTAGCGCTTTTGATATGCATTCGAGAGTCATATCGTCGACGGTTGGGCCCAGTCCTCCGCTTAGGACGACCACGTCAGAGTCCGTAAGGGATTTTTTTATAGAAGAGATAATGTCTTTGGGGTCGTCGGATACAGAGAGTTGCCAGGTAGTCTTTACGCCAATGTCAGAGAGGTTTTTTGAAATATAACTGGCATTGGTATTTTTTATATGCCCGAGCAGGATTTCATTGCCAATGCATATTACTTGAGCTCTGATTCCCATAGCACCTATTATATGAAATATTTATGCTATAATCAATGCTTTATTTCGAAAGAAATTGCATGCCAGGATGTCTTATTTACCGAGAGGAGGTGATGTCATAATTCGCTTTACTTTAATGCGTTAGAAATGTATAATAATCACGAAAAACCTTGAGTTCACACCTTAACATTGTTGAAGCGTGAACTCAAGTGAGGTTGTTTAAACGAGGAGGTGTGGCATGACAAAGAAAGACGAGAAAAAAGTAGTTGCTAAAGATAACAAGGATAAGGCTTTGAGCATGGCAGTTACGCAGATAGAGAAGCAGTTTGGCAAGGGCTCTATAATGAGGCTTGGGAAAGAGACTAAGTTCGAAGTAAACTCTATTCCGACAGGCGCATTGTCTCTTGATCTGGCCCTTGGCATCGGCGGAGTACCAAGAGGAAGGGTTGTAGAGATATTCGGGCCAGAGGCAGGAGGCAAAACTACATTGACTCTAAGTATTATTTCAGAAGTCCAGAAGCAAGGCGGGGTTGCGGCTTTTATAGATGCAGAACATGCCTTGGACCCTTCTTATGCCAAAAAGCTGAAGGTGAATCTTGATGATCTCTTGATATCGCAGCCAGATACAGGCGAGCAGGCCCTTGATATAGTGGAAATGCTCGTGAGGAGCAATGCGGTCGATCTTATAGTCGTGGATTCTGTGGCAGCGCTGGTTCCCAGGGCTGAGATTGAAGGAGATATGGGCGATAGCCATATGGGTCGCCAGGCAAGATTGATGTCGCAGGCTTTAAGAAAATTGACAGCCATTATTTCAAAGACAAACACCTGCGTTGTTTTTATAAATCAGATAAGAGAGAAAATAGGCATTATGTTTGGTAACCCTGAGACGACCACAGGAGGCAGGGCGCTGAAATTTTATTCTTCAGTAAGGATAGATCTGAGAAAGATCACAACTTTAAAGGCAGGAGACAATATCCTTGGTGTCAGGGTGAGAGCAAAGGTCGTAAAGAACAAGGTTGCCCCGCCTTTTAAAAAGGCAGAGTTTGACATTGTGCATGATGAGGGGATTTCCAGGTCAGGGAGTATCTTGGATCTGGGAGTGGAGCTCGGTGTGCTTGAGAAATCCGGTGCATGGGTAACTTTTGACAAAGAGAAGATTGGTCAAGGCAGAGAGGCAGCTAGAGAATTTCTCAGAAATAATACCAAGATCAGTAGCGAGATCGAGAAGAAGATCAGAGCCGCAGTGACAGCAAAACCTTCGCAGAAAAAATAATCACCAGTCATGCCTTAACTTTACACTTTAACATTGTTGAAGTGTAAAGTTAAGCGTTAATTATCTTTTTAAAATGTAAGGCTAATTTAGGAGGGAAGGAGATGTTAAGATTTAAACTTTTTGGTTTAACTTTAATGTTGGCCTTAGTAGCGAGTTATGTATGCGCAGAGCCGATAGAGGAAGCCTTAAATCTACAGGAGGCATTTGTCAATGTATCCAAGGAAGTAGGGCCTGCTGTCGTCAGTATCAGCGTGGAGCATACAGAGCGCTACCAGCCTTTTTATCAGCCGTTTTCTCAGTTTGAAGATGAATTTTTCAAGGAATTCTTCGAAGACTTTTTTAGGGCAGGCCCTCAGAGGGAATACACGAGGATAGGGTTGGGTTCAGGTGTAATAATTGACAAAGAAGGTCACATCCTTACTAATGAACATGTGGTCCACGGCGCAGACAAGATCACGGTCACCCTTCCTGACGGGAGAGAATTTAAAGGTAAGTTGACAGGTTCTGATGCATATTCAGATCTCGCTGTCCTAAAGATAGAGCCAAAAGGAGATCTGCCTTTTGCAAAACTAGGGAATTCTGATAATGTCAAAATAGGACATTGGGCGATCGCCATTGGCAATCCTTTTGCATTCGCTGTCAAGAATCCGGAGCCAACAGTGACAGTGGGCGTGATAAGCGCTTTAAACAGAAGCCTCCCAAGGACAGGCAGGAGGGTGCGGGAGTATAGCGACTTGATCCAAACAGACGCGGCCATAAACCCCGGCAATAGCGGTGGCCCGCTTCTGAATATCCACGGAGAAATTATAGGTATAAACGTCGCGATCTTTACTATGAGCGGCGGCTCAGAGGGCGTCGGTTTTGCGATCCCGGCGAATTCTGCAAAGAAAATAATGGAAGACCTCATAGAAGGAAGAGAAGTGCTTTATGGATGGCTTGGTGTGGTCATACAAGACATAACTTCTGATCTCTCTGAATACTTTAGATTGAAAGAGCAACAGGGAGCTTTGATCTCGCAGATCATAGAAGGCAGCCCTGCAGAGAAGGCAAGGCTAAAAATAGGGGATGTTATAATTTCTGCTGATGGTGAAAGAGTAAAGAACACTCATGATCTGATAAGAAGGGTTTTAAGGAAGGATGTCGGAGACGAAATGAATCTGGGCATAATCAGAAATAGCAGGTCTTATTCTGTGAATGTCAAAGTAGGCGTAAGGCCAGGAGACAAAACTGAAAAGCCAAAGAAAGAGGAGAATATCTCTCGCGAAGAGGCCGAAGAGCTAAAGGCATGGAGGGGCATGGAGGTTTCCAGCATTACGCCTGAGATAGCATCGCGTTTCAATCTCAGTGCCAATAAAGGCGTCTTTGTC
>CAYULJ010000102.1:0-6154 GCA_964445715.1 uncultured Planctomycetia bacterium
AACAATGTTAACGTGTGAACTTAAGAATATTACATGCTATCTCTGACAGTCTTAGCTTTCTTGAGTAAACTCAAAAGCCTTGTGCTATCGTTTTTTTTCAAGGCATTCTCTATCTTAGACAATTCTTTCTTTAAAAGACAGATGTCGTCCAGTATATTCTTTCTATTGGTGGTAAAGATATCTTTCCACAGCTCTGGCTTGCTGGAGGCTATCCTGGTCGTATCCTTGAGTCCTCCTGCTGCTAAACGTAATTCCTTCTTACCGCACGCGTTCATAAGAGCAGCTGCCGTGACGTGGGGAAGATGGCTTAACCTCGAAAATAACTTATCGTGTCTTTCAGGACTCATGGTCTCGACTTTCATGCCCAATGCCTTCCAGAATCTCTTTACCTTATTCAAAGTCTTTATGTCGGTCTTTTTTGCCTTTGTCAGAATACAATACGCGCCTTTGAATAATCTTCCGTTAATGTGATCAATGCCTGTTTTCTCAGAGCCGGCCAATGGGTGGCTTCCGACAAAACTCACGCCACGCGGCAAGATCTTTTCTATTTCATCTACGATTTCTTTTTTTGTGCTGCCGGCGTCAGTTAAAATAGCACCTTTTGAGAGCTGAGGTGAAATCTTTTTTGCAATATCTATGATCTTAAGAACAGAGGTCGCCAAGATAACAAGGTCCGAACCCTTTATTCCCTTTTTGACATCAAGTGTAGCGCTATCGACTATCTTACTAGACAGGGCTTTTCGAATAGTGCTGCGCCTTTTGGATACGCCGACTATTTTTTTTGCGAGGCGTTGCTTCTTTATCGCAAGAGCTAGCGATCCACCGATAAGACCAAGACCAATAATAGTAACTCGTTTAAACATATATCCCTGCCTTAAGTTTACACTTCAACAATGTTAAAGTGTAAACTTAAGCGTAATATTTATTTTATATTTCCCGTCCCACTGCCTTTGCCACTGGACCCAGCTCTTTCATCATGCTCGCAAATTTCTCAGGTACTAAAGACTGCGCTCCGTCAGAATATGCCTCTTCGGGTTTCGGGTGCACCTCTATAATAAGGCCGTCTGCTCCGCAGGCAACAGCTGCCTTTGACATGGGCGCTATCAAATCCCATTTTCCTGTGCCATGGCTCGGGTCAACGACTACAGGCAAATGGCTCAGCTTTTTTATCAGAGGGACCGCACTCAAATCCAAAGTAAATCTTGTCGCATCCTCAAATGTCCTTATGCCTCTCTCGCAGAGTATGCAGTTGAAATTTCCGTTAGAGAGGATGTATTCGGCTGACATCAGAAATTCTTTTATCGTCGCAGATATGCCTCTCTTTAAAAGCACTGGTTTTTTGGAAAGACCAACTTCTTTCAGCAGGTTGAAATTCTGCATGTTCCTCGCGCCGATCTGTAATATATCTGCGTATTTTTCTACGAGCTCTATATCTTTCGTATCCATGACCTCGGTTACTATCTTTAGCCCTGTCTTTTCTTTGGCCTCTTTCAAAAACTTAAGTCCTTTTTCTCCCAGCCCCTGAAAACTGTAAGGCGAGCTCCTTGGCTTAAACGCGCCTCCTCTTAAGAAAAGAGCTCCGGCGTTTTTAGTTTTTTTCGCGATACCCAGAAGACCATTGAGGTTTTCCACAGAACAGGGCCCTGCCATTACAACGATCTTCTTACCGCCTATCTTGACTCCATCTGTATTTACAACAGTCCTCTCACGCTTAAACTCTCGCGATACTAGCTTGTACGGCTTCAGGATCGGCATCACCTTTTCAACACCGGGAAACGCCTCAAGCGGTTGTACCCGCAATATGTCCTCTTCACCAATAACGCCGATGATAGTGCGCTCGACGCCCCTGGAGACCATTGGCTTTAGACCAAGTTTTTTGACCTTTTCAATTATATGATCGATTTCTTTTTTCTTGGCATCCGGCCGTAGGACTATTATCATGTTATCTCCATCTTAAACACTTTATTTATCCACACTGTAGGGGACGTTTAAACGTCCCCTACAGTGTGGACTTTAACTTATTATCTTTTTCAGCTCCTCGATGAATCTTTTGCTTTCCTTCTCTTTGCCCACAGTCACGCGTATAAAAGTATCCATACCCCAGGCCTTCATGTTGCGCACGATAATGCCTTTTTTCAAAAGCGCTTTACATATCTTGTCAGCGTCTCTGCCGACCCCGAATAACACAAAATTGGTAACACTAGGCACATACCTTACTCCGAGCTTGCTAAACTCGGAATATAAAAATTTCTTTCCGTCTTGCGTAAGTTTTTTTGTCCGGGAGAGAAACTTCTTATCCTTAAGCGCTGCCAAAGCCCCGATCTGCGCTATTGAATTCACGTTAAATGGCTCTCTCACAGAATCCATGCATTTAATTATCTCAGGATTAGAGGCGCCGTAGCCGACCCTCAGGCCAGCGAGCCCATATGATTTTGAAAAACTTCTCGTCACTATGACATTTTTGGAGATGTAATCCAGGCCGTTAGGATAATCCCGCTCTTGCACGTAATCAAAATATGCCTCATCTATAAAAACAATCACTTCGGTCGGCAGGTCTTTTAAAAACACCTCTAGTTCATATCTTGTTACATATGTGCCATTGGGATTGTCAGGATTTGCGATAAAGACCAATTTGGTTTTCTTATTCACCTCGCCCCTCATTGCCTTTAGGTCATATTTAAAATATCGCGTCGGCACACTCTTTATCTTTGCACCCTGGATCTTAGAAGCTATTTCGTATATCAAAAAGGTGGGTTTCGCAACAACCACCTCGTCGCCTTCGTTCACGAACGCGCGCAATGCCAGTATTATCAACTCATCTGAACCATTGCCGAAAATAATCTGCTCAGGCTTGACCTTTAGTTTCTTCGAAAGGGCCTGTCGCAAATAAAAACATCCTCCCTCGGGATACCTGTTTATATTATTAAGGTATTTCTTGATCGCAGACAATGCCTTTGGAGACGGGCCAAGTGGGTTCTCGTTGGAAGCCATTTTAATGACATCCTTTAAGCCCAACTCGCGCCTCACCTCTTCGATCGGCTTCCCTGGCTTATATGGTTTTATGTTTAATATAGATTTTCTAGCCAACATGATATTCGTTGCGCCTCTTAAGTTCACACTTTAACAATGTTAAAGTGTGAACTTAAGGATTGGGAACGGCTGGGTACGAGCCCAGCACTTTTAAAAATGCGCAATACTTTGCAAGCCCCTTCACCGCCTTCTTGACATTGGCATCTTCGTAGTGACCAAACATGTCAACGAAGAAGTAGTACTGCCACGCCTTTTTCTTTGAAGGCCTTGATTCTATCTTTGTGAGATTCACCTTGTTTTTCTTGAAAGGAGCCAGCATGTCGTGAAGCGCACCTACCCTGTCTTTTACAGAAAACATTACAGAAGTCTTGTCTTTCTTCGTAGGGGCTGGCATGCGAAGTCCTATCACAAGAAAACGTGTTATATTATGTGCGTTATCCTCTATGTCCTTCGCGAGAACCTTGAGTTTATATTTTTCTGCAGCCAATATGCTGGCAATTGCACACGAGCCCTTTTCCTTCGACGCAATCTCTGCAGCCCTGCTCGTAGTTGAAACCTCAATAAACTCTATGCCGCGCAAATTGGAATCCAACCAATTCCTGCATTGACCAAAGACCTGCGGGTTCGAGTACACCCTTTTTACAGACTTTAGATTTGTCTTGCCGATAAGATTATGCGCGATCTCAAGCGATACCTCAGAGCATATCTTCAGATCTGAATCAATGAACATGTCCAGTGTATGAGTCACTGCGCCTTCTATGGAATTCTCTACTGGTACCACCCCATAATCAGAACTCGATACTTCTACTTCTCTGAAGACTTCAGTAATGGTGTTACACGGAGAATACTCGACCTGGCTACCGAATTTCTTTTTGGCTGCGAGATTCGTAAACGTCGCCTCTGGTCCCAGATACGCTATCTTCAAATTCTTCTCAAGTGAAATAGATCCAGACATTATTTCTGTATAGATCGCTTTTAAGGCGCTTTTGGAAAGAGGTCCTTTATTTTTCTTCAAAATATTCTTATAGATCTCCGCTTCTCTGTTAGGGACATATATACCGGCGCCTGTGCGGCTTTTTAATTTTCCGACCTTTTTAGCTACGGTCGCTCTCTCATTTAAAAGCTGTACGATCTGTCCGTCGATATTATCTATTTTCTTCCGAAGACTGGTTAACTTCATCTTGCTTCTCCTCCTGGCGACCATCGTTCTGCTGACTCTCGCCATCTTCTTCCTGCCTTAAATGTTCTGGTAACTCAATGTCCTTTTCTGTTATGTTAAATTCTTCTAGCTTTGGCAATTCATCCAAAGAATTCAGCCCAAAATATTGCAAAAATTCCGATGTTGTGCCATAGAGTATGGGCCTCCCCACTGTCTCTCTCCTGCCGACAATCCTGACAAGGCTTTTTTCAATCAGCGTCTTCAGTACTCCGTCCACGTTTACGCCTCTTATCGCCTCGATCTCAGGCTTTGTCGCTGGCTGCTTATACGCTACTATCGCTAAAGTCTCCAGGCTCGGGCCAGTCAGCCTGTCTGCGCCAGACGTCTTGTATAATTTCTTTAGCCATGGCGCCAGCACTGTACTGGTCACGATCTGGTGACCTCCAGCCATTTCCTTGACTCTAAAGGCCCTGTTTGTATCCTCGTACTCCTTTGCTAACTCGACGAGGGCGTCCTTTACCTGGCGGGCTTCCACATCTTCAAGTACGCCTTTGATCTCGTTTACAAACAAAGGTTTGTCACTCACAAAAAGCATTGCCTCTACTATGTGTTTTACTTGTTCCTTATCCATAATCTCTCCTTAAGTTTACACTTCAACATTGTTAAAGTGTAAACTTAAGCACGTAATCTATGTTTTTCGTTACGGATTACTTCGATCTCGCCAAAGCTCTTCTTCTGGCCTACGATAATCTCTTTCATTCTTATGAGCTCGAGTACTGCGAGAAAGGTCACTATTATCTCCAACTTGTTCTTTGCGTCTTTGAAAAGCTCTGAGAGACGCATGCGCGGCGTATCCACTAACATATGCAAAAGATCGTGAATTTTCTGCTCTACTGTAAATTCGTCCTTTACGATCTCCTGAAAAACTTCCCTTGGGACATCCTTCAAGACCCTTGTAAGGGCTGTTATAAGGTCGAATAGGCTCGCTTCAAAAAACTTCTCATTTGGATCTATATCCAGCGCAACAGTCCTCGTGTACATCTTTTTGCGATGGCCTTCTAGATCCTGCAGCACGCCTGCAGCCTCTTTAAATTTTTTGTACTCTAGGAGGCGCCTCACGAGCTCCTCGCGCGGATCCTCTTCATCCTCTGGTAATATCTCGCTTTCATCAGGTGGCAAGAGCATCTTGCTCTTTATGTGAATGAGCGTGGCTGCCATTACCAAAAACTCGCCTGCGATGTTTAAGTCGAGCATGCGCATCATCTCAAGGTATTCAAGATATTGCTCTGTGATCGAGGCAATAGGTATATCGTAAATATCTATTTCGTTCTTCTTTATAAGGTACAATAATAAATCCAGCGGACCTTCGAAGACCTCAAGTTTTACTTTGTATGACATAAGATGTGATATAACGCTTAAGTTCACACTTTAACATTGTTAAAGTGTGAACTTAAGCTAGATCAGGCCTGTCTTTTTTCTGACCTCGGCCATAGTCTTGGTTGCGATTCTTTGTGCCTTTTTCGCGCCTTGGTCTAAAATGGCTCGAAGCTCGTTCTTGTCCTTTAACAGCTTTTCTCTTTTCGCTCTAATATCTGCCAGATAATCTGAAATCACAGCGCCAAGATTTTTTTTGCACTCTGTGCAGCCGACCTTTGCCTTTGCGCAATATTCATATACTTCAGGCGCATATTCTTTTTTGAACAGACCATAATACGCGCACACATTGCATGTGTCTGGGCGACCTTTGTCAGAAAGCCTTATGCGCTCAGGGTCAGTGAACATCTGGCTACATTTTTTCTTTATCTCGTTCCCTGAGTCGCCTAGGGCAATGAAATTTCCGTAGGACTTACTCATCTTTCTTCCGTCGACTCCGAGAAGCTTTGAGGTCTTTGTCAAAAGCGGCTTTATTTCTTTAAAGGGATTGCCGTATAAATTATTAGATTTGCTTGCTATTCTCTTTGAGAG
>CAYULJ010000103.1:0-6069 GCA_964445715.1 uncultured Planctomycetia bacterium
TTTCTAAGATAGCAATAGTAAGGACATTAGAAAGTGATATACAGGCCATCGATAATGTAGCAAGATCTATATCAGAGCAGATATTTGTTTTATACGGAGCTGAGCTTTCCGAGGAATTTAAGACCTTAGGAGAAGCATTGGCCAATAGGTTTGCTTTTAAGGGAGATGCAGCAGCTGTTCTTGCAGGCAGGATAGCAGCTGTTTCTCTTGGCGAACCAATTGTCTCAAACGATGCATTATTAGGAATCAAGAGCGCAGATGAAGGCATTGTCAGTGTCTTGACAGCTAGAGGGCTTGCGCCTACTAATGGAGTTGAAGAAACGCAGAAAACAGTGCTTGAGACTCAGTTAGAGTATTTAAAAATGGCCCAGGCTTTTGCACCTAAAGAACTTGAAGTAGAGATCCAAAGGCTAGAGGCAGCTATCAATAGATTTGATACTGCTTCTGAATCAGAAAAAGAAGTTAGTGCAGGCATAGTGAATGGCATACAAGGATTTGTTAAAGGAGCGTTGGATCGCAAAGATACTGAATCATTGACAAAGATAGAGACCGCACTTAATGTGCTTTTGAAGAATAATGATGAAGCAAAGTCACAGGTTTTTGATGAAAGGATGATTCAATTCTATGAAGCGCAAAGAGAGGCGCTTATTGAACAGAGAAACGCTTTAGATGCCAATGCGCCAGGATACGGTGATGAATTAACCAAGCTTGATGAAAATCTCATGATAATAGAAGAAAAATTAGAAGCCTTTAGGAAGGCAGAGGTAAAATTAGTAGTTGGTTCCAGTATAAGCGAAGAAGCAATGTTTGCATTTATAAGCCTCTCTCCAGCCATAGGAAAATGCGCCATAGCTGCCCTAGAGCCATATCTTAGAGAGAATGGAAATGAAAGATCTATTAAAAAGATAACTGAAGAATTAACCAAGGAAGTCCTTAGCGCGATGGCCGAGGGCAAGATAGAAGCAGCAGGCAATGAAATTCCTGTCCCGTTGCCAGTGATGCGCAATGCTGCAACTTCATTAGGAGTAGAATCAGTTGCAGTCAAAATGACAGAAGAAGAATTGCTCCAGGCTAAAGGCGCATCAGTTATGCACGGCGCAAAAGATAAGGATGATTTAACAAACGGACACTACAATGCTAACTTAGCTCAAGTTTATGATACAGAAGGAAATGTAATAGGCATTAGAATAACTGAGGTAGACGGAAATGAACTTTTTGTAACTCCAACATATGCAACAGGTTATGTAATGGTGCCAGCTACAAATAAGCCAAACGGCAAGAAACCATTAGACCTAGATAGCGATGAATTATGGGGAGTAGCTGGTTCTGCGAGCTCCTCACCTTTATATACAATGGAAAATGATTTGCGAATCATGCCAGAGACAAGAGGAGAGATCCACTTAAGGGCGCCTCCTGAGTGGTATAGTGAAGTTATTGAGGCCGCGAATCTTAAGCCAGGACTAAGAGGCGAGTTACAAAAAGCCAGGAAAGCAGAGCCTTTATCATTGCAAAATGTCCACCCAATACAAGCGCTTCGCGAGCGACCTCGCGTTATACAATTGATCAGCTCTGTGATTTCCCTTGCTGTTATATTATGGATAGTCCCTCTTGTACCATTATTAGCAGGTCTTAATCCTTTTATCCTGCCTATTGTTGTTGGAATTCTTGTAAACCCACTTGTAACTCTTTTAATAGGTAAACCAGCCCAGAGGACTCAACAGGTTCAGATGACTTTGGCTGACTCGCTAAAACCCATGCTGTTTATAATAGCATTAGGTTTGGGCGTTAAATGGCTTATACCTCAGATAGCTCCTCTAGTAGACCTTTTACAGGCTCATGTTCCTACGCTTCTTGAATCACGTAATCTATTTTCATTATCGAATATACTAGCGACGAGCATCATGGGTATTGGTTCGTGGATAAAAAGTAATGGAGCGAAGACTATAGCTATAAATGCTGTTGTTGCACCTGTTAAGGTGTACTTCAGTATCAGAAATGTAATTTCTCCTAGATGGCGAGGAAAAGGACTAAAGCCCGAAGGTCTAGCCAAGCCAGCTCCTGCAGTTACAGAGGCGCATATTGCCGAGATCGCAAAAGAAGAATCAAATGAGGCTGTCCGTGTGCGAGGAGAATTTAGAACTCCTCCGACAGGACAATTGCCTGTTGAAAGCGCAACAGTCAGATATAGGATTTTAAATACAGCCAAGGCGCTTTCGCCCATACTTATTGCTGCAGGCGCGACATCAGTTGTCGTGCTGGGAGGCGTCATACTTTTTGGCTGGATAGGATTACCTTCTATATTGTACTCATTTGCTATTAGTTATCAATTGGTCCATGCACTAGAAAAGATGCCTTCAGGAAAAGATGCCCCCAGTAGATTTAAGGCCATGCCAGCTTTTACCAGAGTAAGCATCAGGCTCGGTATGGTTATTATGCTGGCCGGCGCCATGACATTTGTACCAAACATAGCATTTGCCGCAGGCGTGTCCGAACCGGTTGCAAGGTTCTATATAAACATGGTTGTTGTTGCGCTTACAGGAGCAGCTTACGCGATAGCAAAGCTTATGCGTTGGGATATGAACGCAACCCCTGTCTGGAAAAAATTTATGTTCCTTTTAACAGGTGGCGCGCTTCTTGGCTCAGCCACTGCTGCTGTTAATCTGGGCCAGATAGACATGGCCTTTGCATGGACTACTGCTGCGCTTATGGCAGGTCTGATAGCATTGTCTTATAGCGATATAATACCAGATTCTAGAGATAAGATAAAAGAAGCGCTTCAATTTTCAAATAACAAAGAAAAAATAGACAGAAGAGCGAAATGGTTTAGCGAAGAACGTTTACCTCAATTATTCGAACAGTATCTGATCAGTGAGAGAAAACTTGCCAGGCCAGTTTTTAAGGCGCAGATGACAGAGATCGATCGCTTAATAAGTGTGGCAGATCAATATCCAGAAGACATTGTGGTTAATGAAGTTACGGTTAGTAGAGGCCGGCCGACTATAACACGTATTATAGTAACTTCTCCATTAAAGCACAATCCTGATATTCTAGGGGAATACACTATTTGGAACGACGGAGACAAGAGAAGAGATAGGATTGAAATACAGAAAATCAGCAAAGTCGATGATAAGACAATAGATAGCTACTCGCTTGTTAAGAGGGGCAGAAAGACATATCTAGAGAGAAGGCTAGAGCGCTCAGAGCTGCCAGGCGCATCAGATGGAGAGATAGTTTCGTTAATGAATGACTTTATGGAAGTCTACATGAGAAACCCAGATCTAGTGCCTGCCCTCCTCAAATCAAGGATCAAAAAAGGCGGAGTTATAGACCTGATCCTTAGAGCTGCTTCTCCTGAAGGCAATAATGATATCGCAGCCATTGTCATCAACGCTTATCTAAAAGATGTTGATGATACTTATGTTGACCAGCACATTGAGATAGTAAGACGATTAGAAGATAGATTAGCAAAGCTGAAAGGAAAAGCTCGACCAGGATCTGTAGAGTCGAAAGCGATGTTGGTTTCAGCACAAGCTCCTGCTGTGTCGGAAACCCAAGCTAGTGTGTCATCTGAAGAGTCGACTCCGGTAATGGCCAAAGTTAAACCAACTTCTTCAGGTAAATTAGATAGATTGAGAAAAACTCTTAGGAAGATATTTGATCTCCAGCAAGAATTAAAAGGCGCTCATGCGATGATAGACAGCGCTATTATAGAGGAAGCCACTTTCGGAGATCCTGCAAGCGAGGTTAAAGTCAGGGTTGATACCGACGGAAAAATCATAGAAGATAGCATCAGGGCTTATTTCCATGGCCCGCTCTTTGCTGAATTTGCCAAAAAGGCTAATTCAAAAGATAAAAACGCAGATATATTTAAACATATTGCCATTGCCGTAATGTTAGAGACAAGAGAGCACATAAAGAATATAAATAGCGGCGCTTATAACTTAAAGGCATTAGCTGCACTGCAGCAGGCGTACCTGGCAGCAAGGGCAGGAGATCCAAATCTGAAACAGAAGAGAACCATAGAACTCGCAAAGGCATTGGCAGATCTCCAGATTAGTTATGAGATGAAGGGATATGAAGTGTACTATAATTATCTTACCAGTAAAGGCATCACACCTAAAGACTTAAGGAGAGTAGCCAGGACTACAGATGGAGATGGGGTATTGTCAGGCTTCGCTCTTATGCAGCTTGCTGCATTTATGGAGACCTGGGGACAAGACCAGCACGCTCTAGCAGCAGCTAATGATTTAAGATCAGGAAAAGAGGGCCATTATATCGTTGATGCCATAGAAATTGCCTTAGCTGATCCAGAATACAGACCTGGAGAATTAAGTTATTTTGACGCAGTCAAAGATTCTTTAAGTTTGACTGGTTATGCTGATATTATTTTCGGGCCACATCACTCAACAATGAATGTGGTGTTATTCAATGGAGATGAGGTAGAAGGAAACGAGAAAGAATTCTTGGCTGCTTTTGCTGTTTTACAGAGTAAACCTAATATAGTAACAGTTATAGTAGCGCAGAGTGACGAACAAGAAAAAAGGCTGGCACAGGATCTCAGCTCTTATCTTGATGGCGATAAATTAAAACTGGTGCTTTTACAGGGCGAAGCACTTGAGCAATATATAGAAGCATTAGGAAGTGCTGCCCATAACATCATAGGAAACTTTACAGTATTAAGAGGAGACAAGATACCAGAAAACAGCACAGTCTTAAAGTCAAGCTTAAGCAGCGTCTAAGTTTACACTTTAACATTGTTAAAGTGTAAACTTAGGGGTTCTCGACAGGCTCGAATAGAGAGGGGCATATGAAAACGTTTGCTATAAGTTCATTATTAATAGACCTTTTAAAATCTTTTAATAAGTATTTCTTGACTTTCTAATATATGTAATATATACTATATATAGACCATAAAAGGGGCAAGACCGATGTTAGACTGGCAAGGCAAAAAATGGATAAAACTCATTGCTGTCGTAGTAGTCTTTAGCTTCCTCACCTATGACATAGCCTGGGCTATTGACTTCTCCCCTATATCTATATCCAATATAATATCCCCAAAAACTGACATATCTACGCTTCCTGCTACAGCAGGATCCGACCTCATAAATCCATCAGGAGAAGAGCTTGAAGGCGAGACAGAGATTTCTTTCAGGAGCCAGCTGATCCCTGATAAAAAGTACGCCAGAAGCATATTCAGGGATAAAAAGGTGGATTATGACTCCATAAACGCCAGGAATGAAGAGAAACTGGATGACCTAAAAGATGCCCTGTCTCATAAAGCCATGAAAAAAGATTCCAGGTATCGCAAAGATTCAAATGGCGTCTTAAAGGCTTCTTATATAAAGAATATAGCAGATATATATATCAATGATGCTCTTGGCAGGGTAACGGATTTCTATTCTGCTCCTGAATCCAAAGGGGTTGTGATCCATATACAGGATCTACACACGAACCCAGAAGCCAGCATTAATCTGGCAGGCATCCTCGAGGTGTTGATAAAAGACTATGGGCTAGGCCTTGTATGTTCAGAAGGAGCCAAGGGCATAGTCGATACCAGATCTGCTTCGAGCTTTCCTGACAGGCGCATAAGAGAAAAGGCAGCCAAACTCTTTATTAACTCAGGGGAGCTAACAGGAGAAGAATATCTGTCTATCGTTAAATATCCGGGCCTACAGATATGGGGCATAGAAGATGAGGATATCTACTTTCAGAATATCATAGAGTTCAATAAAATAATGAAGTTTGGCCCGGATGCCTTGACTTTTATAAATCAGGCAAAGAGAGCCCTTGGCAAATTAAGACCAAAGATATATTCAAAGGCGCTTTTAGAGCTGGATTCCAAGGAAATGGAATACCGTGAATCCAGATTAGAGACGAGTAAATACCTGAATTATCTATTAGATCTAGCCAAAGACATTGACTTAGCTAATTACAAGAATCTTTCTATCTATAAAGAGATCCTAAAGGCTGAAGAGAGTATAGACCAGTCCAGGGTCATAAAAGAATCCCAGGATCTCTTGTTGAGCTTGCGCTCTCTATTAAAAGACAGGAATGATAAGCGTGAACTAG
>CAYULJ010000104.1:0-5997 GCA_964445715.1 uncultured Planctomycetia bacterium
GGCTTTGACTTAAACTCTGGATGGAACTGGCATGCCACAAACCAGGGATGAGCACCTATCTCTACCATTTCAACGAGCCTCAAATCCGGGGATGTACCTGATATAACAAGCCCTTCTTTCTCCATGGTCCTTTTGTAATGCGTATCAAATTCATACCTGTGGCGGTGGCGCTCTGAGATCTTTTCCTTGCCGTATGCCTCGTATGCCTTACTTCCTCTTTTTAATTTACAGGGATATGTTCCTAAGCGCATAGTAGCGCCCATATCTTTTATGCGTTTTTGCTCCTCTAAAAGACTTATGACAGGAGCTGGCGTGGATTTATCAAACTCGGTAGAATTCGCTTTTTTCAGGCCGCAGACATTTTTCGCAAACTCTATTACAGCGCACTGCATGCCAAGGCAAATTCCAAAAAACGGGATATGTTTTTCCCTTGCGTATTTTGTTGCCTTTACCTTTCCCTCTATGCCGCGCGTCCCAAACCCGCCCGGCACCAGAATCCCGTCCACGCCCTTTAAAATCTTATCAGCGCCTTTATCCTCTACTTCTTCTGAATCTATTTTTTTAATATCCATCCTCGCGTCATTTGTAACGCCTGCATGGCGAAGCGCCTCATAGATGGATTTATACGCGTCATTGAGCTCTATGTATTTCCCAACAACTGCTATGGAGACCTTTTTCTTTGGATGTAACGCCCTCTTTACTACCTTGTCGCGCCACTGGCTCAGGTCACCCTGTTTGTATTTCAATTCAAAGAGCTGACATATGATCTTTCCCAAACCCTGTTTCTGGAATAAAAGCGGCACCTCGTAAATATCTTTAACGTCAGGCGCATCCATTACAGCATCCTCGTCCACGTTACAGAAAAGAGCTATCTTTTGCTTTACCTTTTTTGTAAGAGGTTTTTCAGTGCGGCAGATCAATATTTCTGGTTGTATACCGATCTCGCGTAATTTACCTACGCTGTGCTGAGTGGGTTTTGTCTTTACCTCCTGGGCTGCCTTTATGTATGGCACAAGCGTTACATGAATATTTATCACATTGCCTTTTCCTGCGTGCTGCTTAAACTGCCTTATCGCCTCAAGAAATGGAAGGCTTTCTATATCCCCAACCGTACCGCCTATCTCGCATATTACAACATCAATGTCTTTGCCGCTCGAGACCTTTTTTATGTGAGTTATTATCTCATTTGTTATGTGCGGCACCACCTGGACTGTTGCGCCCAGGTAATCACCGCGACGTTCCTTTGATATGACAGAATGATAGATCTTTCCCGTGGTAATATTATTTTCCTTGCCCATTACAGCGCTTGTAAAGCGTTCGTAGTGGCCCAGATCAAGGTCTGTCTCTGTGCCATCATCGATCACATATACCTCGCCGTGCTGAAAAGGATTCATTGTGCCAGGGTCGACATTTATATATGGGTCGCATTTTTGTATGGTGATCTTAAGGCCTTTAGATTCCAGAAGCCTTCCAATAGAAGCAGAGGCAATGCCTTTGCCCAAGCTTGAAACAACTCCACCTGTTATAAAGATATATTTTGGCATGTTTGAATCCCTCCTATTTCAAGATCTTAATAAAATCCTCAAATAAATACTCTGCGTCACGAGGGCCTGGCGAATGTTCAGGATGGAACTGAACCGAGAATGCGGGTAATTTTTTATGGCGCATGCCCTCGAGTGTATTATCATTAAGATTCATATGCGTTATTTCAATATCGTCTTTCTTAAGCGAATCTATATCCACGCAAAATCCATGATTCTGGGCTGTAATCGAGATCTTATTGGTCTTCAGATCTTTTACAGGATGGTTTGCGCCATGATGACCGAATTTTAGCTTGTAGGTCTTTCCGCCTAGGGCGAGCCCGAGTAACTGATGGCCCAGACAAATCCCGAATATTGGCTTTTTCCCTAAAAGTCTTTTTATTTCTTTAACGGCATACGTGACTGCAGCTGGATCTCCTGGCCCGTTTGAAAGAAATATGCCGTCTGGATTTTGCTTTAAAATCTCTTCTGCGCTCGTCTCTGCAGGAACCACTGTAACATTGCATCCGTATCTTATCAGGCATCTTAAGATGTTATATTTAATGCCAAAATCCATTGCGATGATTTTTTTTGGCCGCGACACGTTACGCGTTTCACGTGACACGAGCTTTGCGTTATACCGCTCATCACACGCGACCTCTTTCACGAGATCTATTCCTATCAGGCCCTGTGATGCCTTTGCTTTTTTAACCAAGTTTTTATCGTCTAAATCTTCAGTGGATAACACTGCCTTCATTGCGCCTTGTAAACGTATATGTCTTGTAAGCGCCCGCGTATCTATTCCCTCTATGCCTACGATATTATTTTCCTTTAAATATTCGTCCAGTGTCTTTGTAGAGCGCCAGTTACTTCGTATCTTGCTGCACTCTTTAACAACAAATCCTTCCAGGAATATCCTTCTGGATTCAACGTCTTCAGGGTTTACGCCGTAATTACCGATCAGCGGGTATGTCATGGCAACAATCTGACCTTTATACGAAGGGTCTGTAAGGATCTCCTGGTAACCGCTCATGCTAGTATTAAAAACAACTTCTCCATGCCTCTCGCCGCTAGCGCCAAAGGAAAAACCTGTAAATATTCTTCCGTCTTCTAAAGCAAGCTTAGCTGTTTTCATATATAATCTCTTCTTAAGTATACTTTCAACAATGTTAAAAGTATACTTTTAACATTGTTGAAGTGTAAAGTTAATGCTGTTTGCGCATTCGAGGCCTTCGTTAATGGCCCAGACAACGAGCGACTGGCCGCGCCGCATGTCTCCTGCTGAAAAAATCCCTTTCTTCGAGGTCATGTAATTCTCATCAGTCTTAACATTGCTTCTTTTATTTAACTCAAGCCCTAAATCTGAAACCAGGCCTTTTTTCTCAGGATGTAAAAAACCTATAGCAAGTATCACCAGATCCGCGTTAAATTCTATACGCTTTCCATCCTGCACGCAAGAAAGTTTTTTAACCTTACCATTATCACCTATAAATTTCTCGGTCACCACTGACCAGCAGCGCTCACAACCTTCTTCATGCGAGGTGGCCGTCCTTAGAAGCATTGGATATTTAGGCCAGGGCGCTTCTTTATTTCTCTCTAAAGGTGGCTTTGGCAATACCTCTATCTGCGTCACGCTCTTGGCGCACTGCCTACAGGCAGTCCCGATGCAATCCGCGCCTGTGTCACCACCGCCTACGACTATTACATCCTTGCCTCTTGCTTCAATAAGCTTATCTTCTGGAATTTTTTCTCCTGCCAGTCGTCTATTAGATTGCATAAGGTAATCCATTGCAAAATGAATACCTTGTAAATTCCTTCCTTCTATCTTTAAATCGCGTGGCACGCGCGACCCACCTGCCAGACAGATAGCATCAAATTCTTTCTTGAGTTTACTAATCGATAAATCTATGCCGACATTGACGCCTGCCTCAAAAACAACTCCTTCTTTCTTCATAATATCCAGTCGCCTGTCAATTATCCATTTTTCTAATTTAAAGTCAGGTATACCATATCTTAAGATCCCGCCAGGCTTGTCATCTTTTTCAAATACAGTAACAGCATGACCCTTTCTGTTTAATTCTCTTGCAGCAGCCAGCCCTGCTGGGCCAGATCCGACAACAGCAACTCTTTTACCTGTGCGTTTTTTTGGCGAATCTGGTTTTGCAATCCCATTTTTAAATGCATATTCGACTATTGATAATTCGTTTTCCCTTATAGTTACAGCATCATCATTAATACCAAGGACGCACGCATATTCACAAGTCGCAGGACAAACCCTGCCAGTAAATTCAGGAAAAGGGTTCATTGCATCGAGCAACTCAAATGCCCTTTTCCAGTCCACGCGAAACATCAGATCATTCCACTCTGGGATATAATTTCCAACAGGACATCCCCAGTTGCAGAATGGGGTACCACAATCCATGCACCGCGATGCCTGTTCTTGCGAAACAGGATCTTTACGCAACACATGGACATCTTTAAAGTCCTTGACCCTGTCGCACACTGGCCTATCCTGCGAGCACTGCCGTTTAACTTGCAAAAACCCCTTAGGATCTCCCATTCCTTCTCCTCTTAAGTTCACATTTCAACAATGTTAAAATGTGAACTTAGCCGTCCGAGACTTGTTCTAAAATGCTTTTATACTCTATTGGCATAACCTTAATGATTTTTTTCGATTCATCCCTAAAATTATCCAGGACTTTTCTGGCCCTTGAACTCCTGGTATGTCCATAGTGGTTAGTCAATAGATTCTGTATGGTTTTTTTGTCGTCATCATCTATTTTTTCCAGCTCTACCATGCCAGTGTTGCATTTATCCTTAAAATCTCCTTTTTCATCATAGACATATGCGATGCCGCCCGACATGCCAGCTGCAAAGTTTCTGCCGGTTCTTCCCAGAATAACCACTCGCCCGCCTGTCATGTATTCGCAGCCATGGTCGCCCACGCCTTCAATAACCGCGTTAAGGCCGGAATTTCGGATGCAAAATCTCTCACCAGCAACACCTCTAATATATGCTTCACCGCGTATTGCTCCATAAAATGTGGTATTCCCAATTATAATATTTTCCTCTGGCTTATAGCTCGAGCGTTTATCAGGATACGCAATAATCCTTCCGCCAGAAATACCCTTTCCTATATAGTCATTTGCCATGCCCTCAAGTTCAAACGTAATGCCTTTTGCAAGCCATGCGCCAAATCCCTGTCCTGCAGCCCCTTTAAATTTAAAGCGTATTGTCTCATCTGGCAGACCGCCTTCTCCGTATTTCCTGCAAACCTCTCCGCTTAACATCGCGCCTGTGGTCCTGTTGAAATTTTTTATATCAAGTTCTTCATTTATCTCTGTGCCTTTCTCTAAGGCATGCCTTGCTAATTTTATCAGCTTTTTATCCAGGACATTGTAGATCTCATGGACATTTGAACGCACGCAGAAAGGTCTTGAGTTTTCGCCGAGAGGAGGCCTATAAAGAATACCTGAATAATCTATGTCCTTTGCCTTCCAGTGCCTGATATTTTTATCGATCTCCAAAAGATCTGTACGGCCTATGAGTTCATTTAAAGTCCTTATCCCTAAGCCCGCCATAATCTCGCGGAGTTCTTCAGCAACAAAATTAAAATAATTTACCACATGCTCTGGTTTTCCCCTGAACCTGCACTCTAGAGTCTCATCCTGCGTAGCTACGCCCAGAGAACAATTATTAAGGTGGCAATGCCTGAGCATCACGCAACCCATTACTATTAAGGGTGCCGTACAGAATCCGAACTCCTCTGCGCCTAAGATAGCTGCGATCGCAATATCCCGGCCTGTTCGCATCTGGCCATCTGTCTGTAGCCGCACACTACTACGTAAATCATTAAGGACCAATGTCTGATGCGCCTCTGCCAGCCCTAGTTCCCACGGAAGGCCTGCATGCATAATAGAGCTCCTGGGAGAAGCGCCTGTCCCCCCGTCACCGCCTGATATAAGGATCATGTCTGCATGGCCCTTTGCAACTCCGGCAGCAATAGTGCCCACGCCTATTTCAGACACAAGTTTTACGCTGATACGTGCGTGCGGATTTACGTTTTTTAAATCAAAAATAAGCTGTGCCAGATCCTCTATAGAATAGATATCATGGTGCGGCGGAGGCGAAATAAGTGTCACGCCAGGTGTTGTATAACGGGTAGATGCGATAGTAACACTGACCTTGTGACCTGGGAGCTGCCCGCCCTCTCCTGGCTTTGCGCCCTGGGCGATCTTTATCTGGAGTTCATCCGCATTTACAAGATAATTCGTCGTAACCCCAAACCGGCCTGATGCGACTTGTTTTATTGCGCTACGCCTTGAGTCACCATTTGGCATGGGCGTAAAACGTGAAGGGTCTTCGCCCCCCTCTCCGGTATTGGAGCGTCCTCCGATCCTATTCATTGCAATCGCGAGTGTCTCATGCGCAGGCCTTGAAATAGAGCCAAAACTCATTGCGCCTGTTGCAAAGCGCT
>CAYULJ010000105.1:0-5927 GCA_964445715.1 uncultured Planctomycetia bacterium
TTCACCCCGCGCCAGGCGCCACAATAATATCTTTTTTAAGATCTTGACTGAAAGACTCTTCCTATAAACCGGTTTGTTCAAGGTATACATATAATTGTCTATATAGGTGTACATGGCTTCGCTGTATCTGGAAAATCCAGGCCAGGTCCATCGCCTGGCATCAACTATCAGCGACCCATCATTGTTCAGAGAACCGTTCCAGTCTTCGATAGATCGCGGAAGTTTTATATTGTAATCCTTCACCATCCTGCTGAATATAGGGGAACCGGGATAATAACGAAAGACAAAAGGTCCGGCAATGTCTGTCTTCGGGTTGATCCTGAGCAACTCCCCGCAAAGTTTATAAGTAGAGACTGTATCCTCTTTCTTCTCTCCGGCCAGGCCGACCATAAATGAAAACCTGGATGTTACATCCACGCTGCGCAATTCTTCGGCGGCGCACACAATGTCATCCCTCTTTATATCCTTGCACATATAATCCAACATGTTTTGAGAGCCGCTTTCCGCCCCCATCGCGATAGACTTTATCCCTGCCCTTTCCATTTCAGGTATCATGCCTTTGAAGGATTCATTCTTAAAATACGAGACCCTTGCCCATATCCTGGCCGAAAATTTAAGGCCTTCATCTTTTACAGACTGAAGAAACTCCTTTAACCGTTTCTTGTTGATACAAAAATCCTCGTCCAGGAACAGAAAGGCATTCGCTCCGTAAAAAGACTGGAGTCTTTTTATTTCTTTTATAATAGATTCTACGGGCCTCGCCCTGTAAGACCTTTTCAGTATGACATTGACGCAGAATGTACATCTAAAGCAGCAGCCCAGGGCTGTCAATACAGGCATGAGCCTTATCTTTTCGCCGCTACCGGGAGATAGTTCTCTTTCATAGACGCTCGCGGCTTCAAGATAGCGTTTTGTATCTAAAAGCTCGAAATTGAAATGCGGAAGTTCTAATATATCATCCATGGACTGAGGCGGGTTGATTATAGCATTGCCTTTTGAATCACAAAAAGAGATACCCTTTATCTCCTCCAACCCAAGGTGTCCCTCGACATGATCCATGATCTCCATGACAGTCTTTGTGCCTTCATTTATCACAGCTATATCAATATATGGGTTCTGGACTGTCTGCTCGGGAAACAATGTAGGATGGATCCCGCCAAAGACAACAAGCAAGCCCGGTATCTTTTTCTTTATCTTTTTCGCCAGCTCGTAACCCATGACTATCTGTGAAGTCATGGCTGAAAAACCTACAAAGGCAGTCTCAACGGATATCTTATCTAAAACCGTCTCTTCATATCTCGGGTCCAGGGCACCATCTACAATAGATACGGCAAAACCCTTATTCTTCAACATTGTGCCTATGACCATTATACCTGTCGCAGGATAGATGCATCCCGCGTTTTCGTATGTGTAATTACGGCTCGGAGGCATGTTTGTCAGTATGACTTCTTTTTTTGCCATAAATCCCTGTCTCTGCTCTCGGATCTTTTTTCTAAACTATAATTAGCTTAGAAACATCCTCTATCACGTACAAGGTGGACCTTGAGAGCTCGTCTCTGCCTGTAAGCCCATTGCAAACAGCTATTGAAGCTTTAAAATCAGCGTTAATCCCCATTTCTATATCTGTCTTCGCGTCTCCGACCATAACAGATCTCCCAGGGGACACATTTATTTTCTTCCCTATCAACTTTAACATATCAGGCGCTGGTTTCGAATGTTTCACCATATCCGCCCCTATAATACAATCCACCAAATCTTTGATCTGCAAGAATCCAATGGCTATTTTTGCCCTTTCAGTCTTATCAGTCGTGGCTATGGCTATTTTACCTTTTCTCTTTTTTATATTTTCCAGCAGTTCGACAGCACCTTTGATAGGTTTTATGAATTTATCAAGTAAACCTAAAGAAGCATTATCGACTTCTTTAAAAATTCTAAAACAAGAATCAGATATATTCTGACAGTCAAGCTTACTGAGATAATCTTCCGCCGCTTTCTGAACGATGTTTCTGGGAAGTATACCGACAGGACCTTCTGGTTTTAGTCTTTTATTTACCAGGTCTATACCCATCTCTGACATTAGATTATGCTTGTGCCCTTCCTGCGGTAACGAGTAAAAAGAACATAGACCTTCGGCTCTCAGTTCGATCATATGATACCAATAATTATACAACTCTATAATAGTCCCATCTTTATCAAATACGAACAATTCTATATCCCTGATCGTTTCACTGTTCACTTTAACATCAATCATTATAAAATTATATCCCCGATATTGGATCTTATTAATCTTTCCGCGATATCAACAGCCTCTGAGATCTTCTCGGGATCCTCGATAAAATCCTGGCTTACAACAAATCTTTTAACGGCATTACGGGCAAACGTACCTATGGAAACTCCGTTATAATCCACATCGCACATGCGAGCTAATTTTGCGGTCAGATTATTCGTCCCTCCGGAAAGCAGCACTTTAACGCCAAGTCTTTGTTTCATTATCACATCAGCTATAGAAACAGCCTGCAATGTCGTATTGAAATCATCTTTTCCGCCGCTCATAGGAACGCCGTCTGCCTGGATAATAAACCTGTCTTTAGAAATATCCCTGGCCCTTTTGATCCTGTGTTTAAGATGCGAATCCGAGAGATGAAGGCTGTCAAGACACATGCTGACATAGTTATCTCCGATGATCTCATTTATCATCTTCCATTCATAAAATACGGATTCTGAATCAGGCACCGCTGCATGAAGTTCCATCTGCTCCACGCCATTCAGCCTGCACTCTTCCAATAATTTTTTCAGGTCCTTGTTTTGATGATAAAACTTTATTGCATCAGCACCGCACACTGATTCACAATTACCGCATCCAATACATTTAGCCTCTATGACCTTCAAATCCTGATCGATCGCGTCCGTAGGGCACTCTGCCATGCACGCCTTGCATTTAATGCAGTTATCTGCGATCCTGGCTTTACGAATATGAGGATCGCCTTTCATCCCTATGCTGACATTGATAAATGGCCGTATTTCTATTTTTTTGTTAAGCCTACGGGCAAAAGAACAGGCCTCCTCTATGCCTAAACATGCCTTCTTTACGACTTCCACATTAGCCGATACGTCCATACATTTAGCACCGGCTAAGGTATAAATAAATACCAGTCTTCTTACCTCTTCCGCGTCTTCGTTCCCCGCGCCACAGACAAGTTTAAAAAATTTCTTCTTCTCTAATAATCCTGTCGCTACTTTAAATCTATCCATATTATTTTACCCAGTTATACACGCTATTATAAAAATGCCTGTGACTTGAAGGCGTTATAATGTGAAGGCCTTCTTTATTTTGACCTATGAGAAAAGAATTGATCTGGCCAAGCAATGTCTCGTTCCAGTTATGCTTCTCTATTAATAATCTGAAATTCCCGGCCTCTTCTGATTCCTTATAAAAGTGGGTATTATTGGATAGAAAATTTTCCTTGCTCTTATATCCATCCATGCCTGCTACAAAAATCCTTTTTGCCCCCATGACAATTGCTGTTGCTATTAATAATATAGATACTGTCCTGCAGTTTGAATTTATTATTCCGTCTCTTATCGCAAATTCCCTTGAAACACGATCAAGATGGGCTATGCTCTCATAATCCCTGTCCGTATAATCCCTTATGAAATCATCATGGAAACTGCTCGATATCAAAAGTCGCGAGCCTGGATCAACGTTATCTATGTAATTTACAAATCGCTTTTTATTGCTAAACGCGTGATAATGCGGCTTAAATAATCCGGCTAAATAATTAGCGCCCATCATTACAGGATCATATCTCTTAATAAACTCATCTATGTCATGTTTGTGTTCTTTAAGGGTGGGGCCATTAGCAAGTATTAAAAAATCCCTGCCCGCGTACCTGTCTTTATACGCAACAGTTTGTTTTTCCTGAAATTTACCTGTATCACTAGTATTCTTTTCTGCGGGCTTATCATCCGGAAAATTTACCAGACCAGCATCTACGACTCTATCCAGGGTCGCCTTGTTAAATCCGATCGGGCCCAGGCCTTTGACTACCTCTAAGATCCTGACCATGTCATCTACCTTATGCTCATGATAATCGACTAACTGCTTGGCATAGTTTGGATGGACCTCGAATATTCCGGACAACATGTACGGCAAGCTATATCCCCACTTTAATTCATTCCTTAAAACCGTGAAATAACGGTCTATCAGATCCAGCACAGGTATTGAATTATATCTTTTATTATTCAATGTCTTCTCGAGATAAATTATTAAAACCTCGATCGGAAGATTTCCTGCGCCTCTCCCCATGCCACATACAGTGCCATCAACGATATCCACGCCTTGGTTGATCGCTTCCAGCGTATTGGCGAATGCGAGCTGCAGGCTATTATGGGCATGAAATCCTATTTTCTTGTTAAGCGTTTTTAGCCTGACTACGTATTTTTTTATATCCTGAGGAAAGAGAGAACCGTAGCTATCAGCAAAATAGATATAGTCTATGGACGATCGGGAAAGAGGGCCCATCACAATAGAAAAATCTTTTTCAGTATATCCGGCGATGCCCATAAGCTGGATAGAAGCCTTATACCCTTTAGCCTTGATCTGCTCACATAAATCAATACCATCAAACACCTTATCCTTATGACAGGCTATCCTGTACATCTTCACAAGACTGTCTTCTGATTTAGGGACAAGGGATAGATCGGCTTTGTCAGAATCGATCATCAATGATATTTTTATCCCGGAAACATCTTTAAATAATTCGTTGATGATCTCTTCGGGGACGGAATACCACATGCCCGCATTTTTTTGCCGGATATTCCTGAAGCCTATTTCGATCACATCTATGCCTGTCCTGGATAGATTACGGCAAAGCTCTTTCACCATTTTTTTATCGAAATCCCAGTTGTTTAGATATCCCCCGTCCCTTATAGTGCAATCCAATATATCAAAATCCGGGATCTTAATATTATTCATCGATTTTTCTCTTCTTTCTTTTTAGTAAACAATCTTTGTAGGTTTCTATATGTCTCTGCGATCAAACTGGAATCAACCATATATGTCAGGTATTGCACTCCGCAATCCATCAGTATATCCAAATAAGTCAGATCATTGGCAAAAGAACCGCACGCAAGCCCTTGGTCTTTGATTATCTTTACGTTATCCCTGATGCTGTTAATAACCTCTTTATCGTCGACCTTTCCCGGCTTACCCAGAGACTGAGATAGATCATAGGGCCCTATAAACACTACGTCAATATTATCCACCTCGACAATATCTTTTAGATTTCTTATCCCTTCCTTTCCTTCTATGTTAAGTACGATCAACGTATCTTCGTTGGACCTTTTAGCGTGTTCCTTTGGTTCGTATCCATATTTACCTGCCCTGGTAAAAGGTGAATAGCCTCTCTCTCCCAGAGGATAATACTTTGAATATCGTACGACACGGCTTGCTTCCTCTTTTGTCGAGACATGAGGCACCTGAATACCATGCGCACCTATATCAAGAGCCCTTAAAATCAAGTGGTCGTTATTGGAGGGTACACGGATAATAGGCGCTACTCCGCAAACTTCAGCTGCCCTTATAAGATCCTCGGCGGTTTCCATGCTGACAGGGCCATGCTCAGCATCTATTACTATAAAATCTATTCCACTGCACCCGAGTGCATTCATGAGTGACGCCGAAGGTATATTGTTCCATGTGCCAAAAACCATTTCTCCGTTTTTTAACCTTTTCTTTATATTCTTCTTCATTATCCGGTCGCTCCTCCTTTAAATGAGCACATAACTTACGCGACTGCCCGCCAAAGGCGGATAAGGAGCGTAAGTTATAAAGTGCGAATTTATCCTGAGAATGCGATTAATTATGAGCATTCGTAGGATGCCTTAGAGTAACTTCCTTTGTCCTTTTAACTACTAGGTAACTGTTG
>CAYULJ010000106.1:0-5870 GCA_964445715.1 uncultured Planctomycetia bacterium
TAAGATTCTGGAATCACGATGTTTTAGGGAATCGGGATAGTATTCGGCAAAAGATTGTTGATTGTTTAAAAACCCCCTCCCTGGCCCTCCCCACAAGGGGGAGGGAAGCAATTTCATCAACAAATAGATAAAGATTGAGTTAAAACTTTTGACAGTACCGAGACCGAGAGCAGTATTGGGGGTTAATTATGAGATTTTTAATATTTTCAGGGATAATAGCGTTAATTAGCGGACTAGCATTATTACTCTTGCCAGAGAGATTGAAAGGTCTTGAGCAGAAAGCAGATGATTTTATAAATAGAGTTGTAAGTTGCGTGGATCGCTTTGTTTTTAAATACAACAAAGGCATGGGAATCTGTCTTTTCTTGTCAGGCGCAACCTTGCTTTTCGTAGCTTATTATCTGTACAAAACCTGAGACACGAATGGACGCGAATAGAGGCAGGGGATTAATAGAGATTTTATTATCGATAGTAGTTATAGCTGTTTTTTTAAGTGTGTATGCAAGGGCATGGATAGTGAATCTTAGCGAGGCTAGAGAAGTAGCTTTAGAAAATCAGTTGACAAATCTGAAACATTCATTAGAATTGTATATGATAGTGGAAGGTCATTATCCAGTAGATTTAAGAGCGCTTAATAAGAGCTATAACCTTTCAGCAGAAGATAGCTTATACGAGAGACGTTATTTAGAACTTCAGGCGCAAGACAAAGAAGGGTATCCTGTAGATCCATACGGTCGTAGGTTTATATATAATAGTGAAAAAGGGACAGTAAAAAGGAGGACGGAATGAGGATCAGAGGGAATAAAGGCTTTACGCTTATTGAACTAGTGATGGTAATTGTTATACTCGGGATCCTGGCTGCGATAGCCATCCCTAAATTTGTGGACCTGACAGGAGAGGCTAAACAGGGCGCTGCTAAGAGTGGCCTGGGCGCAATACGTTCGGTAATTGCCATTGAGTATGCAAAGACTGCCACATCAGGCACTGCATCATTTCCTTCCAATATCACGACTGATTTATTCGCAGATGAGCGTATCCCGGTGAACAAATTGAATGATTCTACTTCTGTGGGAGAGGTAGGGTCTGCGCCTGGCGGCACAGCATCATCTGCTAACGGATGGTGGTATATATCAGCTTCTGGCATAGCTGGCGCGTATTCTGATGGCACAGTGGATACTTCCAGCTGGTAATATATGAAGCAATCTGCATGAGATTGCTTCGCTCACTACGTTCGCTCGCAATGACAATCAAAAATCATAAATGGGGATGGGTGAAAGAGACCATCCCCATTTTTATTTTAATAATACTCACCTGTATTTTTTTCTCTGAGATATTATTCGGGAATAAGATATTTATTCACCGGGACCTTTTAAGGTTTTTTTATCCATTAAGGGAATTCAGCATAAATCAATTCTGGTCTCTTAAAATACCTCTATGGAATCCGTATATCCATTGCGGAAGCGCACATCTCGCAGAACTTCAGACATGCGTTTTTTATCCCCTAAGCATAATCTACTTATTGTTTTCATATCCGCAGGCGTTTAATTATTTCATAATATTCCATATTTTTTTAGCAGGCCTATTTACGTATATCTTGATGAGGAATTGGAATCATTCAAGATATGCGTCTTTTCTTTCAGCCACTGTTTTTATGTTTAGCGGATATATTATTTCTGTAATAAATTTACTGGCTTCGCTTGCTTCAATAGTGTGGCTTCCTCTTGTGATTTTATTTTACGAGAGGGCTTTGAAGGGTGAGTGGTTTAAGAATTCAATAATCACAGGCGTGTTCATGGCCTTGATGTTTTTGGGAGGCGAGCCAAGCATACTCTATGCTATGGTGTTTATTTTGATGTTTATGCCGCAAGCGTCATTGCGAGGGAGCGAAACGACCGAAGCAATCCGACCCGAAGGGTCGTTGCGAGGAGTCCCGACCAGGGTCGGGATTCCGAAGCAATCTCAGAGATTGCTTCGCTTCGCTCGCAATGACATTTGGTGGACGAAAAAGGTTATGGCAAAAGGCAAATGCCTAGCTTTAGCTCTTCTAGTCGCAGTAGGGCTTTCCTGTTTCCAGATCTTGCCTTTTCTCGAATTCGTAAAATACTCTTCTCGAGGTGCAATGGATTTCACTGAGGCATCCATGTGGTCTTTGCCCCCTTATGCGCTTTTGGATTTATTGGTACCCTATCTAAGTGAATCCGATTACTTATACAAAGATTATTGGACGAGGCAGAGTTGGCTGATGGTATATTACATGGGTATATTTACTCTAATATGCGCTTTTATTTCTTTGAAATTTGACACGACAAGAAGGAGAAAGGCGTTTTTTTATATCCTGGCATTGGGCCTGGTGCTTTCATTCGGCAGGTATACGCCGTTATATTATTTTTTATATAAGATCATGCCGGGCTTCAGCCTCCAGAGATACCCTGTAAAATTCTTTTTTATAGTGGCGTTCTCACTGGCAGTCTTGGCAGGCATGGGATTGGATTATTATAGGAACAATATGGCCTCGATCATAAAATTTTTAAAGACGATGCTGATATTTGCCTTTATCAGTGGATTTTTTTATTTAGTTATCAACTTGAATTTCTTCGAGATCCTTAATTCTTTATATAGCAAGGTATCGCCTTATTTTTTAGACAAGAAATATCAATTGAACCAATTGACTTATGTGGCGATATTTAATATCAAAAGAGCCATAGGTTTTTTTATCATCCTGTCTGTACTTATGTTTTTAGGCGCTCGTAAAAAGATAAGATTAAATTTAGTAATATTGTTTTTATTGTTTGTATCCTTATTGGACATATATACAGGAAATAAGAAACTATATCTTAATATGGACATCGATGACTACCTGAAGCCAGGTCATACAGTCTCATTTTTAAAAAAAGACAGGGATCTATTTAGGATATTCGAATCGCCCAGCACATTGTCGCAGAATATGTATGTTCCAGAAAGGGATTATTTTGAGGGGGTAGATAGTCTCAAGGAAAGGATGGTATCAAATAGAGGCGTGAGCTTCGGGATCTATGATGCGTATGGCTATGGCTCTCTATACAACGAACGTCATGAGGATATTATCATAGCAATAGTAAGACAGGATTTACCTGATAGGTCGAATCTGCTGAATCTATTGAATGTAAAGTATGTGATCTCGCCGAAGGATTTTGAGGCAGAAGGGTATGAGATGGTCAGGAAGGGCGAAAAGACGAATATATATGAAAATAAAAATTTTCTGCCCAGGGCATTTTTAGTAGACAAGGCAGTTGTTATTAAGGACGGGAAGAAGATTTTGGAGAGATTGAAAAGCAAAGATTTTGATCCATCAAAGGAAGTTATATTGGAGGAAGCTTTTGGCTCTACGATATACGATATACGATATACGATATACGAGAAAGCAAATATCATACAATACACACCAAATAAAGTCACAATAGAAGCTCAGGTAAGCACTCCAAAATTTCTCGTCCTGAGTGACTCATACTATCCTGGTTGGAAGGCATATGTCGATGGCAGGCGTGCAAAGATCTACAGGGCAGATTACACATTGCGCGCAGTGCATCTTAAGCCAGGAAAGCACATTGTAACATTTACATATGATCCATTTTCGTTTAAAATAGGCATGATAATCACATTAGTTACACTTGGCGCACTAGGGATATTTTTATGGATAAGAAGATAATTATTGTAATGCCGGCGTATAATGCAGAGATGACTCTGGATAAGACTTACAGGGATATACCTGCAGGCGTTGCAAGCGAGATAATACTTTGTGACGATGAAAGCAAAGACAGGACTGTTGACATAGCGAGGTCTTTAGGGCTTACAGTATTGCTCCATGAGAAAAATAAGGGCTATGGAGGCAATCAAAAGACCCTGTATCGAGAGGCGCTGGATAAGGGCGCTGATATTATAGTGATGCTTCACCCTGATTATCAATATGATTCAAAAAAGATACCTGATTTGATTCAGCCAATATTAGCCGGCAAGGCAGATGTTGTTTTGGGCTCGAGGATTCTAGGAAGCGGCGCGATGAAAGGCGGCATGCCGCTATGGAAGTATATTTCTAATAGATTTCTTACATATTGCGAGAATAAAACGCTAGGCCTGAATCTGTCAGAGTTTCATACAGGGCTCAGGGCATTTAGTAGAAGTTTTTTAGAAAAAGTAGACTGGCAGAGTTTCTCGGATGATTTTTTATTCGATGCGCAGATTTTGATTAAGGGAGCTAAAGCTGGTTTTAAGATAGCTGAGATCCCTATTGAGACAAGATATTTCAAGGAGGCTTCGCAGGTTGACTTTTTTACAGGCGTAAGGTATGGTTTAGGTATATTATGCGAATTAATAAAGGCGCTACATTAATCGAACTTATGATTATATTGATTATCGTCGGTATACTATCAGTGGCGATATTAGCTGGTACTGCTGGCCAGAAGGGCAGCGTGAGGCTCCAGGCAGCGTGCCAGAAGCTGACTATGGATTTACGATATATGCAGCAGATGGCAATGGCAGAGCAGGTGAGATTCGGGATTTCGTTTGATACAGCTGATGAATCGTATTTTGGATATAGAGTGAACACCTCTACAAAAGCGACTGATCCCCAGACGCAGAATGATCTAGAGGTAGAGTTTGATGAGATGAGAGAATTTAATGATATAGTGATAGCCAGCACTGATTTTGATGATGCTGTAGAATTTGACTCAATAGGTGCGCCTTACGACGGAAACGGAGTTGTTCTATCAAGCGAAGGTGTTGTTACGCTTCAGACAACAGATGCTGCATCCAGTCTGACAGTAAGGATAGAACCAGTAACGGGGAAGGTAAAGATTCAATAATATGTCATTGCGAGCGAAGCGAAGCAATCTCAGAGATTGCTTCGGGCTGCGCCCTCGCAATGACGTAAGGACGTCATGAAAGGTTTCACTCTAATAGAGACAGTCATCGCAATAGTCGTCATCGGCATTGCGTTTCTGGGCCTGGTAGCTGTATTCACGGGTGTGTTTACAAATGCATTGCATGACGAGGCTATGAGTGTTGCTACAATACTAACAAAGGGAGAAATGGAAAGAGTGACTGGCCTAAGTTATGCCGATGTGGCTGATGAAAATAGAGACTCGCCAGCAGATTATACCGGGAATTTCAGTAGTTATTCCTGGCAGGTAAGAGTGGATGCAGTGCCGGTGGCGATTGCAAGTGACCCGACCATGACTAATTACAAACAAGTTGAAGTGCGAGTGACAAATGCGATCGTAGGAGATGTGAACCTAAAAACAATAGTTACAAATTATTAGAGAGTTAGTGAGAGGGTATGCGGCGCAGGCAAGGTTTTTCCCTAATCGAACTTGTAATAGTAATAATGGTAATCGGAGTTATAACCGGTGTAGTGGGGTTTACTTTACTGGGTGCGGTAGATGCTTGGGTCTTTAAGTTCAATAGGTCAGATCTATTGTGGGATGGTAAGCTTGCGATGAACAGGATGGTAAGAGAGATAAGACAGGTAAAACGCGCAGCTAGTGTTACCACGGCAGATGCTTCGCAATTTAGATTTACAGATGTGAACGATGTGGACATCACATACAGTTTGAGTAGCACCACTCTTAATAGAACAGCGGACTCTACAGCGAATGTGCTTGCAGAGGATGTTTCAAGCCTGGCATTTACCTATTATGATTCTAGTGGCGCGACAATCGCAACGCCCACTGTAAGCCCAAGTGACACTGACATAAGAAGGGTCAGGATAAATATGACTTTGACAAAAGGCGGAGAGAATGTATATTTACAATCAGATAGTACGCCGAGGAATTTTTAAACTTATGTCATTGCGAGCGAAGCGAAGCAATCTCAGAGATTGCTTCGGGCTGCGCCCT
>CAYULJ010000107.1:0-5804 GCA_964445715.1 uncultured Planctomycetia bacterium
CCAGCTCATTTTTCAACATTGACACCAATAAAGACTATAATACTCTTCGGGCCAGAGACGTCTCTCTTATATGGAGAGGAAGATGCCGGTAAACTGTCTGTGGCTTCAGATTTAGTCTGTAGTCCGTGCGTCAATGTCTATAATCACGGAAAGGCACCGTGCAAGGAAGGCACTTGCTTAAAAGAAATCAAGGCAGAGGACATCTTTGAAAAGACCAAGATTTCTTTATCGGCTTAAGTTTACACTTTAACAATGTTGAAGTGTAAACTTAAGCAATAATTTTCCCTTGACAAATAGCACTCTAGATGTTAGAGTGCTAATTTACTTATGACAAATTCAGGAGCGATGTATACATGAGACACGTAGATGCAGACACAAGACGTAAGAAGATCTTATCGGCCATAGTGGAGTCTTATATTGAAACTGCTGCGCCTGTAGGGTCGCGCGCGATTTCTCAGAGATTCAGACAGTCTGTCAGTCCTGCAACTGTACGTAATGTCATGGCTGATCTTGAAGACATGGGCCTGGTTACACATCCGCACACTTCAGCTGGAAGGGTGCCTACTGACAAAGGATACAGGTTTTATGTCAATTCTCTCCTTGAACCAAAACACCTTACGAAAGAAGAAGAAACCTCAGTTACAAAGTTACTCAGCAGGAAATACGAGGATTTTGATGTCCTTATGCACAATGTTTCCTTGGCTATTAATCTGATCACGAATATGGCTGGCATAGTGCTTACGCCTAGATTTAAAAGAAGCACCTTTAAGCAGATAGAATTTATACCTATAGATAACTCGCGCGTTTTGATCGTGCTTATTACAGGTTCTGGCCTTGTTAAGAATGTCGTCTTGGATGTCGGAGAAAAGCTGACGAGATCAGAACTTTCGAGGATATCTGGATTTTTGAACGAGGAATTAGAGGGCATGTTTCTTGGCGAGATAAAAAATCACCTTACTCGCAAGCTGCTCGAAGAAAGAGATTCTTTTTACTCGTTTTTAAAAAAGGCAATCTCTATATTACAGGCACCGGGTCTGTTGAAAATGGATGACAGGGTATATTTCGAAGGGACCACGAGCCTTATGTCTTGCCCGGAATTCAGCGATGTCTCGAAGGCAAGGTTATTCTTGAGGCTGTTTGAGGAAAAGCAAGACATTCTTGATTTGTTCAACGAGGACATGGAGTCTGAAGGCGTAAAGGTGCATATTGGAAAAGAGAATATGTGTAAATATATACACGAGTTTGCTGTTGTGACGTGTAATTATAAGATAAACGACAGGGTGATAGGCGCGCTCGGAGCGATCGGGCCTACTAGAATGGAATACGGCAAGGTCATCTCTGCCGTGAGGTATATGTCAGATATATTGGGAAGGGTGCTGGAAGACATTGGCTGAATCCAAAAAATCACACAAAAAAAATAAGATACTTTTGAGCTTTGACGAATTCAGGGCATTGGAAGAGAAGGCTGCTAAGTCAGAAGAGTACTTTGATAAGCTGCTTAGGATCCAGGCAGATTTTGACAATTACAAAAAGCGTCTTGAAAAGGAAAAGGCAGAATTTGTCAAATTTGCGAATGTTGAGATAATATATGAGATCCTGAAGATACTGGATGATTTTGAAAGGGCGGTCGAGGCAGGTAAGAAAAAGCATGATTTTGATGTGCTGCATAAAGGCGTCGAGCTTATCTGGATAGATTTCAAGGAATTTTTAAAGAAAAAGGGACTGGAGGAGATAGAGGCAAAAGGCAAGCCTTTTGACCCTCATGAACACGAAGCGATGATGCAGGAAGAGACTGAGGAGTACCCTGAGAATTACGTAGTCGAGGAGCTCCAAAAAGGCTACAAGTTAAATGATCGAGTTGTCCGTCACGCAAAAGTAAAGGTGGCAAAACAACCACAAAAAACTTAACTATATCCTACGGATGCTCCTGCTCGTCGCATCCTCAGGATAAATTCGCACTTTATAACTTACGCTCCTTACAGTCGCGTAAGTTATGTGCTCATTTAAGGAGGAGTAAAATGGCAAAGGTAATAGGAATTGACCTAGGTACATCTAATTCCGCAGCAGCAGTAATGGAGGGCGGACGACCTTCCATTATACCTAGCGCAGAAGGAGCAGGTGTTTCGAGCGGAAAGGCGTTTCCGTCTTTCGTAGCTTTTACAAAAGAGGGTCAGAAGTTAGTCGGGGAGCCTGCCAGGCGCCAGGCAGCCGTGAATCCAGAAGGCACGATTTACGCGGCAAAAAGGAAAATGGGAACAGACCATAAATTTTCAGTTCATGGTAAGCAATATACAGCTCAGCAGATGTCAGCGTTTATTTTGCAAAAGATAAAACAGGATGCTGAAGCGTATCTCGGCGATAAGGTAGAAGAGGTTGTCATCACGTGTCCTGCTTATTTCGACGACAACCAGCGTCAGGCGACAAAGGACGCGGGAGAGATCGCCGGGCTCAAGGTCCTCAGGATAATCAATGAGCCGACCGCGGCCTGTCTTGCATATGGCCTGGACAAGGTTGGCAAGGAGCTAAAGATCATGGTGTTTGACTTTGGCGGCGGCACGCTCGACGTCACAGTCATGGATATGTGGTTTGATAAAGAGCACAATGCCAGCGGATTCGAAGTAAAGGCAACCAGCGGAGATACGCATCTAGGTGGGACAGATATGGACATTACTTTGATAAATTATATTGCTGAACAGTTTAAGAAAGAATCAGGCATAGACCTTAAGAATGATAAAATGGCAATGCAGCGTTTAAGAGAGGCAGCTGAAAAGGCAAAGGTCGAGCTTTCGAGTACATTGACCACGGATATAAACCTACCTTTTATTACAGCTGATGCAAGCGGGCCGAAACATTTGACAATGTCTATAAACAGGGCAAAGCTAGAGGAATTAGTTGGCCCAATTGTTGATAAGTGCCATGCACCGGTTGATCAGGCATTAAAGGATGCGGGCTTAAGCGCAAATGACATTGATAAGATCATAATGGTAGGTGGTCCGACAAGAATGCCTATTGTCCAGAAATTCTTAGAGGACATGGTCGGCAAGAAGATAGAGCGCGGCATAGATCCGATGGAATGCGTTGCTTTGGGCGCAGCAACACAGGCAGCCATCATAAAGGGCGACGCAAAAGAGGTATTGCTTTTGGACGTAACACCTCTTTCTTTGGGCATAGAAACTCTGGGAGGAGTTTGCACAAAACTCATTGAGCGCAATACGACTATTCCCACAAAAAAGAGCCAGGTGTTTTCAACAGCAGCTGACAATCAGACAGCAGTTACTGTGAGGGTTCTGCAGGGTGAGAGGCAAATGGCGAATGATAATACTGAGCTAGGGAGATTTGACCTTATAGGAATTCCAGCTGCGCCTCGCGGGATACCTCAGGTGGAAGTTACTTTTGATATCGATAGAGACGGGATTGTTCACGTAGGAGCAAAGGACCTTGGGACAGGAAAAGAACAGAGCATGCGCATAACAGCTCCCAAGAAGCTCTCAAAAGAAGAGATAGAAAAGATGGTCAATGATGCAGAGAAGTTTGCCGAAGATGATAAGAAAAAGAAAGAGGAAGTAGAGGTGAAGAATCAGGCAGACACGCTTGTGTATTCTGTTGAAAAGTCGCTGAAAGATTTTGGCGACAAGGTCACGCAGGACGAGAAGTTGAAGATCGAACAGAAACTGAACGATTTGAAAGAGGCGATAAAGGGCAGTGATGCGGAAAAAATAAAGAAAGAAATGGAAGAGCTTTCCAAGGCCGCCCATAAATTAGCCGAAGAAGTATATAAAAGTGCTCAGGCAAAGGCGCAGCAGGGTCAAAAAGGACCTCAGGCGGGTCCGCAAGCAAGTAAACAAGGAGAAAAGCCCGCCGAAGGCGGGTCCGCCTCTGGCGGAAAAAAGGACGGCGGCGATGATGTTATCGACGCTGAATTCAAAGAAAAGTAATTACAAGAATCCTTAAGTTCACATTTTAACATTGTTAAAATGTGAACTTAAGCTTTATATGACGACAAAGAGAGACTATTACGAAATTTTGGGTGCTCAGAAAGGCGCGAGCGCGGATGAGATAAAAAAGGCTTACAGGAGCCTTGCGCTCAAATATCACCCTGATCGTGTTTCTTCTGATAAAAAGAAAGAAGCAGAGGATAGATTTAAGGAGATCTCAGAGGCGTATGCTGTACTCTCTGACCCTCAAAAGAGGAGTCAATATGATCAGTTCGGCCATGCCGGTATAGATTCACGATATAGCCACGAGGATATTTTTAGAAACGCTGATTTTAGCAGTATCTTTGAGGATATAGGATTCGGAGGAGGTGGCTTTGAGGATATACTGGATAACTTAGGGATCTTTGGCGGCGGGTTTTCTTCAAGAGGAAGAGGTGGTGCCAGGCGAGGAAGAAATCTGGAATACGAGATCGAGATTTCTTTTGAAGAGGCTGCATTCGGCGTTAAAAAGACAGTTAATATTAAGCGTCATGACACCTGTGACACGTGTAAAGGCAACGGCATGAGACCTGGCACAAAAAAGACAACATGCTCGGCATGCGGCGGCAAGGGTCAGACCTTGCAGTCAGCAGGTTTTTTTAGCATAAGGCAAACCTGTCCTCAATGCAGAGGAGAAGGCTCGATAATAAAGAACCCATGCGTGAAATGTGGAGGTTCGGGGAATATAAGGGTTACAAAAAAGATGGAAGTGGATATACCGGCCGGCGTTGATACTGGTTCGCGCTTACGTCTTCAAGGAGAGGGCGAGGCAGGTTTAAAAGGCGGGCCAAGAGGGGACCTTTATATCTATATTCATGTAAAAGATCATGCTATTTTCGAAAGACATGGATATGACATAATATGCAATGTCCCTGTAAATTTTTCAACAGTTGCGCTTGGCGGAGAAGTCGAGATCCCGACATTAAATGGCAACGTGATGATGAAGATCCCTGAGGGCACTCAGAGCGGTAAGATATTTAGGCTCGCGAGCAAGGGTATAAAAAATTTAAGAGGTTATGGCAAAGGTGACCAGCTTGTGAGGGTCGTAGTGGAGACGCCCACGCGTCTAAATTCAGACCAGAAACGCATACTGAAGGAATTCGCTAAGTCTTGTGGAGACAATGTAACTCCCTTATCCAAAACATTCATGGATAAGGTGAAGAAGATATTTAAGAAGCAATGACAAGGAGTGATAATGCCGACATACGAGTATAAATGCCAGAAATGCGGTAAGATTTTCGAGGCGTTTCAGAAGATGAGCGATAAGCCCCTGACTGATTGTGCGGACAAGAAATGCGATGGCAAGGTGCGCAGATTAATAGGAAAGGGCGCTGGTTTTATCTTTAAGGGATCCGGGTTTTACGCGACTGACTATAGAAGCGAGAGCTATAAGAAAAAAGAAAAAGAAGAAAATAAATCTCCTTCTCCATGTCAATCTTGCGACAAAAAAGATAAAGGTTGTTCTGTTGACAAATAAATTTTTAAAATATTGGATGCCGCTCTACTTCTACGCAGGACTTATATTTTTTATATCAAGCATCCCCAAGCCTTTGCCAAGACTTCCGATACTCCATCTCGATAAAATATTACACCTTATAGAATACGCGATCTTTGGATTGCTTGCGGCGCGCGCATTCAAAAATTCTAACAGAAAGAGTTTTGTCGAGAATTTTAAGACACTGGCGATTTTGGCCGCAGTCCTTTATGGCATCTCAGACGAATTTCACCAGCATTTTGTATCAATGAGAAAATTTAGCGTCGCCGATATGATAGCCGATGGCATAGGTGGCGTCTTGGGGGCATTTTATTATGGCAAAAATCATTCCTCTT
>CAYULJ010000108.1:0-5757 GCA_964445715.1 uncultured Planctomycetia bacterium
TCAAAATGGAAGCAAAAAGTACATGTATATGGGCATCCGCGGGAAGTAAACAAAGGCAAAAATCTTAATTTTTTAGTTTTAATCAGACTTCTATCTGGAATGATTCTTTCAGTCCATTTTGTTAATTCAGTGATATAAAACTCATAATCTATTTCATCATAAGATAAAAATGCGATAGTATCTAAATCAGATATCCTCTCAGGCGGATTAGACCTATATGACCCATCTTTTAAATAATGTAAGCCTGGAATTTTTTCTATCCCACTATAGTCCTTTTTTTCAAGACAGTTTAACAATCTTTGTATTAGGATCTCTCCGTAACCTTCGACCAAATAATCCACTTTGCTATATTTCAACCAAACATCTTTAATGGGCACTCCTACAGAGCCACCAACTACTATAGGTATATCCTTCTTGAGTTTTCTTATCCTGCGTACAAAATCTTCATAGAAAAAATAAGTGCTAACTACTCCACCCAGCCCTATTATGTCAAACTCTTGATTAAAAATATATTCGTATAGACTATTATCTAAAAGGCTAAATCTATCAGGAAATTTCTCAAGTAAATATGGAATGTCTATTATTTGTGCTTCATGCCCAGCAGCACGAACTGCTTGGGAAATATAGAGCAGGCTGGTGGGAGGGAATATATAAGTATCATCTTTGCGTGGAGGGAAAATTAACAAAATCTTCATTCTTGATCTAAACCTTTCTTTGCGTAAATAACTTTACAAATTCTTGCGCGGCCCTGTCCCAGGAAAAATCCCTGGCCCTGTTAATGCCTTTTTGAGATAACTCCTTTGCAAGACCATTATCGTTTATAATCTTAAATAACGCCCTGGCTATTTCTCCATGACTAGAGGGATCTATTAATAGGGCGCCATCGCCTGCTATCTCTCCGCAAGAAGAAGTCCTTGAAGTAACTACAGGCACTCCATAACTAAATGCCTCTATTATAGGTAAGCCAAAGCCTTCATAAAAAGAGGGATAAACAAATAAAGCCGCATTTTGGTATAACGCTTTTAACTCTCCCTCGCTTACATAGCCTTTAAAGATAATATCTTTTTTAAACTCGCTTTTCTCGTATTCCTTAAAAATATCTTCGTACATCCATCCCTTCATGCCTGCGATGTATAATTTATAATCCACGCCTCGTTCTTTCTTCAGCCAATTAAATGCCTTTATAAGCCCATCTATGTTCTTTCTAGGCTCTAGCGTGCCTACGAAGAGGATATAATTCTCGTGAATAGTGGATAGTGAATGGCGAACGATGTCTTTTAAATGTACTCCTGGATATATTACTTTTATTCTTTCTTCAGAGACATCGTAAAATCTTATCAAATCCGATTTAGTGTTATGCGAATCCGCCACCAATATATCCGCTTCGCTCAAAACCTTTTTTAATTTTTCATCGATCTCTTTTATTGTCTTCTCACTATGGCCTTTTGGATACGCCTTTATAATCACATCGTGAACCGTGACAACATACTTTGCTTTTTTGGGCTTATCTAGATCATAGGAAGACGTGTGAAAAACATCTATATCCGGCAACATCGCATCCGCGCCTTTTTTAAAATAATCCACACAATGCGAAAAATTCGCCCCTGGCAATTTCGGCAACCGCCTCTTAAAATCCAGGATCTTTTTTCTGCTGTAGAGAAAATATCTATTTTCGGAATCGATCTCAGCAAGGGCATTGATCAAATGAAAGGTGTACTTTCCTATGCCTGTTGTCTTCTTGAGTGTTGGACGAATGTCTATCCCTATCTTCATACTGTTTATATTGCGCTTAAGTTTACACTTTAACATTGTTAAAGTGTAAACTTATTTTGGTAGGATGTCGTGCATCTTTTTGCAGTTTATGTCCAAGCTTCTACAGATACTCGCTGTGTCTTCAAAGATATCTTTTGGAAGGCCTGGTATAGCTATAATAACTTCTCTTACTTCTTTCTGCTTTATTAGACGGGCCATATCGCTCTTTGAGCCCAAGACAGACACATTATGTATGCGTCTCCCTAGTTTTTCTTCGTCGTCATCCACAAACCCGACTGGTTTATAGCCTAAAACCTTATTATTCCTTATCTCTCTTAAAACAATCTCCCCTGCATCGCCCGCACCATAGATCAAAACCTTTTTATCTCCCAATCTAACCTGATCAAATATCTCTTTATAGATCCTCTCCATGATCCTTGTACCTGAAATCAAGACAAAAAGCACGAGCCAGTCAATGACAAAGACAGCTCTTGAGAACCCCTGAAATCTCCATATAAAAAGAACAGCCATTGCCGTAGCGATCGAGGCCAAGAGTGAAGCCTTAAAAACATCTATAAGATCCGAAACGCTCACGTATCTCCATATGCCTCTATAAAGTCCAAATCTAAAAAATACAATATATTTTATGATCACTATTACAGGCAAAGACTTCACAATAAGATGTTGGTTCTCATAAGACAACATGCCTTCGAATCTTAAGAGATACGCTGAGACATACGCCACACATATCAATATAAAATCGACAACTACTTCCAGGATTCTCCTTTTATGCATCACCATGCCATCAAGAATAACTCTGCCGTTTCTTTTTTTAATATCCTTTGCTTTCTCATCCGTATAGACCTTGACCTTGCCTAGGAAGATAGCAAAATATATAAGCGTCACGGATGCTATCAAAACAAGCATAAGTGCCACTAATGAACTTACGAACATCGAAAGCACACTTATGGCCCCAAAAAATAAACTTATAAAATACAGTACGAGTACTGTCTTTTTATCAGACAACCCCAATACGACCATCCTATGCGACAGATGGTCCTTGCCGCCTTGAAAGATCTTATGCGACGACATGCTTCTCGCAATCGTCACAAACACTGTGTCGAGCAAAGGTACCGCCAGCACCAATACAGGTATTGCCAGTATCATCAATAGATGCGTGGATTCCTTCCAACTCCCCTGTAGCGTTATGGTAGCGAGCATAAAACCTATAAACATGCTGCCGCAGTCACCCATGAAAATCTTGGCAGGGCTGAAATTATACCTTAAAAATCCCAACAAACTGCCTGTCAGGATCAATGCAGGCAATGCTAAAAAGAATTCTCCGCTTAAAAACGCAAATAAAAATATAATACTGCTCACGATGGCTGCGATACCGGCTGAAAGCCCGTCCATATTATCGAGAAGATTAAAAGAATTCACGATCGCCACTATCCATAATACCGTAAGCGGCATACTTATTATCTGATACGGGATGACCTTTATACTCACTCCAAAACTGATCAATAATGACGCGATAATGATCTGGCCCATGAGTTTGGTATGCGGCTTTATCTGCTTGGCATCGTCAAAAAGCCCTAGCCCGAAAATAAGACTCCCGCATAAAATAATACCGATACTCTCTAAGTTAGGCTGTACAAAAATAATATAAGGAATAAGGAATGAAACAAAAATAGCTATGCCGCCAAAAAGCGCAGTCTCTCTCTTGTGCCATCTATCCTCTTTTGGCTTTGCGACATAACCCCTGACCACTGCTATCCTTCTTATGACAGGCGTCAAAAGAATGGAAAGCGCGAATGAGATAAAAAATGGTATAAAATAAGTCTTTAACATATTTGTCTAAGTAAAAATAGTATAACTCAGCTCAATGCTCAAATCAATAAGATTTACGCAAGAACTTGCTGGATAGGATTTGTAGGCCATGTGGTGCAATGAGTAGAAGCATCAACTCTGCTGGAAGGCGAAACCTAGCATCAGTATCAACTCTACTAAAGGCACTCAAGACAGCTAAAGAAATAATCATAGCCATTAATGTAATTACTGGTAATTTACTTCGCATGGACCTGTCAAATAGTGCCATGATGGCACCGAGCGTAAGAGAAACTGAAATAAAAAAATCCAACATTCTATGAAACAGAGACCAGCTGTCAGCGAACACCCACGGATACCAATAGGCAATAAACCGCTTTCCTGCCATGCTTAAATATAAAAATGGATGTGTAGAAATAAATTGCGCTGATTCCCTCACCTTATATGCGCGCAACTCCATCTCAGGCATTGCCTTTGCCAGTTTTTCTTCTTTATCCAATTCCCTTTTAAGTTCAGCTATGTCGCTGGTAGATATATTGACACTACGATAAATGGTCTGCGAGAACTGATATTTTTTTAATAATATTGGAAACTCCTCCATGTGCGGCAATAATATGACCATGGCTATTGTAAAAAAGATAGCCAGGCCTATAGCGATTTTCAGAAACAACGGCACCAAGCCTGCCTTAAAGGCATGGCCCAGAAATAGCGCGCTGAGCGCAATAGCTGAAACCAGCAGTATAGGCACTGAAACAGGCCGCGTGATCAGAAGCAAGGCAGACGTAACCAAATAACCGACCCAACACAAAGGAGACTTCTTTTTTAATAAAAGCAAGAACGCGACTATAAACAAGGAAAGGAAAAATAAAAAAGCTGTTTCCGTAAGGACATACGGCATCCAGAATAAGAAACTCGGATAGACCGCAGCTAATGCTCCCACTGTTAATCCGTATTTATGCGACACCAGCAATCTCCCTGCATAATACACCAGCAATACCGTAGAAACAGAAAAAAATATATGCAGATACTTTATATATATCATCTCTGGCATATGAAATATATGTATAGGAGATAAAAAAAGTGGGTACAGCTGGTAAAACGGCAACAGTTCGAACGGTATTCTTATATCACCCCGCGCTAATAATTTCGCGCAGTATAGATATTTTGGTGTATCCGAACTATATTTGGGCTGGATAAAGAATAACCAATACCCCCATCTGACTAAAAACGAAGCAATGAGAAGACTTATAATATTTTTTCTATTATGCATGTCAATTCTTCTTGACCAATAATGCCAGACTTGTCCTGCGAGAGCCTAATTTTGTCGGCCAAGGAATATCGCCTAAAGGCAATATACCTATATCCGAATTCTCCTTTATCAGTCTCTCTACAGCTAAATACGGCCCTGATACCACAGATCCATCAGGCCATAATGGTTTATTATCGGGAAAATAATCGTGAAGCAAAATCAGTCCGCCAGGATTAAGTAATTTGATAGCGCTTTGTATTTCCTGATAGACGACTGTTGGAGAATGTTCTCCATCGAGAAATATAAAATCAAATCTCTCCCGACATTCAGGCAAAAAACAAAGAGAGTCTGCCGTAATAAACTCTACTATATCCTTACGTTTGACATATTCCAGTAATTTCTTTGGAGAGTCTTGTGAGTTATGTTTCTCCCAGGGCTGGCTAATAGGGTCGTTGACATCTCTTATGTCTACGGTTACAAGCCTTCCGGTGTCCTTATTAAGGCCTAATGCAAGATGTATTGTAGAACACCCTATGTGAGTACCTATCTCTAAAATAGAGTTGGCATTTACAGCTCTTGCCAGATAAAAAAGAGCCCTCTGGTCTCCGGGATTAACGCCAAAGGTAAATTCTGACAAGCGCAATCTATTTACAACCCGACTTGCTCCATCCCATTCCTCGTTTAATCTAGTCAGCGTAAAAAAACCTGATAATTCATCTCTGGATAACTTTTTTAAATTATTAGTATCGCAGAAAATCCTCTTTATGGATTTTAATTTTTGCCTGGAGCGAAACAATCTGATCTCTTTAGAAAAGTTTCTTAGGAGTGCTTTAGGAATATCAACGAGACCCATTAATATATTCTACTACGCTCCGTATAATGCTCTCTAGGTTTACTGTGGGTTTAAAACCTATGATTTTCCTGACCTT
>CAYULJ010000109.1:0-4999 GCA_964445715.1 uncultured Planctomycetia bacterium
TGTATAAACATCTCTATCAGCTGCACAAAACTCGCGATCACCAATATAAATGATAAGGTGCGCAGATATTCTATGTGAAAAGGTTTTAACAAAAAGCTATACACTGCCCAGGTGATTATCGAAGAGGTGGTCATGACAAATGTCACAGCAAGCCCCATATAAAAAGCAGAGCGGCTATCTTTTGATACTCCTATAAACGGGCAAAGGCCCAGAAATTTGGAGAGGATAAAATTATTAATGAATATAACGCTTATTGCTATCATTAAAAGCTGATTGAATTCCATTATTATTTCCTCGTAAAATGATTCACAATGCCTATCAATAGTCCTATGACCAAAAGTGCGCCTGGGGCGAGTATGAATAAAAGAGCTGGTTCAAACCCCTTTACGATTACAAGCCCGAGCAATGTCCCATTTCCCAAAACCTCTCTTATCGCTGAAATAAGAACTAACGCCAATGTAAAACCAACACCCATTCCAAGTCCGTCAAAGATAGCCCTTGCTACGCCATATTTTGACGCAAACGCCTCTGCCCTTCCCAAGACAATGCAATTCACCACGATAAGCGGAACAAATATGCCCAATGACTTGGACAGTGCTGGAAAATACGCCTTCATAACAAGTTCAACTATGGTAACGAATGTGGCTATGATGACGATAAAACACGGTATCCTGATTTTTTTGGGTATAATATCCCTGATGCTCGAGACAATAATATTCGAACCGAGCATTACAAAGGTGGCTGCAATGCCCATGCCAAATCCATTTACGACGCTGGTCGAGACTGCCAACGTAGGACACAGCCCCAGCGCCAGCCTAAAAGTCGGATTCTCACGAACAATGCCTTTTAGAAATTCATGGAATAGTTTTTTCATTCTTATCTCTTGCCGTATACCCTTGTCTTTGTATACCTATCTATAATGGGCACCATGGCGTTCATAAAAAGTATTGCGTATGAAACTCCTTCCGGATATCCGCCTTTTAATCTTATAACGACGGTGAGAATACCGCATCCTATGCCAAAGATGATCTTCCCTTTCTTAGTAAGTGGGCGCGTGACATAGTCTGTTGCCATAAAAAAAGCACCCAATACTAAACCGCCTGTCAGAAAATGAAAAATAAAATCGCCTTTTAAAAGACCATCGCCTCCGAAAATCCAGACCAGTATCATTGTCGTACCGATAAAACTCACAGGTATATGGAAAGATATGATCTTTGTCAGAAGTAAGACTAGAGCGCCTATCAATAGCAGCAATACGCAGACCTCGCCTATACAGCCGCCGTGATTGCCTAGAAAAAGGTCCATGTAAGAAAATGCCTGCGTACTTTCTTTGGCCAAAGGCGTTGCAGTTGAGACAGCATCAGGAAACCATCTTGGATTTTTCCACGTAGTCATATAGACTGGCCATGATATCTGCAAAAACACCCTGCCGACAAGAGCTGGATTAAAAATATTGTGGCCCAGTCCGCCAAAAATCTGCTTTCCAATGACAATACTCACTATGCCGCCGATTATAGGGAGCCAAAAAGGCATTTCAGGCGGAAGGTTATATGCCAAAAGTAACCCTGTAAGAAACGCGCTCCCGTCTAAAACAGCTCTTGGGTCTTTATTTCTGATCTTCAAAAATATAAATTCGCTGACAATGCAGGAAACAGCACAAAGAATCATCACCTTTAAGCTCGACAGGCCAAATATGTATATGCCTGCAAGCCCTGCCGGTAGAAGCGAGAGCATCACGATATACATGATCCTCTGCGTTGTAAGAGACGATTTAATATGCGGAGCTGTGGAAACTGTTAATTTGTTCATACCAATGTCATTACAACCGCTTAAGTTTACACTTCAACAATGTTAAAGTGTAAACTTAAGCAATAACTACTCTCCTATTATCTCATATCCTTTTTCTCTTATCGAATCAAGCACAGCCTTACTGGATATAGTCGCGCCAGAAATAGCATGCACACCAGCGTCTTCGCAAAATTCCAACCTATAAAGATTGCATCCATTAAATTGTTCGGTAAAATAAGGCTGCTTTTCTTTCTCGATTTCTCTCTCTTTTGAAAAAAACTGCTTTAGTGCACTTAATATCGTCTTGTCAGAGACAACCTCTGTTATCTTTGCGCCAAGGCCAGGGGTCTCGTTCTGGCTAAGCATTCTTACTCCAGTTATCGTACCGTCTTTTTTCATTCCCACCATTGTCTCAATAGTGCTGGAATAGCCATATTTCTTTGCAATAAACACATAACCTTGCACTCTACTGCTGGACCCTCTAAAAACTTCCCAATACTTTATAACGCCATTCTCTTCGACAGGTTCGATGCGATTTCCTACAGTCGTCGGAACCACCTGCTTCAGGGCATTCTCCTTGACCATGGCCTTTTGCATCTCTATCTTTGGCTTTGTAATAAAATAAACGCTGGCCAAGACAGACGCTGCCACTAAATTCACCAATCCCAACACCAATGTAAACCTCAAAATACTCTTCATTTTATCGTATTTCGTATATCGTATTTCGTATATCGTAAAATAACACGGACTACGGTATACGGAATACGAACGACGAGATTATTTCTTTGCCTTTCTCTTAGCTAATTTTATAAGCTGTACCAGCGGTATCTTCGACGGACATACATAGTCGCATGAGCCACACTCGACGCAGTCAAGTGGACTATAAGAAACCGCTATATCAAATCTATTATTTTGTGCGCCGAGCCCGATCATGCATGGCATAAGACCTACGGGACAAGCTTCGATACATCGCGAGCATCTTATGCAACTGATCTCGCCTTCAAACTGAAATCTTTTATCCAGCACAAGAATACCAGAAGTCCCTTTTATGACAGGTGCATCTAAATTAAACTGTGCAACCCCTGTCATGGGTCCGCCCATGACAATTTTATAAACATTCTTCTCGACATTGAAACCACAAGATTCTAACAAATCTTTTATAGGCGTGCCTATCCTTGCTAAAACATTCTTAGGTTCTTTCAAAAAACTACCTGAGACTGTAATAACCCTTTCGTATAGAGGTTTCTGAAAATACACTGCTTCGTAAATAGCAAATATCGTTTGAACATTGCTTACAACACACCCTATGTCAAGCGGTAATCCGCTGGAAGGCACTTCGCGATTCAAAAGTGTCTTTATAAGTTGTTTTTCTCCTCCCTGCGGATATCGCGTCTTAAGCTTAACGACCTTTACACTTGGCACTGGGCCTTCGGACTTGATGCTAATTAGCGCGTTTCTTAACCCTTCTATAGCATCTACTTTATTGTCTTCTATCCCTATTATTACATCCTTTATACCCATCACTCTTGCAACAAGATTGATTCCAAGAAGAATCTCCTTTGGCTGCTCAAGCATCAAGCGATGGTCACAGGTAAGAAAAGGCTCGCATTCTGCGCCATTTATAACTAGCGTGTCTATATTTTTTCCAGCTGGTGGACTCAATTTAACATGTGTAGGAAACGCCGCTCCTCCCAATCCTACGATACCTGCATCCTTTATAATATTTATAATAGCCTCTTTTGAAAAAGATGAGACATTTCTTTGTGAATCTGAAAATGCTTTAGCATCTTCGCCATCGGATTCTATTATAATCGCCTTAAAAGAGCCGATAATAGGATGAACATTGTCTTCGATAGCAACCACTTTGCCAGACACGCTAGAATGCAAGTTACTGGAAATAAAACCCTTGGCCTCGGCAATAAGAGAACCTGTCTTTACGCTGTCCCCGACCTTAACAATAGACTCTGAAGGCGCACCTGTGTGCTGAGACAAGGTAAGTATGACCTTTTTAGGCAAAAACATTCTCTCTACCTTTTTGCATATCGTGGATTTTTTAAGTTCGGGTGGGTGTATAAAATTCATATTGGACATGAGTTCATATTATTATACAAAAAAGCAGCTTCATTGACAACCTTTTTTGGGCTAAAGGAAAAAGTTAATCCTTAAGTATACATTTCAACAATGTTAAAATGTATACTTAAGCTTTTGGAGCTCTTGATCTAACTAACTTTACGAAGCCTATTGCAGAAAATACTGTTCCGACTATAACAAGAACCAGCTCTCTTCTTACCCATTCAGCAATCAAAGAGACAAAGACCATGAACAAAAGAAATGCGATATGCATTATTATATCCATTGAGCTAAAAACCCTGCCCCTCATCTTTTCTTCCATTACCTCGTGCAAAAGTGTACTAGAGGAGACGATGATAGGAGAAGCAAGGATACCGATAAGCATAGAAAGCGCAGCTGCAACAGAAAAATAAGGCCACAGCTTTAACCCAACAGCAAATAAAACTATAGCTAATCCTGTAAGGCATAGCCCAAAATTTATCACCCTTCTCTTGCAAAACCTTCCGCCAAATCTCCCATAGACCAGCGACCCCAACAATAAACCTATGCCCAAAAACATTGCTAAAAACCCAAGGTGTTCTGTCGACGAATGCAATGTGTCTTGGACAAATACTATTATTATGATATAGATAGACCCGACTCCGGCCATGATCAAAAACATGGTATTCGCAATCATCCTTATGTCTTTATGGCTTTTCAAATACAAAAATCCTTCTTTTATATCTTCTAATATTGTCCTTCTTATAATAAACTTTAATTTTTCTTTGGCCATAAAAACCTTAGGTCCAGCTTTAAACTTAATAGCAACAAATGAAACCATCAAAGCAGAAATAAAATATGTAACAGAATCCACATAAAACCCGCCCTTTGCTCCCAGCTGCGCCACTATAAGTCCTCCGAGCCCGAACCCAACAACAGTTGCGATCATTCTGGTAGTAGATGTCAAGGAATTAGCCAGGAGTAATTTGTCTTTTTGCACGATATCTGGAATTATTGCAAGCTTGGATGGAAGAAAAAACCTCGTCATAGAAAACATTATAAATACAACTATATAAACAGGCACCATACTCTTAAAATAAACCATAAGAAGCGGTATAAGAAGAACCAACACCCCCCTCACAAGATCCGCCATGATCATAGT
>CAYULJ010000109.1:5009-5719 GCA_964445715.1 uncultured Planctomycetia bacterium
GATAGAAAAAATTATGAACACCAAAATATAAACAGGCACCATGCTTTTTGAATAGGATATGATTAGTGGCATAAAAAGCACCAATATGCCCCTCAGCAAATCGCAGGCTATCATCGTATATTTTCTATTCCATCTATCAACATAAATACCAGCGATCGGGCCTACAATAAAAACAGGAAGTATAGTAAAAGATAAAAGCTTGGCAAGCTCTATGGTAGAACCTGGCATTCGTGCATATATAAGACCTATCAAAGCCATCTGATTAAGCCTGTCTCCAAAATTCGATATGATTTGGGAAAACCAAAGGAGTGAAAAATTCTTATCTCTTAGAAGTTCTCTTGCTCTCGCCACTTTATGTCTTTCCTCTTAAGTTCACACTTTAACATTGTTAAAGTGTGAACTTAAGGAATAAATTCTGGAGCCGATGAGAGGATTCGACGCTTTGCCCTTCTGGCAAAGTCGGCCACCCGCTTTGCTGGCGCTGCTCCTTTTAATCGCAGCTTTTCCTCGCTTTGCTCGGCGCAAAGCTCCATTCGAATCCTCTGTTATTTGTTGGAGCCGATGAGAGGATTCGAACCTCCGACCTGAGCTTTACGAAAGCCCTGCTCTACCAACTGAGCTACATCGGCATGATTGTTTTAGATAATTATACCACTAAGGAGAGGGAAGGGGAAATTAAAATTTTTAGGAGGGCACCTTCCCGAATAAAT
>CAYULJ010000110.1:0-5709 GCA_964445715.1 uncultured Planctomycetia bacterium
AGAAATTATATTTAAAAGAAAGATCAGGAACGAAAAAAAATTTCCTTCCCTTGAGAAACTGCGAATGCAGATCAAAAAAGACATCCTGAATGCAAAAAGTACCCCCTATATTTAGCATATCTTCTTATTGTAACCCCATTATATAGTATAGGTTGAAAAAACCCAGTATTTTAGCTTGACATGAAAATGTCATTAGTGTAAACTTTACTTACACGGTGGCTCAAAGTAGAGTAAAGTGGAGTAGACTATGTTTTACGGTGAATACGAGCACGCATTGGACAGAAAAGGAAGGCTTATCATTCCGTCTAAGTTCAGGGACGCGATGAAGGAGCATTATGTCGAGAAGCTTTTTATTACTCGTGGATTGGATAAGTGCCTTTTTATGTTTGCAGAAGAAGAATGGAGGTTGCAGGAGCAGAGATTCAAAACCATGACATTTACAAAATCAGAATACAGGCGTTTTAACAGATTGTTTTTTTCAGGGGCGTCTGCACTGGTGCCGGATAAGCAGGCCAGGATACTTATGCCGTCATACTTGAAAGATTATGCCGAGATCAAAAGAGATGTTTATATTATCGGCGTGTCGAACCGAATCGAGATCTGGAGTCGCAAGAATTGGCAGGATTATTATTCTTTATCAAAAGAATCATTTGAAGAAGTCGCTGAAAAATTAATCGATCTTGAGTAAGGAGGCTTTATGAGTTCCAGGACTAATAATCATCTTATAAGGTTGAAGTCAGGAGGCACGCGTTGTTTTAATATTCCTGTGGAGAGCATACGTAAGACCCGTTCGTTGAATGTCGACAATAGCTGCAAGAGGGTGAGTCGGGAGGTATACAAGATATTAAAGAGCAATAATGGAAGAAAGATATTTACATAAGCCAGTCCTTTTAAAAGAGGCCCTGCATTTTTTAGAACCTGCGCCAGGAAAGATAATCATAGATGCGACCGTAGGAGGGGCTGGTCATGCTGAAGAGATCTTACAGAACATATTACCCCGAGGGATTCTGATAGGCATAGATAGAGATTCGGAATCATTAAACTTAGCCTGCGATAGATTAAAAAGATTTAATAGTTCATTCAAGCTAATAAACGAAAATTTTAAAAATATAAAAGAAATAACAAAAGATCTAGGACAAATAGATGGCATTTTATTTGATTTGGGTATATCTAGCATCCAGATGGAGGGAAGAGAAAGAGGGTTCAGTATAAAAAATGCCGGTCCTTTGGACATGCGCATGGATAGGGCCCAGAAGTTTACGGCAAAGGACCTTGTGAATAATCTGGCAGAGGTCGAACTTTCGCAGATCATAAGAGATCTTGGGGAAGATCGGTTTCATAGAAGGATTGCCAGAGCGATAGTTTACGCTCGAAAGAAGAAAATGATTGAGACAACCAGGGATCTGGCTGATATAGTCTCTAGTTCTTTGCCACGCAACAAAAAGAGAGAGCGGATCCATCCAGCAACCAGGACATTTCAGGCGCTTAGGATCAGATTGAATGACGAATTAGGGTCATTGGAAAAGGCGCTTAGAGACTCGCCCGAGGTCCTTAAAAAGGGCGGCCGGATTTGCGTTATATCTTTTCATTCTCTGGAAGATAGAATAGTCAAAAGGACTTTCAAGGAATTTAGCAAGAGCGGCATTTTTGATATCCTTACTAAGAAGCCTGTGATGGCAGAAGAAAAAGAGACCCTGGAGAATGCACGCTCGAGAAGCGCAAAGCTTCGGGCAGCAGCAAAAAGGTGATCATGAAAGCCATTTTAAAGGCCAACAAGACGTTTGTTTATATAATCCTCGTGACATCCATTGCCCTTATGTATGTCAACCAGCAGATCCTGATATACCAGATGGGGCTAAAAGTGAAGGAAAATTACAAGGTTTATTCGAAGCTTGTTGACTCGAATAGAATATTAATATATAATGTCTTAGATAATAAATCACCCGTCAAGTTAGAGACCAAACTATTAGCCAAAAAATTAGAGTTGGATATGCCCCGCAGATGGCAGGTAGTTAAGCTTGAGAGCTCCCCGAAAAAGATCGTTAACAAAGATGTAGCAAGAAGTGGCCTCTTTGCCAGTCTATTTAGCGCCGGTCGGGAAGCCGAGGCCAGCCCGAATAGAAACGAATAAAGAACAATAACGAACAGGTATTTTTTTGTGTACAGCCTAATTACCCCCCGAATTAGAACTGTTTTATACTTTTTATTAATTTTATTCGTACTTTTGACTTTAAGGCTTTTCTTCGTGCAGTTAGGCGCCGCCAGGCCCTTATCAAAGCTCGCCCTTGATCAATATAAGACCTTTATACGATTGCTTCCAAGACGCGGTATTATTTATGACCGCAATCTAAGAGAGCTCGCTGTATCGATAAACCTAAACTCTATCTTTGCAGATCCTCAGGAGATCGAAGACAAAGAGGACGCGGCCAAAAAACTTTCCAAGGCATTAGGTATTGGTACAGATAAAATGCTACAGAAGATCAATGAGAAGACCCGATTTGCGTGGATAGCGCGTAAGGTCCAGCCTGATATCGAAAGAGATATAAGGCGGTTGAAAATAAAAGGTATTGGTTTTATAAAGGAACCTCACAGGGTTTATCCCAATGGCACCCTTGCTAGTCATATAGTCGGATTCAGCGGCATGGATAACGATGGCTTGGAAGGCGTGGAGCTTTTGTATGATAAATTTTTAAAAGGCGCTGTCGGATGGAGATATACAATAAGAGATGCTAAAAAGCGTGAGGTCTTGGGTTACGAATTCAGAGAGATACCCCCGGCTGACGGAAACGAAGTGATCCTTACTATAGATAATGTCGTGCAGGCAGTCGCAGAGAAGGAACTTGAAAAGGCTTTTGAGAAATATAATGCAAAAGGCGCCAGTATAGTCGTAATGGATCCGCATACAGGGGATATTTTGGCATTGGCCAACAGGCCTACGTATGATCCTAACAATCTAAAGGAATATCCAGCCGAGAATCGCAGGAACCGAGCGATCTGCGATTTTTTTGAGCCAGGATCTAGTTTTAAAATAGTTACGGCTTCTGCTGTGCTGCAAGAAGGGCTTGTTAAGAGGGATGATAAATTCTTTTGCGAGAACGGGAAATTTAAATGGGAAAGACATGTCTACCATGACCATAAACCGCATGGTTGGCTGATATTCAGCGATGTAATAAAATATTCGTCGAATATAGGAACGATGAAATCGGCGTTAAAGCTAGGGGAGAGGAGACTGTACAGATATATCAAGCGTTTTGGTTTTGGGAAAAAGACAGGCATCGGCCTTCCAGGAGAAGTCGATGGCATAATCAGGCATCCAGATAAATGGTCGAAACTTTCTATCTGTAGTATTTCTATGGGGCAGGAGGTCACTGCAACAGCCCTTCAGCTTGCCTGCGCTATTTCTAGCATTGCAAACGGAGGTTATTTTATAAAACCCAGAATCGTTATGAAGGTGCAAGATAAGACAGGTTACGCGATAGAGAGATTTGAGCCAAAGAGATTACACCGCGTTATTTCTCAAGAGACAGCAGATGAGGTCAAAGAGATTTTGAGGACAGTGGTAGAGGGGGGCACTGGCAGGTTTGCAGAGATAGAAGATTATCTACCAGCTGGGAAGACAGGCACAGCGCAAAAGGTAGATGCTGATGGAACGTATTCCCATAGGAATTTTACAGCATCCTTCATAGGATTTTTACCATATGATAAACCGCGATTTGTCGTGGTGGTTATAATGGATGAGCCGCGACCTTATTATTATGGCGGTACTGTATGCGCGCCTGTATTCAAAAGAGTGGCAGAGCAGGTCATGCGTTACTACAAGATAGAACCTAGCGGATAACTTTACACTTTAACGTTGTTGAAATGTAAACTTAGGGGAATTATGAGACTCAAAGATTTAATAAAAAATATGCAGGGAGTGAGGAAGATAGAGGGAAAGACTTCTTTAGAAATAAAAGGCCTCGCTTCCAATTCTAAAAAGGTAAAAGAAGGAGATCTTTTTGTGGCAATAAAAGGGCCGCGTTTCGACGGAGCGCTTTTTATAGACGAGGCCATAAATAGGGGGGCCTGTACAGTAGTATTGGAAGCCCAGCCAAAGGAGGGGCGTGTCTTTAGAAGGGGCACTACCTTTATATATGTAGATAATGCAAAGGTTGCGCTTTCTCTCATTGCTAAGAAATTTTATAAAGACATACCAAGCAAGCTGTATCTCGTAGGAGTTACTGGTACTAATGGCAAGACCACAGTAACGTATTTGCTCGAGAATCTTTATAGGAAAGATTCTAAAAAGGTGGGCGTGATAGGCACTATTAATTATAGATTTAATAATCGCTTGATCCCTGCCTTTAATACTACGCCCGGCATCCTGGATCTATATTCTCTTTTTGATAACATGCACAAGGATGGTGTAAAAAAATGCATACTCGAGGTCTCTTCGCATTCTTTAGATCAGGGTAGGGTCGATGGTTTGAATTTTGATATCGCTATTTTTACAAATCTCTCTAATGAACACTTAGATTATCATAAGAATATGGAAGATTATTTTATATCCAAGTTAAAATTATTCTCGAAGATAAAACAGGGCGGTTGTGCAGTCGTGAATGCAGACGATGCCTGTTCAAAAAAGATCATAGATGAAGTCCTTAAAGAAAAAAATGCAAAAGTCGTAACTTATGGGATCAAGCGAAAAGCTGATGTATATGCTGAAGACATAAAGATTTTATTAGAAGGCATTAAATTCAGACTTTGTTCTCGGGTTTCTCCTAAAGAGAGCCTTATAATTTCTTCTCCTTTGATTGGACGGCATAATGTATATAATATCCTGGCTTGTGCCGCGAGCGGCATCGCCATGGGCATGGATTTGGATAAGATAAAAAGCGCGATTGAAAGTTTTAGCGGATTGCCCGGCCGGCTCGAAAAGATAGATTGTGGACAGGATTTTTTGGTATTTGTAGATTATGCTCATACTGAAAATGGATTGGAAAATGCACTAAAGACATTGAAAGAGTTAAGGCCGCATAGACTTTTGACTGTCTTTGGCTGCGGAGGGAATAGAGATAAAACCAAAAGGCCTGACATGGGAAAGGTATCTTCGGTTTTTTCGGATAAGACATTTATAACAAGCGATAATCCTCGAAGTGAAGAGCCCATGGATATCGCAAACGAGATTATAAAAGGTATGCCTAATAAAAATAATTATTCAATCGAAATAGATAGATTCAGGGCAATAGAAAAGGCATTAAAAGAGGCTCGAAAAGGAGATATCGTGCTCGTGGCTGGTAAGGGCCATGAGACATATCAAATATTCAAGGACACCACTGTGCCTTTTGACGACAGAGAGGTAGTAAAAAAAATCTTAACTTCAAAATAGGGGACAGACACCTATTTTGAAGTTAAGTAGGAGGAAATTATGTTTGCAGTAAAAGATCTTTTAGCAGCGACAAAAGGAAGGCTTTTATCGGGGAATGAGGATGAGATACTAACAGGTTTATGTACTGACACGCGGCGCTTGAAGAAGGGAGAGCTCTTTGCAGCTATAAAAGGCCATAGGTTCGATGGCCACAATTTTATATTGGATGCTGTCTCTAGGGGCGCAGGTTGCGTGCTTGTGCAGGATGGATGCATTACAAACTCAAATTTTAAATTTCCAGATATCTCTTTTGTCTGCGTGCCCAATAGCATAGTGGCGCTTGGGGATATAGCAAATTTTCA
>CAYULJ010000111.1:0-5654 GCA_964445715.1 uncultured Planctomycetia bacterium
GGCCTGGAGAGAGCAAAGCAATTCACCTGGCGTAACACCGCCACTGCCTTAAGTTTACACTTCAACAATGTTAAAGTGTAAACTTAAGAGGTGTTATTCGTGTAGATTATTTGCGTAGAGAGGGATTTAGATCTGGGTCGTTGTAGAGCTTGTGTTGTTTGTAGGATTTGAGTCTTTTCTTGCCTGAGTAGTAATCTTCCAGTAATTTTTCCAAACATTCTGTAAGGTCTTGCGAGCGTTCTTCGACTTCAGCTAGCATTGTCTTGCATCTTTTGATGTGAGATTCAGCAGTGTCTTTGCGTTCGATCTCCTTTTTAAGCGAATGAGACCTTAAGGCAAGTATTATGATGCGGTCAAGTATGCTGCCAGGGGTTTCTGAATTAAGAGGCGCTGATTCAACGATTGATTTGACCTTTTTCTCGATATCTTGCCTTAGGATCGCGTCGATCGTGTCTATCAAATCATTTCTTTTCTGATTGTCCTTGTCTATGTTTCTTTTTAGGCGAGCTATTTCGCTGTCAGCGACATCTGTGCGCCTGGCATTGTCCTCGTATCCCCATATTCTATGGTTTGCCTTGACAAGTTCATCGACGACTTTGTGTATGGGTTCGAAAGAGTCTAGCCATTTGTCTATATTTATAGGTATATTTTTCATAATGGCTATATTATAGCAGCAATGAATTGGGTTGACAATCATTTATATTTTGTTATAATAATATAAAAATAAATAGAAGATCTTCGGGAGAGGGTGAAATTCCCCACCGGCGGTATAGTCCGCGAGCCCCCGCATAAGCGTGGTGAGCAGATTCGGCGTGATTCCGAAACCGATAGTTAAAGGCTAGATGAGAGAAGACAAGAGGCGTAGTTACCAATATACCCGAAGATTTTATCTTCGGGTTTTTTATTTTGAGAGGCAACATATGAGATTCAACGAGATCAAAGAGATACTGCAGGATTTAAAAAAGGGCAAGATGGTCATTGTTATAGACGATGAGGACCGCGAGAACGAGGGAGACCTTGTTGTTGCGGCTGAATTTGCCGATGCCGAGACCATAAATTTTATGATAAAACACGGCCGCGGCCTTGTCTGTGTGCCCATGGAGGGCAGGAGATTGGACGTGCTTGGCCTGCAGCCCATGTTTGAGAACGAGCAGGACCCGTATAAGACAGCATGGACTATTTCTGTCGATGCAAAAAAAGGCGTGACTACCGGCATATCAGCGCATGATAGGTCATTAAGCATAAGGACTCTGATAAATCCAAGGACAAAGCCGGACGACCTCGTGCGGCCTGGTCATATTTTTCCTCTTCGCGCAAAAGAAGGCGGAATACTGACTCGCGCCGGACACACTGAAGCATGTGTGGACCTAATGAGATTAGTAGGGCTTTATCCTGCTGGTGTGATATGTGAGATAATAAATGAAGACGGAAGCATGGCCAGGACTCCGGACCTCATCAAATTTTCAAAAAAACATAAATTAAAGATATGCACGATTGCGGATCTGATCGAGCTCAGAAGGCGCTCGGAAAAATTAGTAAGACGTATTGCCTCGACTACCCTCCCGACGGAATTCGGAGTCTTTAAGATGCACCTTTATGAATCGACTATAGACAGATCGCATCATATCGCGCTTGTCAGAGGAAACGTGAATACCAGCGATCCTGTGCTCGTAAGAGTTCATTCAGAATGTCTTACAGGCGATATATTCGGGTCAAAGAGATGCGACTGCGGGGGTCAGCTTCATCAAGCCATGAGAAATATCGACGAGGCAGGCGGGGGAGTATTGCTCTACATGCGACAGGAAGGAAGGGGCATAGGCCTTATGAACAAGATAAAGGCGTACGCGCTTCAGGATAAAGGCATGGATACTGTTGAGGCTAACGAAGCGCTCGGCTTTAAAGCGGATTTGAGAGATTATGGTATAGGCGCGCAGATATTGGTGGATCTCGGCTTGAAAAAAATCAACCTCATGACGAATAACCCGAAGAAAATAGTGGGGCTTGAAGGATACGGGCTCAAGGTCGCAGAGAGAGTCCCCCTGGAAACAAAGCCCACGTATTCAAATAGGAGATATCTAAGGACCAAGAAGGAAAAGCTTGGCCACGAACTAACCGCTTAACAAGGAGGTGCAGGATGGTAAAGACCATTCAAGGTCAACTGATTGCAAAGGGAAGGAAGTTTGGTATTGTCGCTTCCAGATTCAATGATTTTATTACAAATCGTCTTCTGGAGGGATGCGCGGATACCCTTTTGAGGCACGGCGCAAAAGAAAGCGACGTAGAGGTCGTGTGGGTGCCAGGGGCATTTGAGATCCCGGTGCTTGCGCAGCGCATGGCGAAGTCCAAAAAATATGACGCAGTCATATGTCTCGGCACTGTAATAAGAGGCTCTACGCCGCATTTTGATTACATTGCCAGCGAGGTAGCTAAAGGCGTTGCCCATGTTTCTTTTTCCACGGGCGTGCCTGCGATCTTTGGTATTATAACAGCTGACTCGATCGATCAGGCGATAGAGAGGGCCGGTACAAAAGAAGGCAACAAAGGCCGCGACGCAGCTTTGTCAGCAATCGAGATGGCAAACTTAGTCGACGAGTTCTAACATGCGCAAACGAACATTAGCTCGCGAGAGCGCTTTAAAGATTCTGTACAGGATCGAGATCTCCAGGGAATCGGTCGACTCGAGTGTAGAAGATTTTTGGACAATAGAAAAGGCCGATAAAGAGGTGGTGGATTTTGCCAATGATCTCGTAAGAGGTACGCACGAGAATCTTTCTAAAATCGATGAGCTTATTTCTAAATATACCACCAACTGGGAGATCAAGAGGATAGCTGTGATAGACAAGAATATTCTGCGCATGGGTGTTCTTGAGTTGCTTTATAAAGAAGACATTCCTCCTAAGGTCGCTATAAATGAAGCGATTGAGCTCGCCAAGAAATACGGCGACATAGATTCCGGAAAATTTGTAAACGGGATTTTGGATAAAGTCAGGAAGACAGAATGCAAAGACTAGCAGATTTGCATGTTCATACCCATGAGTCCGACGGGACCTTTTCGCCCGAGAGAGTCGTAGAGTATTCAAAGGCAAAAGGTTTGCATGCGATAGCAATAACAGATCATGATTGTTGTTCTGCCATTACTCCTGCTATTATAGCGGCAAAGGATCTGGATTTGGAGGTCATACCGGGTATTGAGTTGAGCGCGGAAGTAGATGAGCAGGACGTGCATATATTAGGTTATTTCATAGACTGGCAGAACAAGGTGTTTTTAAAAAAGCTGGATCACATTGTGCATGTAAGGCGGGAACGCGCAAAAGAGATTTTAAAAAGGCTGCGGAGAGTCAACGTCGAGCTGACGGAGAAGGATCTTTTCGAATTGAGTAGTTCTGGCTGTGTTGGCCGTCTACATATAGCACAGCTTTTGTTCAAAAAAGGTTATGTGTCTTCCATAGGTCAGGCCTTTAAGGACTACATAGGCGATCAAAGCCCGTGCTATGTTAAGAAATTCAAACTAACACCTAAAGAGGCAGCTTCTATAATAAAGGATGTCGGTGGCATCCCTGTCCTGGCACATCCTAAGACGATCAATACAAAAAATAAAAAACTCGCAGATATCATTAAAACCTTTGTCGACGACGGTATAGAAGGCATAGAGGTCTATCACATTGAGCACACGACAAAGGATGTAAAAGACTTTGAAAACTTGGCGGCTAAATTCGACCTGCTTATGACAGGCGGTTCTGACTGTCATGGCCTTGGCAAAAAAGAGATCCTGATAGGTAAAGTAAAAATTCCCTACGAACTAGTAAAGAAGATGAAGGAAAGAAAAGCTTAAGTTTACACTTTAACATTGTTAAAGTCTAAACTTAAGGACTTAATATCATGAATAAGCATGAATTTTTTATGAAAAAGGCACTGGAGCTTGCTGAGAAGGCTAGGGGCGCTGCTAATCCTAACCCGATGGTGGGCGCAGTGTTGGTAAAAAACAATAAGATTATATCAAGTGCCTATCATAAAAGAGTAGGTGCGCTGCATGCAGAGGCCCTTGCAATAAAAAAAGCAGGCAAAAGAGCAAAGGGCGCGACCCTGTATGTAAATTTAGAGCCGTGTTCTCATGTCGGCAGGACACCTCCTTGTACAGAAGCGCTTAAAAAAAATAAGATAAGAAAAGTCTACTGTTCCATGGTAGATCCTAATCCCTTAAACTCTGGTCGTGGTATAGACAAGTTAAGAAAAAATAATATCAATGTATCGATGGGATTATTAAAGAATGAAGCTGAGAAGCTAAACGAGGTCTTTGTAAAATATATGATAGAGAAAATGCCATTCGTGACTTTAAAAATGGCAGAGTCTCTAGACGGAAAGATCGCCACAAAAAACAGGGATTCAAAATGGATAAGCTCTGAATCCTCGCGGGCCTATGCGCATAGGTTCCGCAGCGAAGTAGATGCCATACTCGTAGGCGTGAATACTATTTTGGAAGACGACCCGATTCTCACGTCCAGAGCAAGTCGCTCGCCTATAAAGGTCGTACTAGATCCTTATTTAAAAATACCAGAGAGCGCCAGGATTTTTTCAAAAAAGTCACCAGCTCTTTGCATCATTGCTGTTCTGGAAAAATCTTTAAATAAAAAAGCCACTATGCAAAAGATAAAACGCCTCAATAAAAAAGGTGTTCTGATTATAAGTCTGCCTGGCAAGAACGGTGTGATTGACCTGAGAAAGCTTTTAAAGGAACTGGCTGAGCTTGAGATCGCGCATCTATTAATAGAAGGTGGTGGCGAAACAGCAGCTGGCTTCATAGAAAAAGGTCTCGTCGATAAAATCATGTTTTTTATTGCGCCAAAGATAGTCGGCGGCAGGAATGCTATAACTTCGGTAGAAGGCACAGGTGTAGATAAAATTAAAAAGTCTGTAAAGTTGGAAAATATAGAACTAGAAAGAGTGGAAGAAGATATTTTGGTGAAAGCATATGTTTACAGGGATAGTAGAAGAAATAGGAAAAGTCGCAGACATAACTAAAAGCCATACGGGCGCTTCTCTTAAGATCAAAGTCAAAGACATTGGCAGAGACGCTAAGCTAGGGGATAGCATTGCCATAAATGGCGTATGCCTGAGCGTTGTTGAGATAAAAGGAGATATCTTAAGTTTTGATGTCATACAGGAGACTTTATCAAATACTAGTCTCGGCGATTTAAAAATAAACGACCCGCTTAATCTAGAGAGAAGCTTGAAACCGGATTCAAGAATGGGCGGACATTTTGTCACAGGCCACATAGATTATAAAGGCAAGATAGAAGGCATGATAAAAGGCTCTGAAGGCACTGGGGTTAAGATTTCCCTGCCAGAAGAGTTTTCGAATTTTGTCGTCAAGAAAGGCTCTGTAGCCTTAGACGGCATAAGCCTCACAGTGGCAGAAGTCGGAAGAGAAAGTTTCACAGTCTATTTGATCCCGCATACCTTAAAAGTCACTACTCTTGGTAATAAAAAGAAAAGTGACTTTCTGAACATCGAAACAGACCTCCTCGCAAAGTACATCGCAAAACATATCCAAAAACCTACTCTCGAATCACTCCTCAAGAAATACCAATACGTTTAGTTTGTACTCAAAAAAATAGGGACAGACACCTATTTTTCCAGAAATCTATTTTAGGAAC
>CAYULJ010000112.1:0-5359 GCA_964445715.1 uncultured Planctomycetia bacterium
GCTATGGTATTCTGGAGCATGTACCTGATCCGGTTTTGATGATCGATACGTTACACCATATTCCTTTTGACGGCCATATAAAGATAATAAAAGAGGCAATGCGAGTTTGCCGCGAGGTTTTAATATTCGAACTAAGACCGACTTTAATAGTAAAGATAATAGATTGTCTGATCAATAAAATTCATTACAGAAAGATGCCTATCTTGTTGACGCATAGAAAAAAAGAGAGCTGGATACGGTTACTTAGAGATAATGATATTGATTTTAAATTTTACAATGTAAAAAAGCCGAACTTCTGGTATCCTGCAACCAATTATTTATTTCATTTAGAGAGACATTGAGCCGAAAAATATATTTCCTAAAATCCATACTTCTTTCTAATATAAAAAGGATAAATTTTCCATTCAAATTGTCGTATGCCGTGACTTACAGATGTAATCTGCGGTGTAAGATGTGTAATATCTGGAAAAAAGAGCCGAGCGAAAGCGAGCTCACCCCCACCATAGAGGAGCTGGACAATTTTTTCAAAAAGGCAAATAAGTTCTCGTGGGTCGGCATCACGGGCGGAGAGCCATTTTTAAGGCCTGATCTGTCGGATATAATAGACATTGTAAACAAATATTGCAGGAACTTAAGCGCGATCCACTTTGCTACAAACGGGCAGTTAAAGGAAAAGATACTTGGAGTCACAGAGCACATCAGAAGGAAGAACAAAAAATTAAAGGTGGTGTATACTGTCAGTATAGACGGCCCGCCTTTATTGCATGATGAGATAAGGGGCGTACCAGGCACTTGGAATAGAGCAGTGGATACTTTTAGGACGCTGAAGAATGGTGGCTTTGCAAAGGCGCAGATAGGATTTACGCTTTCCCCTCATAATATGGGCAGATTTGGAGATGCTTTTAATGCCTTAAAAGAGGCACATTCCAAGCTGAGTTTCGACGACATGACAGTCAATATTTTCCAGAAATCTTCATTTTATTATGAAAACGTCAATATGCAGGAGCTTGACGTGGTTCGGTTGAAAAGCGAGATCAAAAAGATATTGAAAATGGATAAGGACAGGCTTTCTGTGAATAATTTTTTAAGACGCAAATATTTAAAACTCTACCTTAAATATATGGATACCCACAAGTGCCCGCTAAAATGCCAGGCACTTTCCTCGACTTGTTTTCTCGATCCATACGGAAACATGTTTCCGTGCGCTGTGTATAATAAGAAGCTCCTTAATATAAAGGATATGAAAGACGAGCTTGGTAAGATTTGGAATGCGGATTATGCGAAGAAACTGAACTATGAGTGCTCTAATCATGTGTGCCCGTCTTGCTGGAGCCCATGCGACGCGTATAGCGCGATAGGGAGCTCATTAAAAGAAGCGCTTTTTGTATAAATATGCCACTGGTAATATTTAAAAATCTGGCCAATTTGATAGTGGTTTTTAGGAGTCTGCTCGTATTCGTAATAATAATTTTATTGAGCAACATGTCTCCTGCCTCGAGAATCACAGGGCTTGCGCTGTTGATATTTATCGCGATTTTGGATTGGTTTGATGGCTATGTGGCGCGCAGGTTTAGGATCTCATCGAAACTCGGCGGTCTCATGGATACGTTGGGAGACAGGATCACAGAGAACCTCTTTCTGATATTTTTTGCATACAAGCGGCTTATACCTGTGGCGATCCCCATTATATTTGTAGCACGGTCTATAGTGGCAGATTTTATCAGGTATCATTCATCGAGGAACGGCATAAGTACGTTTGCGATAAATAAATCCAAGCTCGGCATGTTTTTTGTCGCATCTAAACCGTCGCGCGTCCTGTACCTTGTCTTTAAAATCGTGATATTCTGTTTGGCTGCGCTCGCATTGGTCATAAATTCTCTTATCATAGTTAATGGCATTCTTGAGTTGCGTATGTTTTTAGTGAATCTGAGACATATTGTCTTTTATGGTTCGATAGCATTAGTGGCATTTAATCTGCTGAGGTTTGCTTTACTGGCCTACGACAGCAGGCTTGTATTGAAAGATGTATTTACGAACGGATATTAATAATATACGCGTCGCTTAAGTTCACACTTTAACATTGTTGAAGTGTGAACTTAAGGATAGAACAGAGATATGAGCGAGACTTATTCCTTTAAGAAGATCGAGAAGAAGTGGCAGAAGAAATGGGAGAAGCAGGGTTTTTTCAAGATGGACCCTGGGTCGTCCAAGCCAAAATATTACTGCCTGATGATGTTTCCATATCCGTCTGCGTCGCTTCATGTCGGCCACGGTCGGAACTACATCATAGGAGATGTGGTTGCCCGTTACAAGATCATGCGTAAGCTTAACGTGCTAGCGCCAATGGGTTGGGACGCGTTTGGCCTGCCAGCTGAGAATGCTGCGATAAAAAGCGGTGTACACCCCAAGGCCTCCACCTTAAATAATATCAAGACAATGAAGAAGCAGCTGGATTCGTGGGGTGTGGGCTATGACTGGGACAGGGAGATTGCTTCGTGCCTGCCAGATTATTACAAATGGACCCAGTGGATATTTTTGAAACTTTATGAGAAAGGTCTCGCTTACAAGAAAAAGGCGCCTGTGAACTGGTGTCCGTCCTGCAAGACTGTGCTCGCCAATGAGCAGGTCGTAGACGGCGGGTGCGAAAGATGTTCGGCAGAGGTCGAGCTGCGCAGCCTCGAGCAATGGTTTTTTAAGATCACGGATTATGCGCAACGACTCCTGGATGATCTGGAGCTCTTAAAGGATTGGCCTGAGAGAGTGAGGACCATGCAGAAGAACTGGATCGGAAAGAGCGAAGGAGTCGAGATAGATTTTAAGGTTTCGGATTCGAGCGTGGCGCTTAGTTGTTTTACTACGCGGGTCGATACGATCTTCGGAGCCACATATATGGTGCTCGCTGCAGAGCACCCGCTCGTCGAAGAGCTGATAAAGAGCTCGGACAGGCAAAACGAGATAAAAAAATTTATAAACGAGGTAAAAAAGGAAAGCGTCACAGAGAGGGTTTCGGCAGACGTTGAGAAAAAAGGCATATTTACGGGAAAATATGTTATAAATCCAGTTAACAATAAAAAGATACCGCTCTGGATCGCGAATTATGTGTTGATGGAATATGGTACTGGCGCAATCATGGCTGTTCCAGCGCATGACCAGCGTGATTTTGAATTTGCAAAAAAATACAAACTGCCAATAACGGTGGTGATCGATGATCCAAAAGAGTCACTCAAAGCCGAGAGCATGAAAGAGGCTTATATCGAAGAAGGCGTTATGGTGAATTCCGGGCAGTTCGACGGGATTGGAAGCCTTGAGTCGATTGAAAAGATCGCAGATTATATGGAGGCCAAGGGTATTGGCAGACGCAAGGTCCACTATAAGTTAAGAGATTGGCTTATTTCAAGGCAGAGGTATTGGGGTGCTCCGATTCCAATTGTCTATTGTGAAAAATGCGGCACTCAGGCAGTCAGCGGAAAAAAACTACCTGTTCTTTTGCCGGAAAAAGTAGAATTCAGACCGCATGGCGAGTCACCGCTCAAAGAGGTCAAGAGTTTTGTAAATACAAAATGCCCCAAGTGCGGATTAAAGGCAACGCGCGAGATAGACACCATGGATACATTTGTGGATTCGAGTTGGTATTTTTTAAGGTATCTCTCGCCAAAAGATAAAAGCCGTGCATTTGATAGAGATGTGGTCGATAAATGGCTGCCTGTTGATCAGTATATTGGCGGAGTGGAGCATGCGATCCTGCATCTCATGTATTCGAGGTTCATTGTAAAGGTGCTTTACGATGCAGGGTGCATTGGTTTCAAGGAACCGTTCGCGAGACTTTTTACGCAGGGCATGATCGTGAAAGACGGGGCCAAGATGTCGAAGTCAAAAGGCAACGTGGTAAGTCCTGACAAGCTTATTGACAAATACGGCGCAGATACAGTGCGGCTTTATACATTATTCATTGGTCCGCCTGAAAAAGATGCTGAGTGGAATGACCGTGGCGTCGAAGGCGCGTGGAGATTTTTGAACAGGGTATGGAGGCTGGTGGATGGTCGTCCGTCGTCACAAAATCAAATTCCGGAGCTTAAACGCAAGACGCATCTTACGATTAAAAAAGTAACCGAGGACATGGAGGAGACGTTTCATTTCAATACTGCCTTGAGTGCAATCATGGAGCTAGTTAATGATATTTATAAGTCTACGGAATGCGGAATACGAAATACGGACGACGAAAAAAAGGCTATTGAGACAACAGTGATTCTTTTGGCGCCGTTTGTCCCGCATATCGCAGAAGAGATGTGGGAGAGGCTCGGCAATCAAAAGAGTGTATTTGAGGCAGAGTGGCCGTCTTATGACGAGAGAGCACTTAGCCAGGAAAAAATTACATTGGTTATTCAGATAAACGGCAGAGTCAGGGCTAAGGTCGAGGTCTCTTCTTCTGCGAGCGAGGACGAGATCAAGTCTCTTGTGCTGGGAAATGCCACTATCAACAAGTGGACAGAGGGCAAGCCACCCAAGAAATTCATACTCGTAAAAGGTAAGCTAGTGAACCTGGTGGTCTAGTCTAGCCCGCGCTTAAGTTTACACTTTAACATTGTTAAAGTGTAAACTTAAGCGGAGTAAAGGTAAATTAAAGATATGAAAAAGATTACTTTTGGCGTAATTTCCATGTTGTTGGTGTTGGCGCTGTGCGGTTCAGCGGTTTTTGCAGACACTATCCATCTGAAAAATGGTAACAAGGTTTCGGGTATTATTACTAAGGAGAGCGAAGACTCTGTTGAGATAAAAATCAATATAGGCGCAGTGGTTGCATTTTCCAAAGAGGATATTGATAGGGTCGAGAAAGAGTCTGATGGCGAGCGATCAAAGATAGAAGAAGACTGGGAAGCAGAAAGGGCACAGAGAGAAGAGATTGTGGCGCAAGAAGCAGACGAGTCTTTTAAAGAAGAGCAGAGCGAAAAAGGGTTAGTTGAGTACGAAGGCGAATGGGTTACGCCTGAAGAGAAGGAGCGACTACAGGCAGCGAGCATAGCTTCTGAAAGACATAGCGAGACGCGATTTTCCAAGAAGGAGGATAAAAAGAAAAGGTCTGATTTTTCGAAAAAGTTGCTGGCTAAGGGAAATTGGTTCGTTAGAGAGACAGAGCATTTTTCAATATACTATCGCGATAAGGCTCAGGCAAAGATAGTGAGTGACAAGGCAGAGTATTATTTTGAAAAGATCTCCTATGACCTTGGTTATGAGGATGAGATAGAGTGGGACAGAAAGTGCCAGGTGTATATCGTCGAAAACATCGATAAATGGAAGAAGTTTTTGAAAAATATAGGATTTAATGCAGAGCTGGTAGGCGGGTTTGTGCCGAATTATGGAG
>CAYULJ010000113.1:0-5324 GCA_964445715.1 uncultured Planctomycetia bacterium
CTGATATCCCAAAAACAGTATCTACATGTTTAGTTTATCTTTTAGTCTCGCCGGATGAGCTCCGATAAACAGGATATCATCTAGCAAAGCCCTTTTGTGCTCCTTAGTCATTCCAAAAGGACATAAAAGAATGACCCAGCCTGCTAACGGCGTCTATCAGGTCCCGCAGGCAAAACCTGTAGACGGGTCGCTTTATTAAGCGACAGCTACCGCCTCGCTAGAAGCCGCAATGGCCTCTGCTTCAGCTACTGCATCGTAGTTGGCGTTTAATTATGTGCCAGGTGTTTTTCGAGGCCTCCTGACAACCTCGACATGCTGCTCTTTCCGAGCGTACCAAAGTCGAAACCTTTCGCCCCCTTTTTTTCTTAAGTTTACACTTTAACAATGTTAAAGTGTAAACTTATTTCTTAAATCTCTTTGCTCGAGCTATTGTCCTTTCTGCTTCCTTGCGCTTTATTGCCTCGCGCTTGTCGTAATGCTTCTTTCCCTTTCCTAGTACTAGCTCTACTTTTGCATATCCTTTCTTAAAATAAATCCTGAGAGGCACAAGTGCCAGCCCTTTTTGAGAAGCATTATTTATTAGGTAGTCTATTTCCTTTCTATGTAAAAGCAGCTTCCTCGGCCTGATCGGGTCCAAGGCCTTGTTGTCGCTATATTCATAAGGATTTATATGCATCTTGTAGAGGAAGATCTCATTGCCTTCTACTTTAGCAAAACTCTCTGCCAAACTCGCCTTCCCTGATCTCAAGGACTTTACCTCTGCCCCCTTTAGCTCAAGGCCGGCCTCAACAGTCTCAAGTATGAAATAATCACGCCTCGCAACCCTATTGGTAATACCACCCTTGTTCTTCATGTAATAAGGTAATATACCAAAAAATACCGCCTAAATCAAGGTAATTAGCGACCTTAAGTTCACACTTCAACAATGTTGAAGTGTGAACTTAAGCGATTGACTTATTTGGAAAATAAAGGTATACTTGGGGTTACGAAAAAGCGGAAGTGGCGGAACTGGCAAACGCGTACGCTTCAGGAGCGTATGGGCGAAAGTCCTTGTGGGTTCAACTCCCTCCTTCCGCACCAGTCTTAAGTGTAAGCGAAATATAAGGTTAGTCAAATCCTAATCTATCGTTTCAGCATAGTGCCGTAAAAGGTATTCCGTGCTAATGAATTTCCTATTCGATAAAATTATTTCTGAATTATGTCTCTGACACACTTGGAAAAACAAAATATCATAACTTATCGTCTATTTGGTAGATAAATGCTTTTTAGCTTGTTCGAGTATAGCATCCTGCAGTCTCAAACCATTTCTCTGTAGAGCGATCGAATATTCAGGATTAGCAATTATTCTTTTAAAAAACTCTTAAGATTCTCCTGGCAAAGTAGATAGATTTAAAACAGCTACTTTGCCTCTGTCAGGAAAGTAATTTTTCTGTAACGCCTTTGCATTTTCATGAGTCGTATCTACTATAACTATTGCTAGTTCCATAGGACCAAGTTGTACAACTTGCTTTTGTAAATCTTCTAACACAGAGTCTTGGATATCATTTTCCTGAACCAAATCCCTTCTATCTAAAAAGATAAATTGCAAATCCGCATCTCTCTAATGAACGACTATAGCTCTCTCAGATAGTAAATTATCTCCATATTTGGCGTTATGAATCGCTCTCTCAACTCGGCTCTTTATTGCTGGATCACTAAGCTTGGGTAAGGCAGAGTGCAAAGAATTCCACAACTCAGAATCGTGTGTCCCAGTAGAGACAAAGACTGGACACAGATAGAATCGCAGCATTTCCTCTGCAAGCTGAGCGCTTTCCTCAGAAACAAAAGCTTCTGAGAGAAACCATATATACCATTCTTCGGATACCGAACCACGCCTATACATATACAGTTCATCTAAAACGCGACGGATAAACAGCATGGTCTCATCCAAGCGGATATTTTGCCTCTTTAGCTCATTGTATGTTAGCTGAGTGATACTGAAAAAAGTATCTAATGGAGTCTCCTTATGGTTATCTAGCCACTCTAGAATCCAAGATTCAAAAGACCATATGTTCAGACCAGGATTTGCGTAAGGTATAAAGATTTCAACCCAATTCTTCGCTTCTTCATCTACGAGACTCAGCGCAATCAACCAACGCTCAGCTAACCGTTGACCCAATACATCGCCACGTTCGATACAATCCTGTCTTGTAGCAATAAGATTCAGCTGTAGCAATGACGAGAGACGTAATTCATCAAGGTCCATAAAAGGCCTAATTAATACCGCAAATATAACTGGTGGCTGGTGAAACCATTCTGGCTCATTAAACTTAAAAACTGTTTCCCAGGGGATAAAATCCGCGTGTTGTCTTGCTTCTCTGGTCAAGTGCTCAAGAGATTTGAACTGGAATGGAAACGGCATTGGATTTTCACTTACCAACACATTTGCGTACCAATCATTGAGTGCGTAATATAGTTTCTTTTGTCTCTCTGAGAGCGCAAGGAAATCATCTAGTAATTGCCTATCTTCTAAGTCAGGAAACGATAACACCAAGAGCGAATATGAGTCTTCGAAGAGTAAAATCATCCCGCCTGGTTTAACCACTCGTTTTAACTCCTTCAATAATAACGGCCAATCTCTTTCGAAAACATGGTGCTGAATAGCATGAAGAAACGCAACATCTAATTCACCATTTTCGAAAGGAAGTCTGATCGGACTCGATTGTTCACGAAATTCCAAGCGTTCGCCTATGTGTGGAGTACGTGCATTTATTTCTGTACCGATGACACGCAGCCCTTTATGTAAACCAACAAGCACCTCGCCAAGCGTATTATTTCCGCATCCAATGTCTCCTGCTATCACTTCTGATTGGCGGCCAGCGCATAAAAGCTCTATGTAAGGACTGAACAGTTCCAGTGTCGGTTTAAACTTGCTGCCCTTGTGATACTCTCTGTAGGCCTTGCTAAATTCCGCATCTTCCGTAAACCTGATTATTGTCTTATAAACCGCTCTCTGCGCAGCTTCAGGGTTATCAATGTGATCTCCTAAGATACGCAACACTCTGGGCACGAGCATTGTATCAAGGTTGTGTTTTTCGTACTTTAATCTCAACAGCCGCACGAACACATCTCGTACAGCTGGATCTTCTAAGGCCTTAAGAGGATTCCAAGATGGTTCCCATACCTCTGGAAACAAATCGGAAGATAGCGTATAATCCCTAAGCTTTATTGAAACCTTTTCATCAAACTCTAGTCCTGCAAATTCTTTATTCAATCTTCTATCTACGATCCTTCCATAAATTTCTATCTCCCGTTGAATTTGTAGATTCTCTCTTTCAAGGGCCTCTTGTAACTCATTCGCCCTTTGTAAGGTAATATCTTCTCCTTCTCTTTCAAACATTTCCATAGCTAGAGTTGAACGCGCCCTTATGCCATGAAATATCCTTCCCACTATCCTTCTTCTTATATCTTGCGAAGCCTTTAAAGCATCTTCTGTCTCGCCATTGCTTCTAACAGCAAATACTGTTATATAGATACCGGCGTGTTCCCATACCTTTTTCCTCTCTCCAGTCTCTTCATCTACGACTTCAGGTAAGTCACCTTCAGTATCTACAAAGATAACTTGAATGAACTCTCCTCTAGCAGTAATCTGATTTAATCTATCATTCACATTTCTCCCTTTCATATCTTGCATATATTTAACGTCTTTCATAGCTACAATGTACTCATCTTGAAGCTCTGGGAGGGTTCTTAAAGGCTTGGCCCTACTAGAAAGTCTATCTATAGCCCGGTCTATGGCCTCTTCATGCTTCTTATACCTTTCTTCCATCGCCTCTATTATTCTTTGATAGGCCGTCCCCACAGGGACTCTCAAGGTATCTTTAGATAGGGCGTAGGAATATAGACTAGTAATAAATAAAAATGTGGTACTTACTATTAGTGATATTATAATCTTCCGACTATAAACTTTTTTTAAGTCTTTCATAATCTGGGTGAAAAAATAACCTCTCCTTTTGGGCTAAAGACCTATTCTGGCTGCTATATATCTTTTATATAAAGTATACCACATAGAGTAGAGCTTTTTCAACATAAATTCCTGGCACACTTTTGGCACGCAAAGTCCAAAAATCGTGTCATTTTTCGCATTTAACTGGATATAACTGAATGTAATCGAAAGGAACTTAACGGTAGGTTTTTTAAGAGGTTATGAGATATATGTCGGAAAATGATTTGAAGCCCTGCAGCATCCCACCTTCCGCACCATTGAGCACGAAATCGGGATTATTGTAGGACTATTGTAGGAACTTTTCGGTGTTTAACATTTATTTTCTTTCTATTGCTTTCCCTATAATCTGCCAAAAATAATCAGCAAGATATCCCAAAATAACACAAGTCACAAACGAAGCATAATAAAAAACATATCCATTCGTTGCTTTAATTGCACTAAAAATAGAAAATCCTATACAAGAAACCATTACTAATACAAAAGGATAATAGGCAATATAATTTGGGATAGTTGATATATAAGGGCCAAACCTTGGGTTTGGAGGTGTGGCCGAAAGCCAAAATGCCAAAGTAGAAAATCCTAAGAAACTACAAGCAATGCACCACAAAAATCTAAAAAAATTATACCCTTCTGTTGGCTCAAGATAAAAAATCCTATCGTGGAAAAATTTTAAGATAGAAACCGACACTAATAAATATCCTATTGAGAAAAATAATCTTGGGTAATTAGCTACTTTCATATTCTCCTCCTTTTCAAACTCTCTGCTCCTTGCATTATTCACTATAATGCGTTTCTTTATATTTTTCTATTTTAACTTGTATTTGCTCTGCTATCGATCTTTCATCCTGGACGAGCAGCCCTGCATCTCCTAGCGCGATCTGCTCCTCAATCTTATTACGAAGTCGTATGGCAGCTTCCTTATTGCGGACTTTCAAACTCTTATCGTGTTTCTTTCTACCTACACAATAACAAATCCACCAATAAGGACTGCCAGCTTTCTTATAAATCGAAGCCACTAACTTTTCCTTCTTCTGCCTTCTATCAGCTTATCCAAATCTTCTCTGCAATATTTGATGCCGCCAAGCTTGATAGGCTGTAATACTCCTATCGAGTTCCACTTATAAAGTGTCTTTACTGATACTTTTAAATATTCCGCTGTTTCTATGGGAGTCATGAGATTCATGGTTTTCTCTTTTCTTAACCTATTTGTCAAGTTTAAGAATAAAAAATATATATGACTTAACTTATTTGTAAAGTAATTACATAAAAAATTTTACCCATTCTATTTCAATAAATGAGCGATCTTGTTCTTTAATTCAGGGAGTTTGTTCTTGATAAT
>CAYULJ010000114.1:0-2672 GCA_964445715.1 uncultured Planctomycetia bacterium
ATGTCTGCAATGTCCTGGATCTCATCCCTTTGGTAATTGTGTACGATTATCACAGCTTTCTTTTCTTTTTTTAGCTGCGCGATCTTCTTCTTTAGATTTTCTTTGTATTTAACGTCATCACTTTTCTTGTAAGCCTGCATTATTTTACCCCATTCTTTCGCTTAAGTTTACACTTCAACATTGTTAAAGTGTAAACTTAAGAATTAGCGCTGATCTATTTCTTGTCTATTATCTTGTTCTTGTCGTCCAGATAAACGATCTTCGGTGTATAGGCAAGCGCGCTCTTTGTCTCCATGAGTATATATGACATGATAAGCAATCTGTCCCTAACAGCTGCGAGCTTAGCTGCGCCGCCATTCATGCCAATAGTACCCGAGCCTTTCTCGCCGGGTATTATATATGTTTCCAATCTGGCACCGTTCTCGAGATTCACCACCTGCACCCGCTCATTGGCAAGTATATCAGATGCCTCTAATATTTCGGAATCTATTGTGATGCTGCCGCTATATTCGACGTTTGTCTCCGTAACCCTTGCTTTTTGTATCTTTGATTTTAAAAATGTTCTCAACATCTCTCCTCCTTGGAATTACCTCAAAATGATATTGTCTATCAACCTGGTCTTTCCTATCTTTACAGCAAGCGCAACCAGAGTCTCTCCGGAAATCTTGTCTATATTATTTAAATTTTTAAGGCCCACTATGGAAATGTAATCTATCTTTGGATTTTTCTCTGCAGCTATTACCTTGCGCATCCTGTCCTCTATTTTTTTTGGATTTCTTTCTCCTTTTTTGCGCAGGTCTTTTGCCAGTTTTAAGGATCTATACAATGAAAGAGCTTGTCTGCGTTCCTTCGCGCTCAGATATGAATTTCTCGAACTCATGGCAAGGCCGTCCTTCTCTCTTACAATCGGCATTATCCTTATCTTTACAGGTATGCCTAGGTCATCGACCATCTTTTTAATTACAATTGCCTGCTGCGCATCCTTTTGGCCAAAATACGCCACGTCCGGCCTGACAATGTTGAAAAGTTTTGTAACCACTGTTGTGACGCCTTTAAAATGTCCCGGCCTTGAGGAGCCGCAAAGTCCATTGGTGAGATTTTCCACATTGACATAAGTCGAAAAACCGTTCCTGTACATGGCGCTAGTCTGCGGAATAAATACAATATCTACCTTTTCCTTTTTACACAATTCTAAATCGCGCTTCAAATCTCTCGGGTACTTTTTAAGATCTTCTTTTGGGCCAAATTGAATAGGATTTACAAAGATACTTACGACAACACAATCTGCGTCTTTTCTAGCTCTTCGTATAAGGCTCAGGTGGCCTTCATGCAAATACCCCATGGTAGGGACAAAGCCTATGGACCTCCGCTTTCTCTTTGCGCCCTCTATTTTCGCCGTTAGCGTCTTAGCGCTTCTATAAACTTCCATAACATCCCTCACTTAAGTTTACACTTCAACATTGTTAAAGTGTAAACTTAAGCCTAGATCCTTAAGAGGTTTTAATACAAAATCTCTTTCATCCATCCTTGGATGCGGGATTTTCAGGTCATGTTCGTCTATCTTCTTGTCCCCGCAAATCAGTATATCAAGATCTATTATGCGAGGGCCGTTTCTTACAGTCCTTTTTCTACCAAGATCACCTTCTATCTTTTGCAACACACTGAGCAGTTGCCTCGGCTCCAGGCCTGTTTCAATCTCTATGGCGCCATTTAGATATTTAGGCTGAGTCGGTCCGCCAACAGGCTCTGTCTCGTAAATCTGAGATACGCGATTCACCTCAATCCTTTCAGTTTGCCTCAGGCCCTGTATCGCTGTCTCAATATTTTTGCGCCTATCACCAAGATTCGAACCAACGCCAATATAACAACGCATCTTTACCAACCTCTTAAGTTTACACTTCAACATTGTTAAAGTGTAAACTTAAGGTTATAATATCTTTTTAAATCTTTCCACGGCCTCTCTTGTTCTCTCTTTAGAGACAGTGAGCGCCATTCTCACGTAGCCTTCGCCACTCTCGCCAAGCCCAATACCAGGAGTAATGACTATTCCTGCTTTGTCGAGCACCAGTCTGGCAAATTCGATAGAAGATTTAAAAGATCCCGGAACCCTTGTCCAGACATAAAAGGTAGCTTTTGGTTTTCTGGTTTTCCAACCTATGGAATTCAACCCGTCTACCAAGGTATCTCTTCTCTCCTGATAGATGTTGTTCATACGAACAAGGTGTTTTTCAGCAATATCCAATGCAGTGATGCCAGCTTTCTGTATAGCATTAAATGCACCTGAATCTATATTAGACTTTACTTTGGCTATGGCTGAAATTATATTTGCATTGCCGCACACAAAACCAATGCGCCAGCCAGTCATGTTGCATGTTTTTGAAAGAGAATGAAATTCTACACCGACGTCTTTCGCACCATTGACTTTCAAAAAACTCTCTGGCCTATAACCATCAAAACAAATCTCCGAATATGCAGCATCATGAGCCACGACTATATTGTGTCTTTTGGCAAAAAGGACTGCATCTTCAAAAAAACCTTTATCGCATGTTGCGCCTGTGGGATTATTTGGATAATTTATATATAGAAGTTTGGATTTTTTCAGCGCGCTTTTCTTAATTTTATTTAAGGCGGGCAAAAAATTATTCTCTTCCAACAAGGGCATTGGATAGACC
>CAYULJ010000114.1:2682-5306 GCA_964445715.1 uncultured Planctomycetia bacterium
ACCAAGGCAACATCGCCTGGATTAATAACGCCTAGAGGCAAATGACTGATGCCTTCCTTTGATCCTATTAAGACTAAAATCTCTTTTTCCGAATCCAGCGCTATCCCAAATCTCTCTTTATACCACTGAGCTATTCTATTCTTGAAATCTGGAATGCCCTCGTCTAAAGGATAGTGATGATTACTGGAATCCTGCGTCGCTTGATAAAGAGAATCTATTACTTCTTTTGGAGAAGCCTCGTCGGGATCTCCTATGCCAAGATCAATTATATCCTTTCCGCTGGATATTGCCTGGCGCTTAGCTTTGTCGATCTCAACAAATAAATAAGGCGGAAGCCTCTTTAATCTTTCGCTGATTTCAAACCCCATAATAACCCTCTCCCGTCTGATTTATTACGTCGTACATATTGTATAGACCTGGGCCTTTTGATGCTAAAAATTTTGCTGCAGCCAAAGCGCCCTCAGCAAACACATCTCTCGAAAGGGCCCTGTGCGTAAGTTCGATTGTCTCGCTTTTTCCTTTAAATATAACTGTGTGATCCCCTACTACCTCGCCTTCTCTTATAGACTTTATCTCCGGCATCTTGCCTCTAGCCTTAGACACTGCCTCTCCTAATCTTTTGGCAGTGCCACTTGGCGCATCCTTTTTATGCTTGTGGTGGGTCTCGGCGATACTAGCCTCATAATCCTCTCCTAAAGACGAGGACGCCTGCTCTACTAGCTTAAACAATACGTTTGCGCCCACGCTCATATTTGGAGAAAAAACTATCGGGATCTTTTTGGAAGCCTTTTTTATTTCCTCTAATTGATGAGGAGAAAGGGCTGTTGTCCCTATTACCATGCTGATTTTTTTATCGCAAGCTATCTCCATATGTTTCATTGTTGCCTCAGAAGATGTAAATTCTATCAAGGAATCGCACTCGCTTGCGATTTTTTTAAAATCAGACCCTACCTTCTTCCCGATTTTTCCTATTTCGAGTATCTCGCCTATATCTTTTCCAATAGAAGGATTGTCCGACGCCTCTAATCCGCCTGCGATCTCAAGATCCTTATCCTTTGATGCCAACAAGGCGATCCGCCTGCCCATTTTCCCGCATATACCGCTTACAACAACTCTAACCATGCCCTCTCCCTATCCGATTATAACAAGCCGTAGTTCTTTAATGCTTTCTTTAACGCTTCCAAATTCGATTGCGAAATAGCGCACATTGGAAGTCGCAAAGCCGGCTCATCTATCATACCTAAAAGCGCCATAGCTGTCTTAACAGGTATTGGATTTGTCTCTATGAACATTGCCTTAACTAGAGGCAAAAGCTTGTAGTGCAATTTTCGCGCGCCAGCGATATCACCTTTTTTGAATCTTGATACCATTTCTGCAACATCTTTAGGAACAATATTACTGACCACTGAAATAACACCTGTCCCGCCTATTGCCAATAGAGGCAATGTCAAACTGTCATCGCCAGAGATCAAATCAAATTTGTCACCACACAAAGCATGGATCCTCGACATCTGGTCTAGATCCCCGCTCGCCTCTTTTACGCCCACAATGTTTTTTACCTTGCTCAACCTCTGCATTGTCTCTGGCAATATATTTACACCTGTCCTTGAGGCTATATTGTAAACAATTAAAGGGAAGGCTGTCTCGTTGGCAATTTTCTCAAAATGTTGATACAACCCTTCCTGTGTCGGTCTGTTATAGTAGGGGGAAATCTGTAATGACGCATCAGACCCTGCCTCTTTGGCGTGCTTGGTCAGCATAATTGCCTCACTAGTATTATTAGAGCCTGTACCTGCGATGACACGTAATTTTTTATTCGCTGCCTCTATAGCCACTTCGATAACACGTTCATGTTCTTCGTACGAAAGCGTTGATGATTCTCCTGTGGTACCGCAAGGCACAATAGCACTCGTGCCATTCTTAATATGAAATTCGACTAGCCCTGCTAATCCTTTCTCATTCACTCTTCCTTTTTTAAAAGGTGTTACAATCGCCACCATTGAGCCTTCGAACATAACTCACCTCTCCTTTATATATTATTTTTGCTTCTCCTTCTAAATAGACATCTTTGATTTTGCTGCCCATATTTTTAAAATAAACCTTCAAAATCCCGCCTTTTGTGTGCACATTAATAGCTACAGCCTTTAGCCTCGAACCTTTAGCGCTTATTATCGCTGAGGCGACAGCTCCTGTCCCACATGCAAGTGTCTCGCCCTCTACGCCCCTCTCATATGTCCTCATATTTATATTCTTATCGTCAATGATTTCTACAAAATCAGCGTTTGCCCCGCGCGGTTTAAACCTTTTATGATACCTGATATTGCGACCTATTGAATCAATGTCTATTTTTTTGAGCCCTTGCACAAAAATAACAGCATGGGGCACTCCAGTGTCCACATAATTTGCTTTTATTTTGCGTCCGTTTACAGCTATAGAGATATCTAATTTCAAACCTTTGGGCTCTTCCATTTTTATTTTAACTTTATTCCGCCCTGTAATCTCAGCTCTGTAAATACCCGCCATTGTCTCGATCTTTAAATTTTTCTTGGACTTGTTTGCAAATAAAGCCGCACACCTAAGTCCATTGCCACACATCTCAGCTTCGCTGCCATCAGCATTGAATA
>CAYULJ010000115.1:0-5278 GCA_964445715.1 uncultured Planctomycetia bacterium
ATCCAATTAATAGACCTATCATATCTGACCAGTCAGAAAAGCATAAAAAGAAAATTTTTCTAGAAAATAGTACTCTCTGGGTTTTAAACTACGGCGAAGTCAATCCAAGAAAATTGATCCAATAATCCCTTTCCATGAAGATCTTTGATTCTTTTTTCGTAGCTCTTTCTTTAGTTATTTATCCATCCATGTTGTTTGCACAAAATTTTACAACAGTAGATAGCACTAAAGGCGCAAAGGTTAACATTTATGTACACCAGAGCAAAGCAAACGCTGCAAAAGAAAGACCAATATTATTAGTCCATGGTTTTAATTCAGGAGGCAAGGTTTGGGATAACTATGTTGAGAGGTTAATGCAGAGTGGCTACGATGTAATCGTTGTCGATATGCGAGGCAACAAGGTTGATACTGATGGTGATCATAAAGTCGATACGCCTGTTGTTGGTGATTCCTGGGGGTATGGGGTAAGAGATCTCGGTGATGACGTAGGAACCGCAGCAATACAAGGCATAGATTATTTAAACAAAAATCTTCCAGGTCGTAATTACGAGAAAGTGGATGTAATAACGCACTCCACAGGCGCGCTTGCTGTGACATCTTATTCTCATTCCATGGGCCTTGTTCCCTACAGAAACAACATTGGCACGATAATAGAACTTGCTCCACCAAATAATGGCTCTACTAGCTTAGTGGCAAACATTAAAGAAGTCGCCCGGCTTACGCCGTCAGTTTTTACACAGAGTATGATAGCCTATGAATATGCGTTAGAATTATTGTCTAACAAGGTCTGGGTACCAGGCGGCGGCAGGATGGAATCCGAAAATCTGAGAAAGGAGTTAACGCCAGAGAGTCTTTTTTTGAAAAGCATCGAAGGTCTTGGCCCAGATCCGCGTATAAAAACATTTATCGCAATCGGAGATGAAGATTTTGTAGTGGGCGACTGGAGCCCGGCTATAGATAAAAGGGATGATATAGGTTATGAGTATTTTGTGGGCCTGGATCATTTTAATTTTTGCAATAGCGAATTAGTTATCACAGCATTGCTAGACAAGTTAGAAAATGGTGTAGAGAGTGTCTTTTTTAAGCGTTACAAGCCTTATAGAAATAAAACTACAATTGCATTTTTATCAGGACCTGGCATTGATCACCCTGACGACACATTTGATGTTACTGCCTTTGCAAAAGGCATAGGCATAAGCCCTCGCGAACTATTTGATCTCTATTTGAGGATAGCGGGAAAGAAGAGCAAAGAAAATCTTTTAAAATACTGGGAAGGTCTTGTGCTTTTTGAAAAGACACAGAAAGAGATAGAGGGCGGCGGACTAGAACAAGATATTATAGACGAGCGGCAGGATTTACTAGCTGAAAAGAATGAGCTTTTTCACGATTGCTACATTAATGCTTCAAAGGAGTATTTAGAATGTCCTGATCTTGCTATATTGGCTAATGGCTATTTCTCTGAACTTGCAAAACTAATCATAGAAGAAGTGGAAGAACCAGTGCGACTCATAGATCATACCTTTAACCCGTCTATATTGAATGAACAAAAGGTATTGATGATTCCTTCTGGCGGATTATCAGGGCTTTCTCAATCAGCTATATTTAGAAAAAAACTTTCTGAATTTGTAGAAAACGGTGGCGTTCTCGTATGTTTTTCTCAACAGCATGGCTATGATTTTAATGCCCTTCCGACAGCCAAGCTTAAGGGGTATGGATGGCAAGAAGATGCATCGTGTCATTCAAAGGCTGCCTACATTGAAAATTTTCATCAAATCTTATCCTCTCAGAGTGAACTCTATCCTGATATAAAACTCGATGGATATTTCACGGATTATCCAGATGACGCAATAATATTATTAAAAAGGACAAAAAATCTTTGTCCAGCAATGCTCATGTATAAGTTTGGCAAAGGGTTGGTTATTGCCGCAAACATTTATTCGGATTGGGGTTATTCGAATGGCCAGACTAGTTTGTCTGAAATAGCTCTTGTCCGAGATCTGATCAGATGGACAAAGACTGGCAAGAAGTTACCAGAATACAAAAAAGGAGAAATCTTCACGGAAACAATAAAGACTTCGAAGGATTTCAGTAATATTGAGATGATCTTGAAATCCACAGAAGGTGTTATCTTAGAAAAAAAGATTTCGAGTAACTTGTTCTATGAATTAGGCGTGGTTTTAAGCAAGCCAGGCATTTATTGTGTTGATTATATACTCTACAATTCTGATTCTGAGATCATTCAGCCACAGACAGAAGGGTTTTATTTTTGTTTTGCTGAGCCTCCTGAAGGCTCTATGGAAAACCCTGATTTTACTTTTAATATAACAACCGACTCTGAGAATTACGCCCGCAGCAATGAAGTCACATTTACCTTCCACATAAGGAATAACACCAGTCAGGATGAAGTAATAAAATGCAAGGCCAGGTTTCCGCATCATGAGATAGATTTCAAAAAGTCAATAGATGCCCCTGCCAACGCCTTGACATCGTTTGATAAAATTATAACTGCTGCTAAAACTGATCTTCTTGCAGCAGAATTTTATTCTTCTGGGAACAATTTGTTAGGCCGCGCAGAAAGAGGTATAGATGTCTTCGAGCCCAGTATAGAAATCAATATAAGCACTGATAAAAAAGAATATCTACCAGGTCAGAATATTTCAATAAGCTCCACTATATTAAACGCTTCAGAGATAGAACTCGAAGTTATAGTTGTATTAAATATCATTGATTCAGGAAATAAAAAAGTCTATTATAAAACCAAGACTTTGAGATTGCGCGAAGGAAGCGACGAGTCTTGGGCTCAAGATTTTGAAATACCACAGGATGCCGCTAGAGGCATCTACAAGATAAAGTTGAATGTGTTTTCGAATCTTAGGTTGGTAGGTTCTGCTAGTACAGATATTGATATACCCAGTCCTCTGCTTTACACAGAAAACAAACTCCCTGCGAATTTCTTTGAATTATTGACAATAGCCTTAGAGAAATCACTATATAGTCCAGGTGAGTCTATTTCGGCAAAGGTAATAATCAATAATAAAGGCGCGAAAATAGAGGAAGGCCTCTTGGATATAAGAGTATTACGAAATGTAGGCATAGGTTATTTGTCAGGGGTGGTAATGGATGAAAAAGGTTTACCTATAAAGGGCGCAAAAATAGGGAGTGTTTATACGAACGAAGATGGCAAATTTCTAATCGAGGATCTTATCGAAGGAAAGCACGTTCTTGATATTAGAGCGCACGGCTATGATGCAGTTTCAAAGGAAGTGAAGATTTTAGCAGGCCCTAACAACCTGGATTTTAATCTGAGCACTGTAAAATATGGAGACCTTTCTGGTTTATTAGAAGATTCAATAGGTTCAGTATTAACGCTAAAGCCAATTGATGTTATTGCTTCAGGTGCATCAATAAGGACAGCCTGTGTTTCAACAGATGGTAACTTTCAGTTCAAACGCGTACCTGTTGGAATTTATCGCCTAACTATCCAGCCAGAAGGCACGTCAGAGGCAATTGAAATCGAGAAAGGAAGTATTGTTCTCGGCGAACTCGAAGGATATTCTGTGCCTGTTTTAAAACAGGCACTAGAAACTGAACCCAATGACAATTTTGAAGATGCAGAAAGTATTGGAATAAGAGAAGAGGTAGCTTGCAAGATGCACGTGGATGGCGATAATGATTATTTTGCTTTTGACATAAAAGAAAAGGGTATTCTCTATATTAAAATGAAGGAGGTGCCAGACGGATTAAGACCTTCTTTAAAGATATATAATTCTAAAGCGAAAATCATAGCTCAGAAGGCTGGATTTTCAGGTCAGAAGATAGCTTTGGAGGCTGAGATAGACGAATCTGGCAAGTATTATCTGATGGTAAAAGATTGGTATTCAAATTTTTCTTCTCAAGACACGTATTCTTTTGAGACGTATTTTATAAATACAGTCGATGAGTATGAGCCAAGCAATAGCAGAGATGAAGCGCTTCTTGCGGAATTCGGAAAAACTTATTTTGCCACGATATCGACAAAAGGAGATCCTGATTTCTATAAACTATCTGTGCCTGATTCAGGAAAGGTGGCTGTTTATTTGAAGGACGTGCCTTCGAATATAAGACCTTACATAAAACTTTACAGAGAGACCCGTAAATCTTGGATCTATTCAGCCGCAGCATTTGCAGGCGAGGATTTAGTAATGGAGTTTGAAGCAGACAAGCCTTCAAATTATTTTATCCAGGTACAGGACAGATATAATAGTGAGAGCTCCTTTCTGAGATACCGATTGTCTGCTGTCTATGTCCCTAATGATGAATGCATTCCAGGAGGAGCATTATATTTTCACAGAGACGTAGAGATCTCTAATGTAAAACATAAGAAGGAGATGGATGTTGATATTCCTGGCATTGAGAAAAAAGGAAAGTATTATCTCCAAGTTGCTTTAGAGTCTTCGACTCCGCAAAAAAGTGGCCAGGCCGTAGAAAGATTCTATGTGACAGATACGGGCGCTCCATTAGAGCCTGTAAAATCACCAGACGTTAAAATTTCTTACTTAGAAGATGAAGATCTGGCTTTTAAAGCAGGAGAAAAGGCGCGTTTTAGATTTAAGGCTGTGAATCAGGGGAATGCTATCGGCAGATGTGATATCGATTTTAAATTTAAAGATTTATTTAATCACAGTATAAGTGAATTTTTAGAGTCCGATACTGAAAAAGACATGATATTTGAATTTTTAATACCTGACGATATGGAGGAAGGAGCATATCAGGCAGAATATACGCTTGAGGACAGAAAATACATCGTAGATTTTAGAATAAATGGCATAAAAGTCGAGGTTAATGCAACGTATAAAGACAGCATATTTAAGATTAAAATTAAAAACAAGAGTTCGCTAGAAAATATCAGTCTCTTTGCAGAGACTAGATGCGGGGATTTTGAGGACAAAAAGACTTTTGTATTAAATGAAGAAGAGGAATTAATTTTCAATATTAGAGAAACAGAGGGCGAGGATAAAATTTATTACGGGATATATTTCGCTTCAGGCAAGGCCGTTTATTTGAATTCTTTTTTGCTTAAGGATGTAGAGGAGCCAGATATTTCTCTTAAGATAATCGAGGCAGATAGCGATAAGGATAGTTATGAGGTAGGCGACAAAGTTCAGTTGAGATGGAAGATTAATTCTCAGGATCAAGTTTCTATTAGGTTGATAGCAGAATTAATAGGGCCAGACTCTACGGCTGCTAAAGTTATAGATGAAGATATTGCTCAAACACTTCAGTAAGAAGCTTTTTTCTC
>CAYULJ010000116.1:0-5268 GCA_964445715.1 uncultured Planctomycetia bacterium
TACCAGGGTTATAAAAAATGGCCTATCTGTAAGAGATACAGAGAGATACGCAAAGATATTTACTGCTACGCCAAAGAAAAAAACAAGCGAGAAAGATCCTAATTTATCTTCTCTAGAGGAGAAGCTGAGCGAGATTTTAGGTACTAAAGTCAAGGTTTTAAGATCTAAAAAGGGTGGCAAGATAGAGATTGAATTTTATTCTGACAAGGATTTAGAAAGAGTCATAACTCTTTTAAAATCGAAGAGTTAGAATAGGGAGCGGGCCATGAGTGAGCAAACATTAGTTTTAATAAAGCCCGACGGACTTAAGAAATCATTGACTGGGAATGTCCTTACGCGATTGTCAGAGACAAAGTTGGAAATCGTTGCAGCTAAAATAGTTAGGGTAAGTCGTAAGCTCGCTGTGGAGCATTATAAACACATGAAAGACAAGCCATTTTTTGAAGAACTTATTAAATACATCCAGGGCGAGCTTCATGAAAGACGTAAGGTCATGGCAATGGTGTATTGGGGCAAGGATGCTATAAAAAAAGTTAGACAGCTAGCAGGCGAGACAAACCCGGAAGAAGCAGAGTCTACTAGCATCAGGGGTTCTTTTGGCAGGATCACGACAAAAGGACTTTACGAAAACGTGCTTCATGCTTCGACAAATCCGAAAGAAGCAGAGAGAGAGATAAAGCTTTGGTTTGAGCCGGATGATATAATCGTGGATATGTACCCTACAAAAATCGTAAAAGCGGAAAGCCACAAAAAACGAACCTGGGCTTAAGTTTACACTTTAACAATGTTAAAGTGTAAACTTAAGATAGAGAAATATGATAAAGAGCATGACAGGATTTGGAAGAGGCGAGTCGACCGGGAAGTTTGGCAGGTTTATGGTCGAGGTGCGCACGGTTAATCACAGATATTTTGACCTTACTGCTCGCTTACCTCATAATCTTAATCAGCTCGAGGAAAAGATAAAAAATTACACACATAAACATATAAAGCGCGGCAAGGTGAATTTCTCTCTCTTGCATAGAAAAGGCGAAAAGCCTCTAGATCCAATAGCCATAGATTACGACGCAGCAGAGAAGTATTGCAAGTTGCTCGGCAAGTTAAAAACGAAGTTTAATCTAAAGGACGACATAAAACTTTCGCACATACTTTCTTTTCCAGACATCATCATACAGGAGCACCCAGAGCATAAATTTGCTTCAATGTGGCCTTTTATCGAGAGGGCGGTTAAGAAGGCAGTATCGGATTGCGATAAGATGAAGAAAAAAGAAGGCAGTGCGATTTATCGGGACCTGTCAAAGAGAATAACAAAGGTGTCAAGATCAGTCGACAAGATATCCGCACTGGTGCCTGAGCTTATTTCCAATTATCAATCGAGACTGGATTCTACAGTGAATAATATCCTGAAGAGCCGCAATTATGAAATAGACAAAAAGAGGCTCGAGACAGAAGTCGCCATGTTTGCCAGGCAGTGTGATGTTTCGGAAGAGATAACCCGTGCGAAGAGCCATTTGATCGCCTTGAAAAATTCGCTTCTTTCAAACGGAGAATCTGGCAGGAGATTGGATTTTATACTGCAGGAGCTACAGAGAGAGATAAATACGCTCGGCGCAAAAGCAGGCAATGCGAATATATCCCGTCTGGTCGTGGATATAAAGAGCGAGATAGAAAAGATGCGCGAACAAGCGCAGAACGTGGAATGATTTTAATATGAAGGAAAAAGGTATATTATTTATAATATCAGCTCCGTCAGGGTCGGGTAAAACTACTCTGTGCAACAGGTTGATAGATTCTCTGGTCGGCCTTGGCAGGTCTATTTCAATGACAACGAGACCCCCGCGCCCCGGAGAGAGGGATGGCATAGATTATATTTTTATAGAAAAAGACGAATTCCTAAAGCGCAAGAAAAAAAATGAGTTTTTAGAATGGGCAAAGGTATTTGATGAACACTATGGGACCTCGAAGAGACACATCAAGCATCTCCTCGCAAAAGGACAAGATGTGGTATTGAATATAGATGTCCAGGGCGCGATGAAGATCAAAAAGCTCAAAATGAGGTCAGTCTATGTGTTTATCATGCCGCCTTCTGTTTCAATGCTAAAAGAGAGGCTGGTCAGCCGTTCCACTGATTCTAAAAAAGAGATTGCAAAGAGGTTAAAGCTTGTGAAAAAAGAGATGTCGTATATGTCCAGATATGATTACGTAGTCGTCAACAATAAGCTTGAGTCAGCCCTGGAGAGCCTGCGCTCAATAGTTATTGCCGAGAGATGTAAAAACGTAAGATAAAATATAGGAGCTCAAAAATGTCGTATATGCCTCGTGAGAAGATTTTTAAAAACGGTGATAGTATTTTTAAAGTCACATTGGTCGCTGCAAAGAGGGCCATAGAGCTTAATAATGGTTCGCAGAAACTGATCGATACCCATTCAAAGAAATTTTCCACGATCGCTCTAGAGGAAATAAGCCAAGGAAAAGTAGGATATAAAGAAAAGGAATAAATTGGCTGCAGGCGCGGCTCTTAAGCCCTTAGCAGATTTATGAATAAGCATATTGTAATTGGCGTTACTGGAAGCGTGGCGTGCTACAAGGCACTGGATCTGATCAGGGCCCTTCGCAGGCTCGGCGCGTCTACAGAGGTTGTTTTGACAAAAGAGGCAGAAGAATTTATAAAGCCTATTCTTTTTCAAACACTCTCTGGTCAAAAAGTCACAACAGCGGATCTATTTAAGTTGCCAGAAGAGTGGGACGCAGCACACATCTCTTTGGCAGAGAAGGCAGACCTTGTGCTCGTTGTGCCAGCCACGGCAAACATAATAGGAAAGACCGCCAATGGCATATGCGATGACATGCTGACTTGCGCGATCTGCGCTACAAAGGCACCTGTGTTATTTGCTCCAGCGATGAATGATGGCATGTACAGGAACAAGATCGTCCAGGAAAACATCGCTAAGTTGAAAAAATCAGGCTATTATTTTACTGGCCCTGTAAAAGGAAAATTGGCCTGCGGCACCAAAGGCCTGGGCCATATACAGGATTCGGAAGTCATAATAAAAGAAGTTAAACAGTTATTAAAAAAAAATAAGGAGAGACAGCGTGGATAAGAAATTTCTTAAAGGAAAATGCGGGGCAGAAAATTATAAAAGACTTGAGGCCTTAGGGTGCGATAAACTTATGGATTTTGTGGCAAAGTACGCCAAACTGTTTAATCCAAAAAGCGTGTTTGTGCGTACTGATTCAAAAGAGGACGCGGATTATATTAGAAGAAAATCTATTGATAACAAGGAAGAGACAAGGTTGGCCGCAGAGGGCCATACCATACATTTTGACGGATATTTCGACCAGGCGCGCGACAAGGCCAATACAAAATATCTTCTGAGGCCTGGTGAAGTGCTCGGCTCGGATATAAAGTTTGTTGACAGAGAAGAAGGCCTTAAAGAGGTACGCAAGTTTTTTGAAAATTCTATGAAGGGCAAAGAAATGCTCATATGTTTTTATTCTCTTGGGCCTGTAGGTTCCGAGTTTTCTATATCAGCTGCCCAGATAACAGATTCTTCCTACGTAGGCCATTCTGAAGATATGCTCTACCGCAGCGGCTATGAACAGTTCAAGAAATTAAAAGGCTCTGGTAATTTTTTGCGTTTTGTGCATACAGCTGGTGAGCTAGAAGGAGCTGTGAGTAAGAATGTGGACAAGCGACGCGTTTACATAGACCTGGAGCAGGAGACAGTGTTTAGTGCCAATACACAGTACGCAGGCAACACAGTTGGTCTTAAAAAACTCGCAATGCGGCTTGCTATAAAGCGCGCCTCAGAACAAGGCTGGCTTACAGAGCACATGTTTATCATGGGTGTTCATGATCCTTATAAGAAGAAACGCGTTACATATTTTACAGGCTCATTTCCGTCTGCGTGCGGCAAGACCGCTACTGCAATGCTCGGAGGGGAAAAGATCATAGGCGACGACATTGCTTACTTGCGAAAGATAGGCGGGAAGATTAGAACTGTCAATGTAGAAAGAGGGATCTTCGGAATCATACAGGATGTCAATGAAGCGAATGATCCTACGATATTCGAGGCGCTTACTACTCCCGGAGAAGTCATTTTTTCCAATGTCCTCGTCGATAAAAACAACAATGCACGTTGGTTGTCTGACGGAAGATCTACCCCTGATAAGGGTGTAAATTTTTCAGGAGAGTGGACACCGGATAAAATAGGACCTGATGAGAAGAAAGTGCCCTATGCTCATAAAAATGCCCGCTATACAGTGCGTCTAAAGGATTTAAAGAATTGTGACGAGAATCTGGAAGACCCTAAGGGCGTTGAGGTAGGCGGTGTTATATACGGCGGTCGAGATTCAGACACAAGCGTGCCAGTGGCAGAGTCTTTTGATTGGGCGCACGGCATCCTAGCACAGGCAGCTGCGATAGAATCAGAGACCACTGCAGCTACGCTTGGACAGGAAGGGGTAAGAAAGTTTAATCTTATGGCGAACTTGGATTTTCTTTCAATACCTATTGGAAGATATATCCAGAGCAACCTTGATATAATCAAAGGCGTTAAAAAGCCGCCGCTTATATTCCATGTCAATTATTTTCTCAAAGGAAAAGACGGAAAGTATCTCAATGGCATCAAAGACAAACATGTATGGATAAAGTGGATGGAATTGCGCGTAAATAGTGAGGCAGAGGCAATAACAACACCTATCGGACATATTCCCAGATATGAAGATTTAAAGAAACTCTTCAAGATAGTCCTTGAGAAAGAATACACTAAAGAGGACTATAATGAGCAATTCAAAATACGCATCCCAGAATGTATGGCAAAAATAGATAGGATCAAAAATATCTATCATACAAAAGTCTTTGACACCCCACCTATCTTAGTACAAACCTTGGATGAGCAGAAAAAGCGACTCGAGGATTCTAAGAAAAAATACGGAGATTATCCCAAGCCAGACGTATTCAAAAGCAAAGAATAGAGTCTCTTAAGTTCACACTTCAACAATGTTAAAGTGTGAACTTAAGCGTTGCGTCTTACGCGAAAATGCTAAAAAAAAGGACCCCGGCCAAAATATTAATTACTGCTGGGCCAACTGTTGAGCCCATAGATCCTGTGAGGTTTATCTCTAATAGATCCACGGGATATATGGGTTATAAATTAGCTGAACTCGCTTGCAAGAGAAAACATGTTGTCACGCTTATAAGCGGTCCTACCAGGATAAAAATTCCAAAGGTCAAAAAATTTATTCAAATAGAAACAGCCGAGGAGCTTG
>CAYULJ010000117.1:0-5215 GCA_964445715.1 uncultured Planctomycetia bacterium
CCTAGCATGCGCGCCTCATCCCTCACGCCTATCTGCCTCAGCTCTATCCTCACCTTGAAAATCGAGGCCAAGTCCTTGACAAGATCTCTAAAGTCGACCCGACCTTCAGAAGTGAAATAAAAAATAAGTTTGGTCCTATCAAACGAATATTCGGCGTCGATTAATTTCATATCGAGCCTGCGCTCTTGGATTTTTCTTGCGCAGGTTTGAAAGGCATTACTTGTCCGCTTTTTATTCTCATTTATTTTGCGCATATCGTCTTTTGTGGCGATACGCACTATTCTTTTCAAAGGCTTGCCAAGATCCGCCTCTAAAATCATCTCTGGCTCGCCTATGACCTCGCCATAATCCTGGCCTCGTTCGACCTCGACTATTACATAATCACCTATCTTCGGTTTCAGTCCATGACTCTCATAATATAGGATATTTCCTGATTCTCTCAATCTTACCTGCACGGCTTCTCGCATCTCTAACTCCTCTTCAAGTCTACAGCCAGATTAAAAAGCGCTATCTTGGGGTTTACATTTCTTCTGGTGTACTCGATTGTCTTCATTATACTAAAAAGATCTTGCTCTAGTTTATCTTTTGTAAACCTGTTCGAATACGAAGATATCTCGCTAAATCTATCTATGTTCAGGATCTGACTTTCTTCTTGTGTGAATTTCGATACAAAAAGATCACGGTACCAACACAGAAGTATATACAGGGTCTCTTCTATGTCTTCGTCGATCTGCCCTTTCAATACATCCTCTCTCAATAGCGCGCTTTTTCTGAAAAAAAAGTCATTTACCACTTGGTTGCGTCGCGAAATCAAATCATTTTCTTTGAAAGACAATGCCCTGCCAATGCTGCCCATTGCCATATGTGAAAATAAAACCGCCTCTTCCTGTTCAATATCATGAGTCATCAAAAATTCTTGAACGAGTTCTCTCGAAAGCAGGTTAAATCTCAATATTTTGCACCGCGAGAGCACAGTAGGCAAAAGCCCTGCCAGACTAGAAGCGATCAATATCATAATGTGACTCTCAGGTGGCTCTTCTAAAAGTTTCAAAAAGGCATTCTGCGCCTCTAAAGTCGCGGTCTCAGCTTCATTTATAACAAAAACCCTCTTTTTCGCTTCGTAAGGTTTTAGGCTTGCCTGATAAATAATATCCCGTATCTTCTCGATCTTTATTGAATCCGACGGCCCTTCTGGAAATATGCAAAAGACATCAGGATGATTTCCAGACTCTATCTTATTGCAAGAGACACAGTCATCGCAAGCGTCCTGAGAATTTTTCTCACAATTTATTGCCTTGGCAAATTCAACGCCTGCAGTGCGCTTTCCAACCCCGTCAGGACCTAAAAATAAATAAGTTCCCCTTGCTTGTTTTCTTGCAATTATGTTCTTAAGCACCCTGATTGCTATATCTTGTCCGATTATTTTATTAAATGACATCGTTGGTTATTTAAGTTTACACTTCAACAATGTTAAAGTGTAAACTTAAGGATACGGCCTGACACTATTTTCCGTATCTTCTCCTGTGTCTCAGTTATCTTTCCGAGCGCAGAGATAACTTTTACGCGACGCGGCTCTTTCCTTGCGATATTAAGATATCCTTTTCTTACTTTTTTATGATACGAGAGCGACTTTTTTTCCATCCTATCCTTGCTCCCTGTAGAACGCAAAAGCCCTTTCTTCGCGTCTATGTCCAATATAAAAGTGATGTCAGGTTTTATTCCATTAGTAGTAAGACTGCCTATGTCTTTTATCAATTTTATATCGAGTCCTCCGGCATATCCTTGATAAGCCAGGGTAGCGTCCATAAATCTATCGCATACTACTATCTTTCCTTTTCTTAAAGCCGGCAGGATCTTTTCCTTTACTATTTGCGCTCGCGCAGCCATATATAAAAGCAACTCGCACACTACGTCCATGCCTTTGTTCTCGGGATCCAATAAAACCTTTCTTATCTTCTCACCGACTACAGTCCCTCCTGGTTCGCGTGTATGCAGGATATTCAAGCCCTGCTTTTTAAGAAACTCGCACAAGAGTCTAGAGTGCGTACTTTTGCCACTCCCCTCCGGCCCTTCAAAAGTTATAAACAATCCTTTTCTCATCATATCTTCCGCTTAAGTTTACACTTCAACAATGTTAAAGTGTAAACTTAAGCTTCCTTTGCACGCCAAGTCGTACCGCCCTTCTGATCCTCGACTATAATACCTGATCTATCTAGATCCTCACGTATCTTGTCAGCCTTTTTAAAATCCTTATTTCTCCTGGCCTCATTTCTCATCTTTATCATTTTTTCGATCTCTTGTTCTGAAATTGACAGCTCTTTCTGCATAAATGTAATACCAAAAACATTGGATATATCCTCTAAGGTGTCCATTGCAGTTCCTAAAATAAACATTTTCATTTCTTCTTCGCTATCTATTAACTTATTGGCCCTATTGACCATATCGAACAAGACTGCAAGGGCCTTTGGGGTATTAAAATCATCATCCATGGCCTCTTCAAATTCTTTTCTAAATTCATATGTCCTTCCAGCACCGCTTTTGGGTAACTCCATGTTCTTTAATTTTCCTCTAAATATATCAATGCGCACATAAGCCTTCTTTGCCTCCTCCATCTTCTCCCAAGAAAAATCCATCGGGTTAGAATAGTGCGCCTGTAAAAATAATATCTTAAGCGCGTCAGCCGGATATTTGACCAACGCCTCTTCTATCGTCACAAAATTACCCAAAGACTTGGCCATCTTTTCCTTATTAATAGTGAGCAAACCATTATGTATCCAGTATCGGGCAAATTTCTTTCCGGCGCCTTCTGACTGTGCGATTTCATTTTCGTGATGAGGGAAAATTAGATCCATACCGCCACCATGTATATCAAACTCGTCCCCTAATATATCAGAACTCATCACTGAACATTCTATATGCCAACCAGGCCTGCCTGGTCCCCAAGGACTGGACCATGAAACTTCGTCCTTTTCAGCCTTTTTCCATAATGCAAAATCAAGAGGGTCTTTTTTATTTTCTCCCGGAGAAACCCTTGCGCCACTTTCCAGCATCTCAAGGCTCTGGTTAGACAATTTACCGTAATCCTTGGCCTTTCTCACATCAAAATACACGTCGCCGCCTGATTCATAAGCCACTCCGCGCTTGATCAAGAGCGCTATAAAATCCTTCATTTTATTTATATACTTGGTTGCCTTTGGCTCTTTATTCGGCCGTCCGATACCCAGCGCATCCATATATTTATGGTAACTCTTGAGATATTTATCCGAAACCCTTTTTACGGCGCTGACTAAATCCTCTTCTCTGAACTCTTCGTTTGCCTTATTGATTATTTTATCATCCACATCAGTGACGTTTCTCACGAATTTGACCTTGAGCTTCTTATATTCAAAATATCTGCGAATGACATCAAATATATAAGCGCTCCTCGCATGGCCGATATGCGGATCGTCATAGACTGTCGGGCCACACACATACATTCCGACCTCGCCTTTTTTAATAGGTTTAAATTCTTCTTTTTTTCCGCTAAGCGTATTATGTATTTTAATGCTCATTATTTTTTCTTGGATGTGCGCAAAGTCACAACAGCATAGGCAGCAATCGCCTCTCCTCTGCCTATTGCGCCAATGCCTTCCTGTGTAGTTGCTTTTATGCTAACGCTGTCCTTATCCACGCTGAGCGCCTTTGATATCTCAGTCTTCATGCTTTCCTTGAACGGCGCTATTTTGGGCTCTTCTAATATAATCACAGAGTCTACGTATTCCACCTTGAACTGTCTTCCTTCTGCTAACTCCTTCACCTTTTTTAAAAGCTCTACACTGGCAATACCTGCATACCTGTCATCGGTTACGGGAAATTGATGACCTATGTCGTCTAGCCCGGCAGCTCCCAAAATAGCATCGCACACTGCATGTATAAGCGCATCTCCGTCTGAATGCCCTTCTAAACCTTTGATATGCGGGATCTCGATTCCGCCCAGCATGAGAGGCCTATCCTCGACAAACCTATGTATGTCATAACCTATTCCAATCCGCATAAATCCTCCTGTATCCTGTAGGAGAGCGCTTAAGTTTACACTTTAACAATGTTAAAGTGTAAACTTAAGAGTTACATAATATCCTCGCCAGCGCAAGATCTTCTTGCGTTGTTATCTTTATATTGCTATAAGAGCCCAAAACAATTTTTGGCTTCACGCCGATCCGCTCTACCAGCATGGAATCGTCTGTCACGCTAGCGCCAACTCTTCCAAGTCTTTTATATGCTCTCTCTAATAAATCTTTTTTAAAAACCTGCGGGGTCTGGGCTTCCCAGAAATTTCTTCTGTCTGGCGTGCAAGAAATGCGTCCATTCTTACCTATGCGTTTCAATGTCGGCTTGACAGGTACCGCGGCAACACTGGCACCAAAGCGCTGTGCCGTCTTCAAAGAAGCGACGATTATTTTGTCAGTGACAAGTGGGCGCGCACAATCGTGAATCAAAATATAATCAACATCTCTAGAGACATTCTTTAGCGCATTAAAAACAGAATCTTTTCTCTCTTTACCGCCAGCAACGACTTTTGTCTTTTTAATTTTGAATCTAGCGATTACATCACGTCTGACTTTATTTACGTTCTTTCTATTGACAGCGACGATTATTTCTGCGATAGATCTAGTTCTTGAGAGCTTGAGTAATGTGTGGGCGATTATTGGTTTACCGCAAAGTTCGATGTAAGGCTTTTGTGCCTTTGAGTTTATCCTTTTCCCTCTACCTGCGGCAGGAACAATAGCTGCAACTTTCATTTTATTGGTATAACTCTTAAGTTCACATTTTAACATTGTTGAAAGCTTGTGCCACGAAGTGGTATGCAAACTTAAGAGTTGGCATGCGTTGCATTTTAGCGTCTATTTCTCTTATTTGTGTCGCCTGGCAATTTTCCGAATATCATCCTGCCCGCTGCTGTCTGAAGTACGCTACCCACTACTACGCGGACATTCTGACCTATAAGCCTTCTCCCGTTGTCAACCACCACCATGGTACCGTCTTCCAGATAACCTACGCCCTGGTTATATTCCTTACCTTCCTTTATAAGTCTTATATCCAGAACCTCGCCGGGCAGAACAACAGGCCTTAACGCATTCGCGAGCTCATTGACATTGAGTACCTTCACGCCCTGGATCTCTGCGATCTTATTGAGATTATAGTCATTCGTAAAGACCTTTGCGCTTAAGACCTTTGC
>CAYULJ010000118.1:0-5137 GCA_964445715.1 uncultured Planctomycetia bacterium
AGCAAGTTCCTTCAAAAGAGCCTTGCGAGTAGCTTTTTTAAATTTAAAACCATTTCCCTTCTCAGTGGAAGGGTCGAATTCTGTAACGGTATCATCCAATCCGCCAACTGCCCTGACAACTGGTACAGTAGCATATTTTAAACTGTACAACTGATTTAAACCGCATGGCTCATACTTGGAAGGCATCAGAAAAATATCACAACCTGCCTCTATCTTATGCGCTAATGCATTATCAAAACCTATCTTTGCTCCGACGCGCCCCTTGTATTTTTTAGCGAGATCACTGAATAGGGCATTGTATTTCTCTTCACCGAATCCCAGAATCACAAAATCAACTTTTAATCGCAGAATGTCAGCCATGCACTTAGAAACCAAATCAATGCCTTTCTGCTCGGCAAGCCTAGTTATCATACCGACAAGAGGTCTCCCCGTGTCACCTTCTATATGAAACTCCTGCAAGAGATCCTCTTTACAATGTCTTTTGCCGCTCAGATCTTTCTTGCTGTACCTCTCTATTATAAATTTATCTGTCTCTGGATTCCATACAGAATAATCTACGCCATTTACTATCCCGTAAAGATCCTTTTTTCTGGTACGCAAAAAAACGTCAAGGCCGCAGCCAAATTCTGGCGTCAGGATCTCCCGGCTATACCCCTCACTCACGGTGCCGATAGCATCAGAATAAATCAAACCTGCCTTCATAAAATTTATCTTACCATAGAATTCTAGGCCTTTCGGAACAAATAGATCGCCAGGAATTCCGAGCGGCTCCATAAATTTTCTGTCAAAAACACCTTGATATGCCATATTGTGGATAGTAAAAAGCGTCTTTGTGCCAATGAAATTCTTATCATCCTTATGTAAAAGTTTAATATAAAGAGGGATGAGAGCAGATTGCCAGTCATTGCAATGTAAAACATCTTGTCTGCCTATGCAGCAGGATATAGATGCCAGTATAGCCTTGGCAAAAAAACCAAACCTCAATGCATTGTCAGGATAATCGCCTTGAGGGGTATTATACAGATGCGCCCTGTCGTAATATTCGTCTTTTTCTACAAAATATACATCTACATTTCCATGTTTTAAAAGATAAAGATCGAATAAATCGTTTTTATTATTTATCTTAAGCGTAACATCTTTCTTGAAAAGTTTTGGAGAGAAATTTTTTTCTTTAACGCATTTATAATAAGGAAGGATTATGCTGCACCTATGACCTCTTTTGCTCAGAGCCTCAGGAAGGGCACCCATTACATCTGCCAGTCCTCCTGTCTTTGCAAAAGGAAAAACCTCTGAAGAAGCGAATAAAATATTCATAATAATAAAATTGCGGAACCCCGCCTTAAGTTCACGCTTCAACAATGTTAAAGCGTGAACTTAAGATTCTGCATGGAGTCCCGCGGTTACTTGCTATAAACCTTTGCTAGCGATATACTCTACAAGATCTACGACCCTACAAGAATAACCCCATTCATTATCATACCAGCTCAAGATCTTTACAAGTCTCTTATCGATCACGCTGGTAAGGTCTGCGTCAACTATTGAAGATTTAGGGTTACCATTGAAGTCTTTTGATACAAGCGGCTTATTACAATACTCCAAAACCTTGTTCATTTTTCCCTCTGCCGCCTCTTTAATCGCCCTATTGACCTCTTCTTTGGAAGTATCTTTTTCGACCTCGCATACCAGATCTACGAGCGACACATTGGGCGTCGGCACTCTTATCGCAAGGCCGTCGAGCTTACCTTTGAGCTGAGGCAGAACAAGGCTCACTGCCTTTGCAGCACCAGTGGTCGTAGGTATCATGGAAAGCGCAGCAGCCCTAGCTCTCCTTAGATCTTTATGCACGAGATCCAAGACTTTCTGATCGTTAGTGTATGAGTGTATAGTAGTCATCAACCCTCTTTTGATCCCAAAATTTTCAATCAAAATCTTCGCAACAGGTGCAAGGCAATTTGTCGTACATGAGGCATTTGATATTACCTGATGTTTTGACGGATTATACATGTTCTCATTTACGCCAAGGACAATCGTAATATCCTCATTCTTGGCAGGAGCTGTTATAATCACTTTTTTCGCGCCAGCCTGTATGTGTTTTACCGCTTTTTCCTTGTCTCTGAAAACTCCTGTTGATTCTATTACTACCTGGACTCCCAACTTTGCCCATGGTATCTCTGCAGGATCCTTGCAGCTCATCACCTTTATTTCTTTACCATTGACAACCAGCGTATCTCCTCTTGCTTCTACCGTTACTTTGAGTTCTCCTAAAATTGAATCATACTTTAAAAGATGCGCTAGTGCGGTAAGAGGCACAGGCAGATCATTAACAGCCACAAAATCTATATTCTTGTTTTCAATGGCTGCCCTGAATATATTCCTACCAATCCTTCCAAAACCATTAATGCCAACTTTTACTGTCATGTCAATCCTCCTTTTATTTGACTTCCTTAAGACACTTTGCTGCCTCTTCAGGGGAAGTAGGATTTATGTAGAAACCTGAACCCCACTCAAAACCAGCAACTGTTGTTAATTTTGGCATTATTTCTAAATGCCAGTGAAATTCCTCGTTCATCCCGTTTCTTATTGGAGAGGTGTGTATTATAAAATTATAAGCCGGGTCTTTTAACAAGGTCTTTATCCTTGCAAGGGCATCCTTTAATATTACAGCCAAATCGTCTGCGCTGTTATCATCTATGGATTTGAAGTGTGGATTGTGTATCTTAGGTAGTATCCACACCTCGAACGGAAAGCGAGATACAAACGGAGCAAAAGATATGAAATGGTTATTTTCCTGGATGATCCGCACCTTGTCCTCTTTTTCCTGGTTTATCATGTCACAAAAGACGCATCTGTCACGGTAATTATAGTATTCTCGGGCCCCCTTGAGCTCCTCTCTTACTCTTTTCGGAACTATTGGCAAAGCAACCAGCTGAGTGTGGGTATGCTCTAAAGAAGCGCCTGCTTTTTCACCGTGATTTTTGAAGAGTAGGATATATTGAAACCTTACGTCTCTTTCTAAGTCTAGGCTTCTAGAGCGGTATTTAAAAATCACGTTGCGTATCTGATGAGGCGAAAGATCAGCTAAGTCTTTGTAGTGCTCCGTGGTCTCTATTATGACTTCATGGGCACCCACTCCATTGCTCATGTCATATAAGCCTATCCCGCGCTTGTCTAGATTGCCTTCTATTCTTAAAGCAGGGAATTTATTGGAAACTACCCTTACTGACCAGCCAGGAGAGTTAGGCTGACTTTTCTCATCCCTTACAGCTTCCACTTCAGGAGGGGTCATTTTTTCATTGCCCTCACAGAATGGACAGGTGCCTCCTTTTTTAGTCAGGGGCGCAAGCTCGAATTGCTGATGATTTTTAGGTTCTGAAATATCTACTATTATCCATCTTCCAGTTATAGGGTCGCGTCTATATTGTGACATTGTCTTAGGCCTCTCTTAGGTATTTGGCTGCTTCTTCTGGTGGTGTAGGGTTTATATAAAAACCTGAGCCCCATTCAAAGCCAGCAACATGGGTTATGCGAGGGGTTACCTCTATATGCCAGTGATAGTCTTCCTTTATAGTATGCCAGTAGCCTGGTCTTTTACTGCGTATAAAAGGAGTCGTGTGAAGCATGTAGTTATATGGCGGATCGTTTAAAGCGACGCAGAGCTTTGAGAATAATTCTTTAAAGACTGTCGCCAAATCCTTTGCTTCATTCTTTTGTATATGAGTAAAGTCTGATGAGTGCCTCTTTGGAAGAATCCACACCTCAAAGGGAAACCGCGAGGCAAATGGGGTCAAGGCTACTATTGAGTCGGTCTCAAGAACGACTCTTTTCTTTGAATCCAGTTCCTGCTGTATTATGTCACAGAATATGCATCTAGTCTTATACTGATAATATAGCCTTGAGCCTTCGAGTTCTTCCTTTACTCTTTTTGGGACTGAAGGGGTTGCGATGATCTGGCTTCTTAAATGCTGGGTAGTCCTGCTGCCTCCTGCCCTCAAGCCATGATTTTTAAATAATAGGCAATACTTTAAAGTGGTGGATTTTTCTAATTCTTGTATCCTTTTGACACTGGTCTCCATTACAAGCTGGATATGCTCTTCTGAGAGCTCATGTATATCCTTTAGATGATCAGGGCTCTCTATTATAATCTCATGCTCGCCTACTGGGTTCATGACATCGTACATGCCTAAACCTTTTCTTTGGAGAGTCATCTTTAGGTTAAGCCTTTCAGCGATCGAAGGAACGACCCTCACTTGCCAGCCAGGTGAGTTTGGTTTTGAAGAATCTTTTCTTTTAGCGAAGATCTCAGGGAGAGTCTTTTCTTCTTTGCCCTCACAGAAAGGGCATTCCTCTTCTCCTTCTTTTGATTCAGGGTGGGTGATCTTAAAATCATTGGGTCTCTTGGCTCTCTCTAGAGAGACAATGACCCATCTTCCTATTATTGGGTCTTTGCGTAGTTCTGGCATCATCCGTCCTTTGCTATTTGTAATTCACAAGTTAATTTTTAAGTCAAATTATTGTATCACAAAAAATTATTTCTGCAATAGAAAAATACCTGGGGCGATTTTTTTATACCCTATAATAAATTCTTCTACATTCATACGTCTTCTACCTTCTAACTGCAATTCTTGCACCTCAAGAAGATCTTTGCCTGTTCCTACCAATATGCCGGCCTTGTTGATTTCAAATATCATGCCAGGCTTCACATCGGTAAGCCTGCCTTTATTGCTATTACACGGCTTCGCCTTCCATATCTTAAGGATCTTTTTGTTTAAATATGCGTAACAACCAGGCCAAGGCACAAACGCCCGTACCCTATTGTAGATCTTCTCTGCGTCCCAGTTCCAATCTATGGCACCATCTTCTTTTTTGAGTTTAGGCGCAGAGCTCGCTCTGGAATCATCTTGCCGAACAAACTTTGCGTTGTTGTTTTCAATGCTCCCTATTGACTCCAGTAATAAAGAAGCTCCAGCTCTAGAGAGCTTTCGCGAAAGAGAAACAGCATTTTCCTCTGGCGCCATAGAGATCTCTTTTTTCGACAGCACATCCCCTTCATCCATCCTCTCGTTCATCTTCATGATTGTAACACCAGTCTCTTTTTCGCCATTTGCAATCGCCCAATTTATTGGAGCTGCGCCACGAT
>CAYULJ010000119.1:0-5106 GCA_964445715.1 uncultured Planctomycetia bacterium
ACTATAAATGAACTGAGTATAGAATTTGGTGTAATAGACGCTTTAAAGATGTATAATATAAAAGGTATCGAGATAGACGTATTTTATGAATTTGAAGATATAACTAATTACGACAATACTGTAAATGAGGCAAGAAACCACATTATAGGCGTTGAGGCAAGAAGAAAATTCTAAGGAGGTTATCATGTTCAGGAAATTTGTAAATTTCAATCTATTTCTGTCACTCGTATTTTTATTAACCACGCTTTTACCGGCTGGTGCGTTTTCATATGAGGTAAGGTTGGGTAGTGCTTTCAATCCTGAGGAGCGCGTGGATGAGTCAGCCGGTTATGCGCCAGTTATATACAAGAAGGCTCGTTGCCCTCGCTGCGGTATGGAATTTTACTATATACCTGGGAAGGAAAGCCCTCATTCACACTGGGTGCATTACGAGATTCCAAGGGATAAGATATTAAAGGATGCCAGAGAACTTAAGGCGCTGTCAGAGCAGAAAAAAAATAAAGAAAAAGAGAGAAAGTCCCCGTACGGTTTATTTAAGAGTAAAAAAGATAGTGATGAGACTGGCAAGGACTTTTTGAAAGCACAGGAAGAATTATCCCGTTTAGAATTAAATGACTTTGATAGGATAGAATATGAGCTTCGCCAGAAACTGACCTGTCCGTATGACGATTATGGTTTTTTTCCAGAAGGTGATGTAATGGAAGACAGAAAGTTAATGCAATCCGCCCTTTCTTTAGAAAAACCATCCATTATAGAGACAAGTTTTGCAAAATCCATTCCTTTTGGAGTTTCAAAGGCATTGATACAGTTTGGTTATGATTTGTTTGAGATGCCCGAGGAACAGGATCAGAAACAGGGGTTGGAGACAGTGGAGAGAGGGGGCGAGACACTGGGTGCACTGGGCATATTAAAGGCTGCTTTTTCTTCAGGCACAGGAGTAGATGCTCCGAGCCTTTCTTTTCAATCTACATCTCAAACAGCTGTAGTACCTGTCAGCCCGGATTATGTGATTGGTCCAGGAGATACCCTGATCATCAATATCTGGGGAAGTGTTCAGGAAAGTTTTCCCGTGGAGGTGGACCGCGAAGGCAAGATCATGCTTCCAAAGGCAGGGCCGCTTTATGTCTGGGGTTTGAAGTTAAAAGAAACCGAAACACGTATAAAACAACGCCTTGATAAACACTATACGAATTTTTACATGGATCTCTCAATGGGCAAGCTTCGCGACATCCAGGTCTATGTAATGGGAGAGGTTGCGAAACCAGGGGTTTACGGAGTAAGTTCCCAGGCATCTATCTTTCAGGCGTTATACGCGGCAGGCGGACCGACAAAGCTCGGGTCTTTAAGAAGGGTCAAGCTCATACATCCGGACGGAAAGGCTGAAAAGATAGACTTATATCCTTTTCTCTTACAGGGAAAGATAATAAGGCCTGCCAGGGTCCAGTCAGGCGATACCATATTTGTACCTTCGGTGGGAGATGTAGTTGCGATTGCCGGCAATGTAAAGCGCCCCGGGATATACGAGACAAAGAGCGAGATTCCATTACAGGATCTATTGAATTTTTCAGGAGGTATTACTCCTACAGGAGATCTCCAGCGATTACAGGTAGAACGCATCCAGAATAATGAAAGGCGCGTGATGCTTGACATAGAACTGAGTCGCACAGAATTAGGCGAATTCTCTCTGGAAGATATAAAGATGAGAAACGGTGACCTCGTGATTGTTTCGCCTATCGTGAGGTTAAAACATGATTTTGTATCTGTTATAGGAAACGTGGAGCGGCCAGGGGATTATGCCTTATCAGAGGATATGAAAATCGGGGATCTTATAAGCAGGGCAAAGGGTTTCTTGCCCGGGACATATTTACACAGGGCTGAAATCGCAAGGGTTACAAAGGACAGGACACGCCAGATCATACCTATAGATCTTAATAGTATAAGACTTGGGGAAGAGGCGGAAGATATATTCTTGAGTGAATGGGATATCCTGCTTATCTATTCTGAGTCCCAGGCCCAACCTCCAGCCTTCATAGAGGTGGATGGCGCGGTTAACAGACCAGGGAAATATGAACTCAGTCCAAAGATGAAGGTATCAGATCTTATTTTCAAGGCAGGTGGCATAAAACCTGATGAGGTCATTAGGGGCGCAGAATTATTCCATATTATGCCAGGTGAACAGCCTGTTGTGAGAAAGATAGGAATAAAACAACTTTCGGATATAGATATAATCATTGACAAAGATATTATGTTGCGTGCAGGGGACGCGCTTTTTGTACAATCAGAACCAAGGCTTACCCAGAGAAGAAAAATTACTATAAGGGGAGAGGTTAATTTCCCCGGGACTTACTCTATTAGGGAAGGGGAAAGGATCAGTTCTCTTATTGAGCGCGCAGGAGGCTTTACAGAAGAGGCATTTTTAGACGGGGCTGTCTTTACCCGTAAATCCATAAAAGAAGCGCAGGAAAAGATGAGGCAGAGTTTTATCGAAAGAGAGAATAAATCCATACTTGAAGAACAGCAGGCGATTTTGCTGAGAAGAGAATCCGGGCTGGATAAAGGAATGATATCAGAGTCTATGAAAATGAGAAGAGAGACATTAAACTTTATAGAATCAGCTAAGATGGAAGGCCGGATGGTGATAAGGCTTAAACCTCTCGCTGAGTTTAAAGGCACTAAATATGACATATTATTGGAAGACGGGGATGTCCTTGCAATATCACAGAACCCTTCAGCTATAACTGTTATGGGTAGCGTAAATAACCCTACATCAGTTCGTTTCGAATCAGGCAAGGGCCTGGAATATTATATCCGCAGGACAGGTGGCCTGACAAAGCACGCAGACAAGGCCGGTATATATGTTATCAAGGCCAATGGCGAAGCAGTCAGTAAATTTATGATGTCAAAGAGGGTTGGAAGAGGCGATACAATAGTGGTTCCTCAAGAGTTTAAGTATTGGACGCCACCAGGACAGTTATTGCGTGATACCGTAGAGATGTTATCCCGTATTGCCATTGGCGTCGGCATCATAGCAGCCTTAAATTAGTAATATTCTATAAAGACATAAAAGAGGAGGTAAGATGAAATTCAACAAAATTAGCCATCTTATGTTATTTGGAGGCGGCCAGATGGCAGCAGAGCTTTCATTATGATAATTGACATTGGTGTTAATGATCTAAAAATTGTAAAGGCAAGGCCAGAAGATCAAAAAGAGCTTCTTTATTTATATGACGAATATATTCTGAAACATCGCTTTGGGTGTGATTGGAAAACGTGGGCATATCATATTTTTGGAGATAGAGAAATTGATTGGCATAAAGGTTGCCTTCTCATTAAACATCAAGGTCGGATTATTGCCACGGTTACAGTTATCCCTATGGTTCTTAAAGTCGCAGGGATACCGGTTGAGGTTGGCGTGATTACAGGGGTGGTGACGCTCCCTGAATTTCGAAGACAGGGGATGATGGTTCGTTTAATGCAGCGGGCGAATGATATGATGAGAGAAGACAAACAGCCAATAGGACTGTTATGGGGGTATCGCGATAGGTACAGGCATTTTGGATTTGAATTAGGTGGTAAACATACACGATATTTTATTCCTAGGCGAAAATTCCGGGATGCTACGGAGGCAGAGAAGCAAAAGATCCGCGAAATAAGATTACCCGAAGATAAAAAATTTATTCAAGGTTTAACTGATGTGCGGAATCTATATTTGAAAGATTCTGCTGAGTATCACGTAAGGGTATTTAATCGAGGCATAGCAAGAAGTTATATCTTTGACGATCTATCTCATCCAGCTATCGTAACTATTAATATTTCTCCCCTTTTAGATGCCAAGTATCTAGAGGTACATTATGCCAACGGGCGTTTTGAAGAGATCTTGATAGTATTGAATTGGCTGATGAGCAATTCTAAATGTAGTGAGTGTGTTTTTATTGGAGCCCCTTTTCCAAGAGAAAGAAAGGAGGATTTTTTTAATTTTTGTGAATGGTCTCATAGCGAACATGCTTGCAATGTCCGTATAAATGATTTCGAAAGACTGATGAAGCAGTTGCAGTCTTCTTTATCAATGAAGATAGAGAAAACCGGGTACGCTGTTAAATTATCCATGAAACAAGACGGAGCGTTATCCAGTTGGGCTTCTTGTGTCCGTATCGATGAGGATTCGGATACTTGCTTTGCTGGAACCTTTTCTGATACCCAGATGGTCAAGATATTATTTGGTCCTGAAAGGCCTTCTGAACTGCCGTTTGTAGGGAGAAAGGGAGGAATATTAGATACACTTTTTCCCTTGTCATTTACGGCCCCGTTATTAGACATGGTATAAAAATTTACTCCAATTTATTTGTTGACAACCGAAGCGTCGTGCTTTAAATGTTGTATGAAAAAGGAGGCTATATAATGAGTTCAAAAACTTTGGTTCTTCCGCAATCGACTTCAAAAAATGCACTGAGTTCACTGAGTTCAAACCTTCCGCCGCTTTTTAAAAAGCGCTTACCACTTATCGATATTGTCCTGGATAGCCAGATAGACAAGTTACCGAAGGAAGTGTTTTATTGCAGTAAGTGCGTTAACCCTAATCAGAGGCCGAGACTGCAGTTTGATGAGAACAGGGTGTGCGCTGCTTGTAACTATGCCTATGAGAAAGATCGCTTGATCGATTGGAAAAAGAGAGAAGATGAGCTGTTAAGGCTGCTGGATAAGTATAGGTCCAAGGATGGAAGTTATGATGCCATTGTTCCTTCCAGCGGTGGTAAAGATAGCGGGTATGTGGCCCATAACTTGAAACACGTCTACGGCATGCATCCCTTAAGCGTTACCTGGACGCCGCACCAGTATACGGCGCATGGCTGGAAGAATCTCCAGTCGCTGATCGATTCCGGATTTGATAGTATCCTTTATCGCCCGAACGGGATATTGCATCGGAAGATATCGCGATTGGCGTTTGAATTACTGGGGGATCATTATGAAGGATGGAGCTATGGCGCTAATGCCTATCCTCTGCATATGGCAATAAAGATGGGTATTCCTCTGGTATTTTACGGAGAGAACCAGCCGGTCGAATACGGTGGTTCTATGGCGGATAAAAACCGGATCGAAGATGATTAT
>CAYULJ010000120.1:0-4735 GCA_964445715.1 uncultured Planctomycetia bacterium
CTTCAAAAAGACTTCCTTGCGCTTGTAGACTAAAAATTGCTCTTTGTATAAGTTTAGATCTAAATAAGGCTTCACTATGCCTTTAAGGGCCAATCCGAAACAGATAGCAAGCCCAGAAGGCACGACATCTTCTTTAATCTTAATACCTCTAAAAGGATCTCCTATTTCCACTGCCAACTGCAATTCCTTTGCCACTATTTCATGCCAGTTTCCAAGAGGCAAGGTGCTATAAATAATCATCTTGTCTATTGTTTCGGAGGGAAACTGCTTCTCGTAGAAATCAAAAGAAAGTTTCATCTCTAGCAAAAGTTTTTCAAATATGGGCTCGAGGGATTTTTCTTCAGACATGGCTTCAAGCGGTATATCCCTTATTATGTATGGTATGCCATGCCTTAGAATATTGATATTGGCCCCTTTTGCTTCTAAGTTTACGACTGCCATATTAATCTTAGGATTTATCTGGCCAGCCTCGTTTAGCGCCCTGAGCAAACTGAATGGCGATGGTTCAATTGCAAAAATTTTGATACCGGCCTTATCAAATAAACTGACAAACCGTTCAACTGTTTTCTGCTTAGCCGCAGCAAATATGACATCCATGCCAGTCGAAGAAAGCTTGGCCTGAGCTACATGAAAATCCGAAGCTACGTCTTCCAGTCGGAAAGGAATATACCGCTTTGCTTCAAAATTTATAGCTGATTGCCATTCCTGCTTTGGGATCTTTGGCATCTGGAAATAACGCGCCATAACCTCTTCGCTCGGAATAGCGCTTACCACATTGGCCGACTTTATATTATTTTCTCTAAAAACTCTTTGTATGGCTTCCACTATATAATCATCCGTGGATTTCTTTTTTACTCCTGGTTCTTGTATATTGTCTACTCTAAAAGCTCTCTCAGTTTTTTCTGTAGCTATATCCTCTCTATCCTCATCCTTTGGAAGGATAGACGCCTGTCCAAAGTTTATAAGCTTGGGCCCGTTTAAAGTAGCTTTAACAACAGCCACATCAATAGTATTATGCCCAATATATAAACCAACGGTCTTCTTCCCCCGGAATAAAGAAAGGATGTTTTTCTTCATAAATACTTTCCTATTTTGTCTTTGCTTTGGCCTCTATCATATTAGAATTCAACCATTTATCAACCGCCTTCTTGTCAAATCTCCAAACATGACCCACCTTTATACCTGAGATCTTCTTCTGGTGGAGCCAATTGTAAATGGTCTGCTTCTCAAGCTTAAGATATCTGGCCAGCTCATCTGTATCCATTAATCTTGGCATCTATAACACCCCCTAATAAACTTACCTAGAGTTAGGTGAAATCAAATATACCATAAGGAATTTACTTTGTCAAGGCAAGGGCAAATTAAGAGGAAAAATTATATATCTATCTTATTGATTTTATTGAAGTTACAACATCTAATCCGAAAGCACTGTTGCCTTAGGATAGGTGACTTTTGACTCTACTGTCTTACGGCCGTTCGCTGTTCCGGTTATATCTACCTCAATATCCCAGTCTATCGTTGGGAGGCTTATAGGTGGCTCCAAAGTACAAGGAGCACAAGGATAAACTATAGAAGCGTCTCCTACTCTTATCTTCCAATAGGCATAGTTAATGCCTGCTTCAGCCAGGGCGATCGCTCTGGTCCTTCTTATTTGATTCTCTGTAACATTGGCATAGTTGTACGCCGCCAAGAGCACTACGGCCACTCCTATAGAAAGCAATAACAATATGCTCAGTGTTACAAAAAGCACTACACCCTTTTTGTGATAATACTTGTTTTTCATATGTCTCACCGCGTTTAAGTTTACACTTCAACATTGTTAAAGTGTAAACTTAAGTTATATGGTTGTTTACTTTATTCTAGTTCGCCTAGCAACTCTTCTATGGATCCTGAGATTAAGCGCCAGCGTTCTTGACTATGGATAGTATATTTCTGCTTGCGCTTCCATCCATTCTCTGACTTTTGCCAAAGATAAAGACATAATCTCCTATTACCCCATGACTCAACCAGCACTACTGCCGACCACCAGCCAAATCCCTTGCTAATCGTCCTGTATTCCAAGACTTTCAGCGGCGGACCAATGGGTACTTTTTCATCTGACATAAAGGCCTCCTATATGTTAGCGGGTAGCGCCTAACGGATAAAAACCTACACGTTATCCGTTATGCACTTTCCGCTATTTTTTCTTCCTCTTTTTTATTATAACTACTGCATCTAGGACATTTAGAAAGAGCGTCATGCTTGCTATCTACATATACATAGGTGCAAATAGCACATTGCCAAAAAAATCTCTCTTCCAGATGAATTGCTTCTTGCGTTTTTTTCTTTTCACTGAGCATCCAAAACACAAGGATCAGGCATGTCGTAAAAAGAACGTACAAAGCAACTGCTAAAGAAAATTCTATCTTTATCACTATAATTTATCTCTAAAGCTGATTTGTGCCATTCCTTCTTGTGCCCCATCTGCGCTGGATGGCATAAATTGCCACCTTCTTACATGTCTCATGGCCATCTGATCTATCGAAGGAGAACCACTTGACAAAATACATTCTGGGCTCTCTACAAATCCATGCCTTGATACCTTGAACTTAATTGTCACATTATAATCAGAACCAAAACGAGAAGGAAAAAATGAGATCTTAGGCAATTCTGGCTTATACAACAACGTTCTATTTTCAACTTCTCCGTTAATCAATACATCTGCCTTCTTCAATCCTATCCTCAACTTGCCTTTTTTCTGATAATGCATTTTAATAGCGCCATCTCTTCTATCAAGAGAAAAGACTGGTTTTTCTTTCTCCGTGTTAAGTGTCGAAACTTTAGTAATAGGCTCAGGTCCTCTCAATTTAAGCGCATTCCCCCCTGCCCCCTCTATTGGTCTTGCCATAGAAAAATCGTCCAAAGCAAATGTCTTTTCTGGAGTCGCTACGACTCGCTCCAGTATAGAGCCCAAAAATGAGACTGTTGCTGAAGTCTGTTTTATATCAACAGTGGTAAATATGGGCGCTATTGAAAATATACAAATAATATGCCACGATGCAGATACTATTATCGCAATATTAAGAGTACGATTCTCAAACAAGCTCATAGCTTTACTTAACCTCTTGGTTCGTTGCAATGTTTATTTGCGTAATCCCTATATCCCTGCAGAAGTCCCATATGTTTACCACTTTGCCAAGCGCAACATCCCTGTCCGCCTTTATCAAAATAGGCTTTGTTGTTCCGGACTCGCGCTTCAGTTTGTTTTTTAATTCTGTGTAAGTGATAGGCGCTTCGTTTAGATAAAACCTATTGTCCGATGTGACTGTTATGACAAGGGTATTTTCCTGCACGACTTCGCTCGTGACTGCTTTTGGCAGATTGATCTTGATCCCCGGCTGAAATATAAAATTCGAGGTCAGAAGAAAAAATATCAATAACAAAAAAACGCAATCTATGAGAGGGGCTATATCAAGATGCCCTTTTACAAATTGTACGCGTCGCTTGAGTCTCATGGCAATATCTCCCTATTTTTATGACCTTTGTGTTAAGATATTCGTCACCTCTGTAGCACTTCTCTCCATCTCTAAGACAAATTCATCCACTTTGTTTACAAGATAGTTATATGCCACCACAGTTGGGATCGCGACAATAAGACCAGCCACTGTAGTCAAAAGCGCTTCCCATATCCCGCCAGCCAGATCGCCTGGACTTACAGGATTAAAAGAAGCTGATTTCTCCTGTATGATTTGAAACGCCTTGACCATACCCGTGACCGTACCCAGCAGGCCTAACAACGGTGAGACGTGCGCTATTGTTGCTAAAAGGCTTATGTGTTTTTCGAGCCTGGGGACCTCCTGATGCCCTGCATCCTCTATAGACTCCCTTATCTCCTGCCTTGATCTATCGTGTTTCATCACGCCTGCTTTTACTATATGCGCGATAGGGCCCGGAGTCTTTTCGCAGATCTTTATGGCCTCCGCGATCCTGTTGCGCTTTATTGTTATATCTATGTTGCTCATAAAATCCTTCGTGTCTATCCTTGCCTTATATAAGTGATAAAGCCTTTCCATTATAATCGCAAAAGCTATTATCGAACATAGTATAATCGGATACATTACCGGACCACCCTTTTGAATTAACTCAAACACGTCCTCCTCCTTTTCAATCCCTAAGTTTACACTTCAACAATGTTAAAGTGTAAACTTAAGCGGTTATTGTTGACTGTGTCTTCTTATCCAGCCTAATCTCTCTCTCGCGTATAGCGATTCTTCTACATCCATAAATGATATCTTCTTATAAAGCTTCTTTGCGCTATCCCAATCTTTTTGTTCCTCAAATAATTTAGCACAATCTAATTGCGAAGCAATAACAATCTGCGTGGAATCTGGATATATATATGCCACCTTCATATACTCTGACACTGCATTATCTCTGTCTCCCAATTCTTCGTAAATCTGAGCTACGATATATTGTATATTCGCATTAAAATCTCCGCGCTTATTATCCAATGCATTCTTGTAATGCTCAATGGCGGCCTTAAGCTCCCCCTCCTTTCTTAAAATATCACCAAAATACTTGGAGGCGACATTTTTATACGCAGTGCCTTCGAAATCCTCCATAACCTTTCTCAAGACATCTTTAGCCTTTATGAAATTCCCTGCCTCTATAAGCATCTCTGCTATTTTAAGATCTGCTGCCGGAAGAAATTTGCTGGTCGGGTAATTATCTTTTAATCTTCCGAATGTCTTTATGC
>CAYULJ010000121.1:0-4600 GCA_964445715.1 uncultured Planctomycetia bacterium
CAATGAGCAAAATTGCCTCGCTGGGAGCAATTTTGCGTCCCTGAAAGCCTCTGGCACGGGTAAAGCAAAAGTGTGAACTTAAGGCTTTACAATGCCCGTGATATTTGGTTAAATAGAGACATGTTGTACCTTATTTTTACCGTAGATGGTGATTGGGACGAGTATTTTTATAGGAATCTTTCAGAAGAAGAGCGCGCTCCCAAGGTTGATGCTTTGACGACTCTGGTTCAGCGCGAGATAGAAATGGCAGGAAAAATACTCAGAGGCAGATTTATTCATTTTGCGCATACTTCTTTCCGCGCGCGCGATTTTTTTATTAAGGAACCTTTTTTAGAGTTGTGGAAAAAGCTCACGAGAAACAACGGCGACGTAGGACTGCATTGCCATGAAGACGACCCTTACAAGGCGTATTATTATAAGGATGCTTCCAGGATGAAGAGCGTTATTACAGAAAGAGCAAAGGCCTTTCGTGAAGCTGGGCTTAGCATCAAAAGTTACCGGTCAGGAGTTCTAGGTTTTTCAAATAAAATAACAGAGATCTTGGAAAAAAATGACATATATTTTGATTTTTCATGTGAGCCAGGAAGATATCTTGCTCACAAAAATTATATAGTATCTGATTGGAGGGGCGCGCCAGAGTATAATTATAGGATGGATTACGAAGATCACCGTAAAAAGGGAAGCTCTAAGGTGTGGGAAATTCCAGTGGGGGTATCAAAAGGTAAATATCTATATTTTGAGAAGTCTTCATTAAAAGATATAGAAAAAATAGCCATTGATCTGAAGCAGCGCTCTATTATAGATAGTAAACGCGATATAGTAGTTTCGGTGTTATCTCATACTTATGAGTATGCATCGCAGGGCAGAATAGAAGACATAGAAGCAAAGTTAACATTGCTGAAGAGATACGGAACCTTTATAGGCGTAAAAGAGCTGGAGAATATTTTAAATAAAAAATAGTCAGGAAATATTATGGAAAAATGGCAGAGGATACTCTCTAATACTATTACTGATGCCGAGACGCTCAGTAAATTCATAAAAATAAACAAAAGAAAAATGCACAAGGTTACCAGGAAGTATGCGATCGGTATAAATCCATATTATCTTAAGCTTATCAGGAAGGCAGGAGGGCCTATATGGAAACAATGCATACCAGATGCTCTGGAGGTCATTCATAAAACAGGCAGAGAAGACCCTCTTATGGAAGAAAATTTTACTCCCGTGGAAGGCCTGGTCCATAGGTATAAGGATCGCGTGCTTTTAGTAGTATCGAATATGTGCGCGGGATATTGTCGTTTCTGCACAAGAAAAAGGAAAATAGGCATCGAAGATAAGGTCGCAAAAAAAGAGGATCTTAAGAGAGCGTTTGCTTACATAAAAAAGCGTAAACATATAAGGGACGTTATCATATCCGGAGGAGACCCCCTTCTCATAAATGACGATATGATAGAATATTATCTTAAGGAGCTGAAAAAGATAAAACATGTACAGATTGTCAGAATAGACAGCCGCATGCCATGTGTTCTTCCTCAGAGAATAACGCCTAAATTATGCAACATGCTCAAAAAATATTCACCGATATACTTCAATACGCATTTCAATCATTTTCAGGAGATAACAAAGGCTTCAAAAAAGGCGTGCAATATGTTGGCTGACGCCGGTATTATTATGGGAAATCAGACAGTATTAATGAAAGGCGTAAATGACAATTCAAAAGTGCTCAAGAGACTTTTTGAAGAGCTCTTGACAACGAGAGTCAGACCATATTATCTTTATCTTCCAGATGCTGTTAAAGGGACTTATCATTTTCGGGTAAGCATACGAAAGGCCCTTAAGATCATGAAAGAGTTGATAGGCCATACTTCTGGCCTGGCCATTCCTCATCTCATACTTGATTTAAAGCACGGAGGCGGAAAAACACCGCTTTTACCCAAGTATATCATTAAACATAAAGGCAAAAGGTATATATTTAGAAATTTTGAAGGCAAGAAATTCTTTTATGCAGATATAGACTAGAGGGATAGGAATGAAGATAGGCATAGCAGCTGAGAACAGACCTAATGAGAAAAGAGTAGTTTTGCTACCTGATGAGTTAAGAATGATTACTTCGGATCATGATGTGTTTGTCGAAAGAGGCGCGGGCCAGGGCATTGGGATAAAAGACAAGGATTACGAGGAGTCTGGGGCAAAGATAGTTTCTGCGGGGAAAGTTTACTCATGTCAATTGGTCTTGCGGATTAAAGAGCCAAAGGAAGAAGAGCTTAAGATGATGACGCCGGGTTCGGTTATAATGTCAATGCTCCATTTGCCTAGTAATGCCCAACTGAGAAATTTATTGAAAAAATATAAAATAAGCGGTATTGCAATGGAAGAAATCAAAGACCAATTCGATCATCGCAAAATAGAGGCTTTGCATCAAACTGGTTATTTGGCTATGGAGAAAGGGTTTGAGCTCTGGGACAAGGATCCTTCGAGGTGTTTTGTAAAGATCATGGGGTATGGCAATGTTGCGTTTGGTGCAATCCAGTGTGTTGCCAGAAAGTTTAGCAGACTTGAGGTATTAAATAAAGACGATTTCAAGGATATGGCGAAACATATACCAGGGACAGATATACTTGTAAATGCAATTAATTGGCCAATGGAAAAGAGAGGCAAGGAGATTTTTATAACGCGCGACATGCTAAAGCTTTTCAAAAAAGGCTCAGTGATTTTGGATTTGATCTCTAATCCTAAGGGCCAATCTCCGATCGAGACTATGTATCCGACATATCTCGATGATATTTCTTATGAGGTTGACGGCGTGATCCATGCGTCTTGTTGGAGCTGGCCAGGCCTTGATCCTGTAGGTATATCGCAGAGATACAGTAAACAGGTTGCTCTTATACTTAAGGAGATTGCGGATAAGGGATTTAAGAATTTACCGAGTTATATAGCGAAAGCTGTACATTTAGCTTAGAAGGACTCTTAAGTTTACACTTTAACAATGTTGAAGTGTAAACTTAAGGTGAGCAACCCTTACCATTTTTCCCAATGTAAGACTTCTTTGCTATTTCGTTTTGCCTTGGGGCCTTGTGATTTTCTTGGATAACCTACTGATATCATGCTTACGAGCTTATATCCTTCGGCCGCATTAAATATTTTTCCAATCGCGCCTATATAATCTTTCTTATCTCCTGCCACCCAGCAGCCTCCGAGACCGAGCGCTTCGATAGCGAGCAACATATTTTGCGTAGCAGCAGAGCAGTCCTCTAGATAATACTTTGTATTTTTTGAAAAGACCGCAATCAGACAGGATGCGTCTTTGATAAAAGGACCGTTTGGACACATGCTGCATATCTTTTTGAGTACATCTTTGTCATATGTAACGACAAACTCCCACGGCTGTTCATTTCTAGCTGTTGCTGCGACGCGGCCCGCATCCACTATTTTTTCGATTAGATCTTTTTCGATTTTTTTGTTAGAATATTCTCTTACGCTTTTTCTTTTTTTTATTGCTTCAAAAAAATCCATAAATCCCTCCTTTTTATACTATGTTAACATGACCCAAAGTGGAAGACAATAGGTATTAAAAATGATTTCATATTTCAGGTCTTCGTGGTATATTTAGTATTATGAAGATCAAGATAGTATTGCTTATAGCTTTCTTTCTGGTTAGTTTTCTAGTGGTTGTTGCGGGTGCCGATGTCATTTATCTAAAGAATGGCCGTAGCATAGAGGGATTGATAGAGAAAGAGAAAGACGATGAAGTAGTATTGAATGTTGGTTTTGGCACTGTAAAGTTCCATAGGGATGTCATAGAGAACATAGAGAGGTCTAGCCCTGAAGGGGTAAAGTTGCTTCGCAAGAATTGGCATATACAACGCAAATCAGAAGAAAAAAGATGGCAGGAGATAGAAAGAGAACGGGAGAAAGTAAGGAAGAGAAAGGAATTCGAGCCCAAGGATGTCCCGTTTTCGCAGGATTTAGGACATATTATAGTGGAGGTCCTTTTAAATAAAAAGGTCAAGGCGTCACTTCTTTTAGATACAGGCGCTTCTACTATACTTCTCTCTAATGAGATTGCAAGAAGATTAAAGATCAAAACAGATAGTACAGAGAAAGATAATGTTATGGTACAGCTGGCTAATGGCGAGAAGATCGAGGCAAAGTATGTGGTCTTAGATAGCGTAGAGATAGAGGACGTAGAAGCTAAAAATGTCGGCGCAGTGATTTTGTCGGAAGACGTAGAAATACAAGCTCATGATGGGTTACTGGGTATGTCGTTTTTGAATAATTTTAATTTTGAGATAGATACAGTGAATAAAAAATTGATCTTGCGAAAGAAAAAAATAGATTAAGGCAAGCTGAGGTATTTTTTGAAAGTATGCCACATGGATGCGTCTTCCATGCAGAGATAGATAGGAATATTTTTTGAACGCTTAGACAGCATTTCTAGTATACCCTTATAAATATCATGCCTGATCTTGTAAGGATAGCGCAGTTTATTATCGAAACCCGTCAATAATTCTTCATCTAGAATTTTATTCTCCGGAAACCGTGTTTCAATGACTTTTTTTACTTCTGGTTTAAATCTAAAAGTTCCCACACTGATCCAGGCAAT
>CAYULJ010000122.1:0-4557 GCA_964445715.1 uncultured Planctomycetia bacterium
AGACATGTTTTCTTGAGAGATGGAAAATTACACAAAGGAGGAATTTAAATGAAACTCGGACTATGTAGTTGGTCATATCATAAGTCATTAGAATCTGGTAAATTGGATTTTCCAGGCCTTCTTAAGGTCTGCGCAAAAGACCTTCATCTGGGTGGCATAGATATTATTGCCGATCATTTACCGAAGACCGACAAGAAATCCCTGATTGCCTATAAAAAGATGGCTACTGATCTGCATCTGACTATTGCCTGTCTTTCTCCTGGGAATAATTTCGGAAAACCATCAGCAGAGGACAGAAAAAAAGAGGTCGATTCAGTCAAGGCATTGCTGGATGCGGCTTATATCTTAGGGGCACCTGTTTTAAGGATATTCGCTGGCTGGCCGTGGCCTTATGAAGATAGGGAAAAACTTTGGCCGGAGATGGTAGCTTGCATCAAGGAATGCGAGAAAAAGGCAAAAGAAACCGGCATAGTTTTAGCGATCGAACCGCACAATGGCGGTGGTTTTCTTCCTACTTCACAAGACACATTAAGACTTATAAAAGAGATAAACTCAGAATGGGTAGGAATAAACCTGGATACAGGTAACTACCATGATCCTGATAATTACAAAGGTGTAGAGAATAGCATGAAATATGCACCTCATATGCACGCAAAGGTGCATCATATAAGTGAGGACTGCAAAGCGCTCGAGTTTGATTATGATAAGATATTTACTATTTTAAAGAACGCGGATTATCGCGGATTTTTCTCTCTGGAATTCGAAGGCCAGGACCTACATGGGCAGGACGAGATAAAATATATCCCGAAGGCAGTTGAGATGCTCAAAAGATATGCCCATAAATATGAAATGTAACCTTTAAGTTTACACTTTAACATTGTTGAAGTGTAAACTTAAAAAGGAAACATGAAGCCAAAGGATGGATTATTAGCAAAATTGGTTGAGCAGAGATGTTCGTACTTTTTTATCGCACCTGCGATGATCTTGTTTTGTATCTTTGTCTTCATACCGGTAATCGGTTCTTTTTTCTTAAGTTTTACTAAATATAATATTCTTTCCGCGCCTCAATGGATAGGCCTGGAGAATTACCGTAATATATTTTTCAATGACCCGCGCTTCTGGAAAGCGCTGCGCAATACTGCGGTTTATGTAGTAGGGGTGGTGCCGGTAGGCATAACAGTGTCGCTGTCACTTGCTGTTGCGATCGACCAAAAGATAAGGTTCAAAAATTTTTATAAGACAATGTTTTTTATGCCCATAGTGACTTCAGTTATTGCCTATTCTGTAATATGGAGATGGCTTTTTGCCGGAGAAAAATATGGTCTCATAAATCATTTTTTGTTAAAAGTTGGTTTTCAGCCAGTGGATTGGTTGATGAACCCAGCTTCTATACTTCCGGCAATTATGATTGTCGCTATATGGGGCGGAGTCGGCTATAATATGTTTCTCATCCTTGCCGGACTCCAGACGATTCCGAACACATTCTATGAGGCTGCAGAGGTCGATGGCGCGACGAGTTGGCATAAATTCTGGTATGTTACTTTACCTTTACTTAGACCTACGCTTCTTTTTGTATTGATAATGTCAGTGATCAATTCCTTCCAGGTGTTCGAACAGGTATATATTATGACCGCTGGCACCAGTGAAGGGGTAGGAGGGGTGTTGGATTCCGCCTTGACTTTAGTGTCTTATCTGTACGAAAAGGGATTCCAGAGGTTTGAGATGGGTTATGCCTCAGCCATAGCTTATATTTTGTTTGGCATTATATTCGTGGTTACGATGATTAACTTAAAACTGGTTCGTTCGAAGGTGGAATACTAATGGATATGTCGTCGATAAAAACGAGAAGGCAGTTAACCAATCTAATAGTATATACATTCCTTACGGTTGGGGCATTGACTATGATTATGCCCTATGTATGGATGATCATCACATCGATTAAACCCATTGAAGAAATACAGACATATCCTCCGTCCTTCTTGGTGCATAACCCTACGATAAAACCTTATTGGGAACTATTTTATTTGTTACCGATGGGGCGTTACTTATTTAATAGTCTTTTTGTCGCAGCCCTTGTAACGATTTGCAATACATTCTTTTGCTCCTTGGCCGGCTATGCCTTTGCCAAGCATAATTTCTTTGGCAGGGATAAAATGTTTATGCTCCTTTTAAGCGCGATCATGATACCTTACCAAGTAAACCTTATACCAGGCTATATTATAGTAAAAAACTTGGGATGGCTTAATAGTTTTTATGCCTTGATCATTCCTAATCTGGCGATGGCCTTTGGTGTGTTTTTGTGCAGGCAGTATATTATGAGCATACCTAATGATTTGATCGACGCAGCCAAGATCGATGGTTGCAGCGAATTCATGATCTATCGCATAGTTATTTTTCCTTTGATCAAACCGGCCTTGGCCACCATGACCATATTTATATTTTTGTTTCAATGGAATTCTTTTGTGTGGCCGTTGATTGTAATACATAATAACGCTATGCGCACAGTGCCATTGGCATTATCAGTGCTTAACAGCCAATTCGGGTCGAACTTTGCAATGGTAATGGCAGGGGCAGCTGTTGCGACTCTGCCGGTCTTGATAGTATTTCTGTGTCTACAGAAGTACATCATACAGGGTATCACAATGACAGGACTGAAAGGATAAGGATATGAAGATATTAGCGTTGAGTTTTTTGTTTTTATTTTGCACAATAAGCGTAGCTTCTTGTGCGCAGGAAGAAGAATTAGCGGTTTCTCCTGTAGAAGAGATGGAAGAGACAGCCATTGCTTCTGTCGAAGCTTCTATCAAAGACAAAGAGCTTGTCGATGCGTATCTTGCTGTAGATTCAGTCAGCGTTTCTTCTTTTGATACTACGCCTGACTGGGCTCCTCCGCCTGAACCGCGAGCAGTAGTGGACGGAAGCCTTCTGACTAGGTGGTCATCCGGTTATGAGGATAATCAATGGATACATTTTGATTTCGGTAAGCCAAAGGTCCTTAATAAGATAGCGGTACATTGGGAGGCTGCTTATGCTGTTGATTACGATATACTCGTATCCAGCGACGATGAAAATTGGGATACTTTGTTGTCCTTAAAGGGCCAGGACGGAGGCATCGATAAGATAGAATTTACTCCGGTAGAAGCAAGATTCGTTAAACTTCTTGCACAGAATAGAGTTAATCCGGATTGGGGTGTTTCTATCTGGGAATTTTTATGTTTTGGCCCAGGCGATAAGAATCCTGAGGATAGATGCTTGAGCGCTGTGTACCCTCAACTGGTAAACAAGTTGGACGCAGGCGAAACGCAAAAGACAGAATTGAGACTCGAAAAACCACAACCTTCTCCTGGAAGATTATCTTTGGACGAATTTCAAAAAGGAGCGGTTTACACTTCTTGGGGTACGACTGAATTAGCCACAGAAGCCTCGGATCAGACCTTGAGGCATTTGAAAGAGTTAGGGGTAGGCCATTTATCGATCATGATTGTCTGGAAGCAGGATACGATAAAAGAAGACGTAATCGCTCCGGATTCCAAGGATACCCCTGATGACAAAGCATTGGTTCATATTATCAATAAAGCGCATAGCCTCGGAATAAAGGTCATGCTTAAGCCGCACGTCGATGTTAGGGACGGTACTTGGCGGGCGGATATCATACCTTCTGAAGAGTGGTTCGATAGTTATAAGAAGTATATGCTTCATTATTCTAGATTGGCTGCGCAGTATAACGTGGAGGCATTCTCTGTCGGCACAGAGTTAGTTAATGCCACTTCGCTAGAATGGCAAGGCCACTGGGAAGATATTATCGAAGAGATCAAGGCTATTTTTCCTGGCCAGCTTGTTTATGGCGCTAATTGGAATGAGTATGATAGTGTTGGGTTTTGGGATAGCGTAGATTTTATTGGTATCAGCGCATATTTTCCGTTGTCTTCTACGAATGATCCGACGAAAGAAGAATTAGTTGCCAGCTGGGAGGGGAACGTAGCTGAGATCGAAGCTTGGCTTAAGAAAGAGGAGTTTATGGATAAGCCAGTGATATTTACTGAGATCGGCTATAGTAGTGCCGACGGTACGAATACGAAACCGTGGCAGGTTTTTTCTAAGCTCTCCGATGAATTTATTGATCAGGAAGAACAGGCAGATTGTCTAGAGGCAATGTTGACAGTTTGTTCTCAAAAACCCTGGTTTAAGGGTTTTTATTGGTGGAATTATTTCCCCCAGAAGAGATGGTCTCCTCTGGGATATGCGATTAGAGGCAAAAGGGCCGAAGAGGTCCTTGGTAACTGGTTAGATAGGTTGTAAAAGAAGGAGGTGGAACAAGATGAAGACAGTAATTTCTTTATTGTTGGTAGCTGGTTTATGTCTGATTGCTAACACGGGATTCTGCGAAGAAGAAGTCATCTTTGGATTTGAAGAAGGCGTTTCTGCTTGGCAGATGCCAGATTGGTCCTTTGAAGACGAAGCCTATGTAGGAGAGAACGTTTCGGTTTCTGAAATGTTTGCCAAAGAGGGCGATACCTCGCTGGAGCTAACAGCTGATTTTTCAGGAGCAAAATGGAC
>CAYULJ010000123.1:0-4445 GCA_964445715.1 uncultured Planctomycetia bacterium
ATTGGTTGCGGCACAGGAGATTATTTAACGGAACTCCTGCATTTTAGTAAAAAGGTCGTAGGCGCGGATTATGCCGAAGGGATGTTATCAGAGTGCAGAGATAAGATAAAAGGATGCGAAGGGCATATCGCATTGTCCCGAGAAGACATAGAAAGTATGTCTTTTTCCGAAAACTATTTTGATTTTGTGATATGCGCGGGTGTTTTGGAATATTTATATGATGACACAAAGGCATTTCAGGAGATATACAGAGTTCTTAAGCCAGGAGGCAGCGCCTATATAACATTCCCTAACGCCTTTTCGCCTTTTATGCAGCTTGACGGGCTGTATTCAGTTTTATCGCATTTTAGCGGAGAGGTGCTTGATAAGTTGAATTTGTTTGAGATTATTTTGGGCAGAAAAAGAGCCAATGCGCCATCGACCATGCATCGTTTTTATAATCCGATAAAAGTTAAGCGAAAAGTCAGGGCCTTGGGATTTAAATATATTTCAGATATCTTTAGCGGATACGGTTTGTTTTATTTATGCGCAAAGATTCCGCGTTATCCTCTTCTTGCACATAGGTTAGAATGTATAAGCAAAATTCCTCTACTCCGTTGCAGCGCCTTGAATTACATCATTCAAATCAAAAAATAATCCTGCCATGGGTATAAACCAAAGTAAGCTCTGCTACGCTCAGCTGAAAATTTTCCCTTAAAGGACCGCCTTTTATTCCACATTTTGGCGGGGCTGAAAAAACTCCCCCGACACTAAAATAGTGTCGGGGTCGGACAGTTTTCAGCCTTTTCAGCTAATAGAGTTTGCTATATAAACCGCCAAAATGCTGCATAAAAGGCTAAATTTTCAATTCGCTTCCAGAGCTTACTTTGGTCTTATAAGGTGCGTTACGTTTTTGCATCATCCAGACCAGTGCTTATGTGGGCATCGTTGTTACGAGCGGGCACGGTGTCCCGTCTTCGAGTTTACTAAGAAACTAAAATGACGGGACGAGCGAGGAACAACAATGAGCAAAAATTCTCTCGCTGGGGGAATTTTTGCGTCCCACATAAGCACTGGTCTGGATGATGTAGAGAGCTGAACTATCTTTTTAAATTAAGAAAGGAATATTTTTTACTTGCGTAAAAACCATTATTACTGTACTATAACATATTATGCCTAAAAAGGTTAAGATAGGAATTGATCTAGGGGCCACGCGTCTGAAGATGGCGGTTGTAGATGAGAAGGGAAGGTGTTTCTACAGGCGCGAGGTAGATACTCTCTTCAGGTCTGATCGTGTTGCTCTCGTCGATTCTATAGTGACTAATGTTAAGGACATTATAAAAACCTCGACGATAAAAAAGAAAGACATCTTAGGGGTAGGGATAGGAGTTCCGGGTCCTGTTGATTCAAGGAAAGGCATTGTACGTTATTTTCCGAATATAAAAGGCTGGAGACAGGTCCCATTAAAGTCGATACTAGAAAAGAGATTGCGCTTGAGAGTTGCATTGGACAATGATGTTAATGCAATGACTCTTGGGGAGCATAGATTTGGCGCAGGCAAGGGGGCTCGTAATTTAGTTTGCCTTACTCTTGGCACAGGTGTCGGAGGCGGCATAATTATAAATAGTGAGATTTACAGAGGAAGCACTATGTGCGCTGGAGAGATAGGACATACGCCTCTTAATGAAAAAGGCCCGAGGTGTAATTGCAGGGGGATCGCATGCCTTGAAAGATATATAGGAAATAGATATATCTTATATAGGTCCAAGAAGGTGTTCGGGAAGAATATAACTCTTGAGCGCTTGGATGTTTTGGCGCGTAAGGGCAATAAAAAGGCAATCGGTATATGGAGGGATGTTGGCAGGAAATTAGCTGTAGCTCTTACAGGAGTCGTTAATCTGCTTAACCCGGATATTATAGTCATTGGCGGAGGCGTAAGTAATGCAGGAGAGTTGATCCTCAGCCCCTTAAGAAAAGAGCTTAAAGCCAGGGCAATGCGAGATCAGGCTCGCCATGTAAAGATCATACGCGCAAAACTAGGAGACAATGCTGGCATAATCGGCGCCTCCCTCTTAGTAGAATAACCTTAAGTTTACACTTTAACATTGTTAAAGTGTAAACTTAAGGATGGAAGATAATTAATGATAAGAAGATACGGGGTAATAATTTTGTTTTTTGTTTTTTTCTTGTGTCTAAATACTTCCTATGCGCAGAAAACTGCGAAGCCGATCGAAGTAAACGGTGATCAGGTAGAGTATTTTCCAAAAGAGAAAAAAATAGTGGGCAAGGGCAATGTTTCTATTGATTATCGAGACATTCTTTTGACCTGTGATAAAATCACGGTCTACACAGAGACAAAGGACGCGGATGCAGAAGGCAATGTGATTTTAAAAAGCCCCACAGGTGAAGTGAGAGGCGGAAAGATAAGGTATAATTTCGAAACAAAGCAGGGCGAAATCGTAAAGGTCAGGGTTAAATCAGGGGATTGGTATAGTGGAGGAGAAAAAGCAGAGCTACTTTCGGATTATTCAGTGAGAATTAATAAAGGATATATAACAAGTTGCGATTTGGAGCGCCCGCATTATAAAATTAGCGCAAAAAATGTTATGTTATATCCAAACAATAAAGTAGTGGCCAAAAACGTGACCGTAAAAGCAGGAAACGTCCCTATAGCTTTTCTGCCAAGGTATGATTATTCTTTGAATACTGATTGGCCTACTTTTGATGTGATTCCCGGCAAGAAGAATAAATGGGGTGCGTTTGCGCTTACAAGTTACAGATATGAGGTGAACGAGGACAATAAATTTACGCTCAGGCTGGACGAGAGGCAATATTGGGGGCTTGGCGAAGGGATCGATTATAAATATAGCAATGATGGCATTGGGTCAGGCATAATAAGGACGTACTATACCAGTCAGAGAGACAGGGACAGAGGCGAGGTTTTAAAGGGAGAAGAAGATAGGTATCGCGTGCAGCTGAGACATTATTGGGATATAAAAGATCATGTATCCGCGGTTGTAGAATATCATAAGCTAAGCGATAATGAAATGACAAAGGATTTTTTCTATAGAGAAGAGTATGATAGAGAGTCTTCGCCAGAGAGCTATCTATATGTACTAAACAGGCAGCCTGAGTATTCTTTGAGTTTTTTGACGCGGAAAAGAGTAAATCGCTTTCAGAGCGTCACAGAACGATGGCCGGAGCTAAGATGGAATTTAAAAGATCAGAGATTGTTCGATCTGCCTATTTATTACAAAGGAGATATGATTTTTAGCAATTTGAATAGCAAGACTGGTAATAGCGCTACAGATAGCGACGTGATCAGGTTTGATGCCTTTGATAAGCTTTCCAGCCCTTTGCGGCTCGCGGATTTTTTGAGCATTTCTCCGTTTGTCGGATTGAGAGAGACGTATTATAGCAAGGATGTGAATGGCGACGACGATGAATACAGGACAGCATTTTATACAGGTATAGATACAAGTACAAAATTTTTTAAGACATATAATGCCTCAGGCAGATTTCTTGGCATTAAACTTGATGGACTCCGTCATATTATCACGCCAACACTTGAATATGAATATATACATGAGCCGTCTACTACGCCTGGCGCTTTTCAGCAGTTTGACGATATTGATAGCGTAGGTAGAAAGAGCACTTTTAGTATTGGTTTCGAGAATAAGTTTCAGACAAAAAGAACGGTCGACGGGAAAAAGACCTCAGTGGACCTGGGGTATGTTTTGTTTACATCGGATTATCTCTATAAACCTGAAAATGGCAGTCGCTTTTCAGATGTAAGGGGAGAATTGGAATTCACTCCTTACAAGTGGGTCAGGATAGAGTCAGATACACTTTACGATCCTGCTACTAGAGATTTTCAGAATTGGAATGTGGACTTATATATACATAAGGACGAAGACACAAGGTTTGGTTTTGGCTCCAGGTATTGGCAGAATTCAGAACACGAGCTTACCTCAGAGTTTTGGTATAAGTTGAATAAGGAGTGGGCTTTTAGGCTATTCGGTAGATTTGACCTTAAGGAAGTGGAGCCTGACGGGCATAAGATAATCAATAGATTCGATGGCAAGGAAATAACCATTGTAAAGGATTTACACTGCTGGATCGCTGAAGTCAGCTTAGGCGAAGACAGGGATGGCGGGACGACTGCGTGGGTGAGTTTTAAGCTAAAGGCCTCGCCCAAAGTTCCGTTTGATTTTAAAAATTATTACGCCCGCCCAAAATAGCAAGGAGATGTTGTGAATATTTGTATAATAGGGGCCGGATATGTTGGACTTGTCACTGGGACATGCTTTGCTGACCTGGGGCATAAGGTTATCTGTATAGATAATGACAGAAAAAAGATAGATGCGCTAAAGAAATTAAAGATCCCTTTTTACGAAAAGGGACTCGAGGACATAGTAAGAAGAAACGTAAAGGCAAAGAGGCTTTCTTTTTCTTCAAGTATAAGA
>CAYULJ010000124.1:0-2668 GCA_964445715.1 uncultured Planctomycetia bacterium
TGAGCTGGCCCACTGTCGCTTGTCACTAATAAATCTGCGATGCAGTACAAAGTCAAAAGTTCTCTCATTGAAGTCTCTCCGGCAAGAGAAACCGCATCCCCTATCCTATAGGCCAACATACGGCCTTTTTCTTTCTCTCCAGGGGTGCCTGTTATGATAATAGTTGCACGAGGAAATTCATGCAAAATCATCCTTGCCAGTTTTACATAGTTTTCCTCAGGCCACCTCCTTATTTGTAACAAATCATCCATATCAGGATTCAAAAGTACTATTGGACTGGTCAGGTTTGATTTTTTCAGATTCTCGATTTTATTAATCAGCGAACTTTTTTCGCTCTCGTCAGGAGAAAAATCAGGTAGGTCTTCAGCCACATTAGGAGTTTTAAAACACATCGGCCTGTTCTCCAGCGATGGGCTGTGATTCAAGGCCTCTACCAAAGTCATAAACAAAACCCTCATATGCAGGTATGGATTATATATCAACCTATGGGTAAAGAGGTCTCCTCTATAAGACCCTTCACTTGTAAACAGATGAAAACCCACTCTCTTAGCTGCCCCGGATAAATACGCAATAATAGCCGAACCTCTTGAGAAAAATTCCATATCTATCACTGTATCGATATTCTCTCTTCTGATTCTTATAAGCGCCTTTATTGCTGAAAAAATCAAATTACCAAAATTAGCTGAATCCACCCCTATTACATTCTCTGGAGGCGCGATCTCTAATATATCCAATATAGGGCGATTTTGCTTAAAGACCAAAAAATAAAGATTGGCCTCTCCCACCAAACTAGCTGCCTTTTTCATGGCCTGGTAGGCAAGTACTGTTGAGCCCTGTTCGATTAATTTTATAAAGAGAATTTTGGAGGGTTTATTTGTATCTTCGTTATCTTTTCTGAATCTTCTACAGACCGTAAGCAGAAAGCATAACACTCTGCCGATATTCTTATCTAACCACCGAATAACTCCCTGATTCATGACAATATTGTAACTTGTGCTAATCGGGATTTCAACCTTAAGTTTACACTTTAACATTGTTAAAGTGTAAACTTAAGGATTGTCAAAAGTGTATACTTAGGCTACACTTATAATTATACAGCATGTCCAAAAATAAATATTCCAATTATTTGGTATATGGAACGCTCCTATTTATCCTGATATTTACAGCGGCAATACGTGTCCGCCTGTTAGATGTTCCTTTGGAACGCGATGAAGGGGCATATGCATATGCAGGCCAGCTAATACTTCAGGGCTTACCTTCTTCCTCTAATGTCTATCTCGAAAGATTCCCAGCCATTTATTGCGTATATGCCGTTATCATGGCGATCTTTGGCCAGACTCATATAGGAATACACCTGGGACTACTGGTTGTAAATGCTGCCACGATCATTCTTGTCTTCTTCTTAGTAAAGCGTTTGTTCGATTCAACGGCAGCCATTGTTGCAAGCGCCAGTTTTGCTGTGCTCTCATTCTCGCAACCAGTACAGGGAATCTTTGCCAATGCTGAACACTTTGCGCTGCTAGCAGCCATGGGCGGCATTTTATTGACGCTGCGAGCAATAGACTCAAGGAAATTAAGGTCATTTTTTTATAGCGGCGTCCTGTTAGGTCTGGCATCTGTCATAAAACCACAGGCAATATTCTTTGCTGGTTTTGCAGGCGTTTATATTTTATATGAATCTTTCAAACAACGCTCTATTGCCTGGGGCGCAACAAAAGCAAGATTAGCATCATTATGCATGGGCTTTTTAGCCATACTAGGCCTAACCTGTGTCTTCCATGTCGCATCAGGCGCATTTGGCGATCTCTGGTTTTGGGTATTTAAATATCCTAATACTGTAATGCCTATCATACCCATTGCAGCAGGAGCAAAAAATCTCCTAGAAACATTGCTCAAAATAATAGCAATATCTATTATGGTCTGGGCCCTGGCAGGAATAGGTATCAGCGCCATGTTTTGGGATGAGAAGGCACGCTTCAGACGATTTTTTGTCTCAACTTTCCTTGCGTTTTCATTCTTCTCACTCTGTCCTGGGTTCTACTTTCGGCCGCATTATTTTATTCTTCTGCTTCCTGCAATCGCCCTGCTAACAGGTATTGGCATCAGTTCGATTGGCAGGCTTTTTACCAAATTCAAAAGTCATGCGCTGATAAATGCTATATTGATTTTAGTGACCATTATGGCCTTATCTTCCTCTGTCTTTGCCCAAAGAGTATTTCTGTTTAAATTAAGCCCTAAGATGCTAAATCGCGTAAGCTTTGGCCCTAATCCGTTTCCAGAGTCATTAGAGATGGCTAGATATATCAAAGAACATTCTTCAAAAAATGACCGCATTGCCATACTCGGCTCTGAACCGCAGATATGTTTCTACGCAAACAGGCGCTCTGCCACAGGATACATCATCACCTCTTTTTTGATGGAAAAAAATGAATTTGCATTGAAATTTCAGGAAGAGATGATAAGAGAGATCGAAACAGCCCAGCCCAAATTCCTGGTCTTTGTAAACGTCCCGTTCTCATGGCTAAAGACGCCGGAATCAGAGGAATTGATATCTACGTGGTTCAATCAGTATTGTAGAAGAAATTACAAACGGGTAGGACTCGTTGACATGCTCTCGCCAAAAACTACCAGGTATTATTGGGATAATGACTCTATCGGCCGCTCTCCA
>CAYULJ010000124.1:2768-4412 GCA_964445715.1 uncultured Planctomycetia bacterium
ACGTTGAGCTCAAGGGTGTGTTGTTCGCCATCTTCTTCTACAATAACACTCTCCTTATTGATCTCAACCACTGCAATGTCGCCGATCTTGTCTCCTATTTTTACAACATCATTATTTATAATCGCATAGGGATTATCTTTATCCCAGACAATGCCGTTTAAAATAAACCCTTCTATCCCAAAACCAGTCGCAGTAGATGCTCCAAATAAAAATGGATCCCTTCCCCACCCTTCCTTTATTGCGGATTCTTCTATTTCCTTTTCTTCAAAAGAAATAGGCACTGATAGAGAAGAAATCACAGTATCGCTAGCCTTAGCCATAAAGGCTTTTTTCTTCCTGGCCTTCTGCGTATTACTTATAACCAAAAAGATTAAAAACAAAATGCCTATGCTTGTTATCATAAGTTCTGTCTTTTGTTTTTTATCCAGATTCTTCATAGATTAATTCCCTAGTATAAAGGCGTTCAAATCTATCTCTGCCCTTATCATAGGCGCTACGTCTTCGTCTCTTTCTATTTCCACTCTGTCTATAGAGATCACCGGGTTTCTGCTTGTCTCTAGACTTGCAATAAATTCTCCCAGCGCCTGATATCTTGACTCGACCTTTAAGATCAATGGCATGCATTTACAAAAATACTCTGAGATTTTAAGTTCCTTGTCATCACTATCCCTGTATATAAATAAATTATTCGGCTTTAACGAACGTACGTTTACCTCGAATCGCTTTGCCTCTTTATTTAACTCCTTGATAATATTTGACACCTCTTTCTCAGAGGGGAATGCCCTCTCTAGTACTGCCAGTTCCTTTCGCATCTTTACAATGTTGTCCTTTAGGTTTTCTTGCCCTCCGATAAAATCATAAAGCTCATCTATCTCATTCCTTGCCATTTTATATTCAGAACCCAGTCTTCTAACCTGTCTGGACTTTGGAAAATATACAAACTGCGATAATAATATTAGGATGAGTAGAAAAACACCTGCTATAATAATATTCTTTTTATTTTGTGCATTAAATTTTATATCCATATTACCTCGTAACATTACACGTGACTTCGAAATCCAGGACCGGACCAGAATAATCCTCGTTCTTTTCGCTGAATATTAGTTTTACCTTCTCAAATACAGGCGAGGCTTCCAGATTAGACATAAATTCGCTCAACTGTTCCCCTTTTAAAATAGTCCCTGATATCTGCAGGTTTGGCTCTCCATTTTTTACAACCAACTCGTCCAACATCATGGAAGAAAATACAATATTACTTAATTCCTTCAATATCTTTCCTGTCTCGATAGCGTCACTAGTGATAGTATTTACGGCAGAACCAAAAATAATCATCTTATCTTTAATCACCCTGATATCCCGCACTGTTTCAAGATGCGATTTAGATATCTCTATGTCTCTTTTTAAATTAATGGATTTGACTGACAATAGTCCATACGATATCAAAAACAATAACCCTGCTATAACAGAAATCATCCTTATGGAAATCCTCTTTAATGTCTTTTTCTTTTCTTCCTTAAGCTTCTCTGGAAGCATATTCAAATTACTATCGCTGCTCAAGGCCAGTCCTGTTGCCTCTGCAATATCAGGAAGCGCGTCTAATGTCTCTATATCTATTTCTTTGGATAGATATTCCTTGAGAGCTTT
>CAYULJ010000125.1:0-4376 GCA_964445715.1 uncultured Planctomycetia bacterium
GATAATCGACCCTTTTGACAGGAGTAGGATCAATGTTATTCAAAATAGCGAGATAAAAACTTACAAAGTCTCCTATATAGATAAGAGAGAATGTGCGCGCCAAAAGACTGGTCCCGCCTCTTTCAACCTCAAATATCTCAGCCCCTGACTCTTTTATAATAGCCTTGGAAATGTCTATGCGCATCTGCGTCCTCTTGTGGTCGCTCTTGTCTCGCAACATTATAACTTTAATATTTTTCAAGACCTCTTTTGGAAATTCCCAGCCTACGATCTCATTGTGATTCATCTCCGGAAGCACGTGGCTCGAGGCAAGCGCCTTTGAATTTTCAGCCAATTGACCTCTCCACCTGACACTCACAGCTTCGGTCGAATCACTCGTACCATAGACAACGCAGTATTTATTAAAAATCGATGCGGCCAGCTTCTTGGATATGTTTTTATCGGATGGTATATCTACGCCTATCTCCTTGTCTCTTAAATCTGAAAGCTCAGAATATAAATCCATGACTTCTTTCTCTTTATCCTTAATGAGTCCCAGCTTGGTAAGGATCGCGAGCACGGTTATCGACATGTACCCCGTAGCTGTCCTTGGAGGATAACCAGGCGGTATCGTTACATGCTTAAAGCCATTTTTAATCGACAACTCTTTTATTTTCCCGCCAGACCCCATTGTAATTATGTTTGCGCCTTTCTTAAGGCCACCTTCAAAAGCCGAAAGCGTCTCTTCTGTATTACCCGAATAACTAGAACAAAATAAAAGGGTCTTCTTCCCGACAAAATTCGGCAGAGTATAGTTCCTACAAACAACCACTGGAACCGTAAGTTCATTCTGCAAGAATACCTTTATTATATCGGCTCCTATGGCAGAGCCACCTAATCCGGCAAATACTATATTTTGGATATCCTTGTCTGTTTTTGATATTCCGGAATCCTTACCGATGTCATAAGCCTCTTTACATTGATCCGGAAGTTGCGAAATAAGCCTCAACATGTTCGACTTGTCTAATTTGGATATAAAATCTTTGTTGTCTAAATTATTCATTAACTATCGCTCCTCATCTTTTTTAGGCCAGGTATAAGTTCATTTAGCCTCTTGTTGACAAAATCTTCAACCTCTTCTCCTGTAGGCAGGTTCAATGCCTTTTCCGCCACTTCTTTTGCGTCTTTAAAACTCACGTTTCTTATTATATATTTCATCTCAGGGATAGCTACAGCGCTCATGCTGAATTCATCCAAGCCCAGACCCAGAAGTATTAAACCAAATCCCGGTTCTCCTGCCATCTCGCCGCACATACCGACCCATATCTTCTCCTTATGGCCTGCGTCGATTATATTTTTTATGAGCCTCAAGACGCCCGGATGTGTCGGTTTATAGAGGTATGCTATTTTCTCATTCACCCTGTCAATCGCAAGCGCATACTGTATAAGATCATTCGTCCCGATACTAAAAAAATCCACCTCTTTCGCTAATATATCACATGTAAGCGCTGCAGAAGGTATCTCTATCATAGCGCCGACCTCTATCTTTTCGTTAAACTTGATCTTTTTATGCCGGAGTTCCTTCTTTGCCTCGTTCAGCACGCCTATTGCCTGTTTCAATTCTCCTATACCAGAGATCATCGGGAACATCATCTTAATATTCCCAAAAGCGCTTGCGCGCAGAATCGCCCTGAGCTGCGCCTTGAATATCTCTGGCTTTGCAAGACAAAATCTTATGGCACGCCAACCCAAAAACGGATTCATCTCGTGAGGCACTTCTAGTTGGGATAAAAATTTATCTCCTCCGAGATCGAGCGTGCGCACTATGACAGGATCTTCAGAAAACCTTGTCACCACGCTCTTGTAAGCCTTGAATTGTTCTTCTTCGGTAGGCAGGCCACGCCTATTCATGTAAAAATATTCGGTGCGGTACAAGCCAATGCCTTTCGCGCCATGCGCGATAACAGAGTCTATCTCTTCCGGCAATTCTATGTTTGCCGACACTTCGACCGTATGTCCATCTAATGTCTGCGCGGGCTTATTTTTGACACCTACAAGGGTTTTTTCAAATTTCTTAAATTGTAACTGCAGGGTTTGATATCTATTAAGAGTTTTTTTATCGGGGTTTACTATTACAACGCCATCGATACCATCTACTATAAGCATATCACCTGTTTTTATCTTTGTAGTAGAGGTCTCGAGTCCTACTACAGCCGGTATTTCAAGCGACTTCGCCATAATAGCGGTATGGGATGTACGGCCCCCTATATCTGTCATAAAACCCATTACATTCTTTTTGTGCATAGTCGCCGTGTCTGATGGTGAAAGGTCATATGCCACGACGATCGCCTTTTGCTTCAAATTGCTCAAAGTCTTCTCTTTCGCGCCTAATAGGTTCTTTAAAATCCTTTTACCTACATCATCGATGTCGCTTATCCTTTCCTTTAAATATTCATCGTTCATCTTGGAAAATACCTTGATGTATTTGTCCAGGACCCTTGCGAAAACATGCTCAACGCAATTGTGTTCCTTTTTTAATTTATCTATAACCTCTTCTATTAACATCCTGTCTTCGAGCACCAGGAGATGCGCATTGAATATCTCTGCATGATGTGAGCCCATTTCTTTTGTTATTTTTTTCTGTATGCCCACTATTTCTGAACGGGTCTTGATAAGCGCCTCTTCGAAACGCGCTATCTCTTGAGGTATATCGGCTACCTTGATCTTGCGGGCAGAGACCATAATACGTCTTGTATCGTATAAAAATGCCTTGCCTACAGCTATCCCAGGCGACGCTGGTATACCTTTTAATATCATATCTTTGTCTCTCCGGCTATTATAGACTCAAGTTCTTGCGCTGCTTCTTTTGCATCAGGACCATCCACTATTAATTTTATCGAGCTTCCCTTTTCAGCGGCCAATGTCATGAGCCCCATTATGGATTTACCGTTGACCTCGTCCTTGCCCTTCTTGACCTTGACCTCGCTCTCGTACTTATTCGCTATCTGGACAAAGAGCGCAGCTGGGCGCGCGTGAAGACCTTGTTCATTTTTTACCACTAATTCCTTCTCTATTAGCATTATCTCTCTCGCCTAACAACTTAATGATAATTGTTCTTGCCTTTGGTCTTAAGAGCCAGGTCTGTAATAATCTTTGATAGTTTTTTCGAATTGTGTCTTATGTAATTATCTTTTACGTTTACAACGTCCTCTTCAACTACGTTATACCCCTTCTCGATGATCTTATCTGAATCAGCAAGTACAGGATACGCGCTCTCTCCTTCGTACTTCTTGAGGAGCTCAGGCGGAACACTACCGACATTCACTATGCAATAATTCACGATGTCAGACTTGGTATGACTAACGATCGTGTTTAGATGATCGAACGCTGTATAGTTATCTGTCTCGCCCGGCTGGCTCATGACATTGCACACATAAACCTTAGGCGCCTTGGAATTAACGATCCTATCGCTTATGCCGCTCACCAAAAGATTCGGTATGACGCTTGTGTAAAGACTGCCCGGACCTAAAACTATTATGTCTGCTTCATCTATGGCTTCAAATGATTCTTTGCTTGGTTTGCAATTCGCAGGATCCAAAAATACACGTCGGATAGGAGAAGGCTCGCTGACTATCTTTGTCTCTCCTTTAGTCTTATGTCCATCCTGATGTTCGCCTACCAGCTGGACCCTATCATAAGTAGATGGAATGACTCTACCGCGGATAGCCAATACCTTACTCGACTCCTTGATCGCCTTTTCAAAATCGCCCGTGACCTTTGAGAGCGCGGTAATAAATAGATTTCCAAAGCTGTGGCCCTTTAATTCTGACTCGTTCCCAAACCTAAACTGGAACAGATCGCGCATCAATGGCTCTGCGTCAGCAAGCGCGACAAGGCAATTCCTTATATCCCCCGGAGGGAGGATGTCAAACTGCTCTCTAAGTCTCCCGGAAGAACCGCCGTCATCGGCAACGGTTACTATGGCCGTTATGTTACTCGATTGCTCCTTCAGCCCATGTAACAAAACAGATAATCCCGTGCCACCACCGATCACGACGATCTTAGGGCCCTTTTCAAGTTGTCTGTGGTGGTACATGATATCCACAAGCTCTTGTTCTCTCTTGGGCAAAAACACGGTGACAAAAGATTTGACCATCCTTTTTATGCCATAAATTACAACGAGAGCGCCAAGGACGACAATGTAAATCCCAAGAGGACGCGAACCAGGAAATTTATCAAGCATCAATATGATCGAACCGATGGCAACAAGCAGAACACCTATGCTACAGGTAATTATCCAACGCTTTATCTTCATCCCTGGATACAGCCACTTTAATTTACGCATATTACGCCCTTCTCTGATCTTCCTCTTTTATAATCTTCAAAAGCGACTTTTC
>CAYULJ010000126.1:0-3209 GCA_964445715.1 uncultured Planctomycetia bacterium
GGGATTCGGTATCTTTTTATCTTTTACCAGTCTATTGTGCAATCCTTTTAAATAATATCTTTTTACAATCCTTTCCTTAAAATCACTCAGGGAATTACTGTCTTTCAACAAACAAAGAATAAAATCTTCCAGCTCTTTAGTTTTAAAATATCCATATGTCTTACATGAATTATCAGGCGATACATCAGTAGCTTTCTCGCTATATAGAGGCGCCGTCTTATCATAAGCCATAACAGGATGTACATTAATATTAAATTTCCCTAAAGTCTCTTTTAAAGAAACATACGAATTCATACCTTTCTTATTTACTACTGTCTGATCCACGCCTAAATAAAAATGCTTATCGCCCCTGAGACGTACTAATTCTTCAATAGTATTCATAGCTTTATTATAGGCACCTGGTAAACCCCGGATGAAATCATGCGACTCTCCTATATCATCTATGGACACTTTTATGTGGATCTTTCTAACCAATCCCGCAGCCAGATCCTTAAGGGTCTTAATTATACTGTCAGTCATTATCCCGTTTGTCGTAATATGGATCATTTTTGGTTTTACTGCACAGTCAATAACCTGAATAATGTTATGAATATCATTCCTGAAAAATGGTTCGCCGCCGCTTATGCGTATTACGTCTATAGGATTTAACTGCCTGAATACCTTCTCTATCTCGCCTATCTTTAACTCATGGCCCTTTTCCTTCTTCCAGATATCACACATAATGCATTTGCAATTACAACGCCAGGTGACAAAAAATGTGACAAAAGAAGGATATTGAACTAAACCTAATATGTTTCGTATAATCGACCTAAACATCTTTATTTTTAACCCGTGCAACAATAATTTGATTGGCCATAAAAAAATCTAAATGAAAGCCACGTAATATTTTTTCAAAAACGCGTTCGAAAGGCATGCCAATAGGAGACAGCATGAACTTTTGACTCTTTAAAACACTAAAACCATGTCTTTCTGCTAACACGCATAACTCTTTAAGGTTCATAACGACATTATGGTTCTCCTTTTTAAGGTGTCCTACCAAAACCGCTATACGCTCCCAAAAAGGATCAGGCGCAGTCAATATAAAAATCCCTCTCGGCTTTAAAATCCTTTTTATTTCAAGTATAAACTTGCTAACGTCGGAAACATGTTCTCTTACCGCTCCTGCTACAGCTATATCAAAAGAACAATCCGGAAAATTTACCCCGCAGACATCCCCTTGAATAATATCTAAACCAGGAAATCTAGATTTTGCGAATTCGACAAGATCCCGGCTGTATTCGATCCCTACGCAACGGGCCTGCGAGTATCTTTTTTGAATAGAGTCAAGCATCCTGGCATCAGCCGTGCCTAGATCGACTATGTCCTCTGCGCGATCTCCGAATTCTTCCAGCGCTGATAATACTTCTTGCGTACGACGCATAAGACGATAACGCAAAGATCTTTTTCTCTCCCTCTCTTCTGCATATTTTATATCCAGGACACCTTTCATGAATCTTATTTCATCCTATGATTGATCAGATCCGCCAGCAAGGCAATGATTATCGATTGAATGCCAAAAACAAACAAAAGCGTTATGGTCGTATCCAAAAACCTGCCTATAATAAAAATGCTATACAGAGCTACAACCAGGGCGGATAAAATAAAAAATACTGATATAGGCAAGAATACCTTTGTCGGCCTGAAATAAACCGATGTCCTGGCAATAAGGTAAAAGAAATTCAATGTATCGCGGACAGGTCTTATTTTGGAAAACCCTTCTCTTTTGGCATAACCAATAGGTATAAATCTGATCTTTTCGCAGCCATTGATAAAAGCCAATGTTATAGTTGTTGTGAATGAAAAACCTGACGGAAGCAATGACTTGTATTTATCATATATGGTTCTTTTAAAAACCCTGAACCCTGAATTGATATCCACTATCTTTTCTTCCACAATATATTCGGCAAACTTTGTAACAAAATACTTGGGTAGCTTTCGCAGCAAAGACATATTAGCGCCTTTTTTAATCCTAGCTCCTACTACCATGTCGTATTCACCAATATTTTTCAATAGACCTGATATCTCTTCTATCGGATAGCTGCCATCGGCATCTACTATAGCTATGACTTCATTCTTGGAATAGTTTATTCCCGTCTTTAAAGATGCACCATATCCTTGATTCTTAATATGTTGCAATACCTTTACGTCCTTGGCTCTTGCAATCTCAGCTGTCCTGTCGTTTGACGCGTCATCCACCACTATAATCTCAGTTTCGTAATTATTCCTGATTGATATCTCTCTTAAGCCATCCAATACCTTTCCTAATGCCTTTTCTTCATTATAAGCCGGGATAACAATACTAAATCTCATAAATACCTCATATAATTAGTATAATGTCATTCCCGCGTAAGCGGGAATCCAAAATTATCTCTTATACAATACCAACATCTCTTTTGTAATATATTCTCTTAAGGCATCTTTCCACGGCCTCATGCGATTCAGACGCATGAGATTCAGGTTGCGATTCTCCAGCGCCTCCGAACGACCGCGTGGCGCTGGCAAAGGAAATTCATCAGAAGTAATAGGGACTATTTCAACATCTGATTTACCCAGTATATCAACCATCTCTCTCGCTATGTCATAGCGCGAGCGCATGCCTTCATTAGTCATATGGTAAACCCCGAACTTGCCTGTTTTGATAAGTTCTTTGATCCCGCGCAATAAATCCTTGGCATAGGTAATACTTCCAAATTTATCATTCACCACCTTAATGCGTTTATCGCCTGACATGATCTTCTGCATGACTTTTCCGACAAACTTCTTATCTGTCTTTCCTCCGCCTATCATCCAGCTTGCCCTGACTATATAACATCTGTCGAGAAGAGGCCCTACCATCTTCTCGCCCTCGTATTTAGAAAGGCCATACTTATTTGAAGGTGATACGCTATCTGTCTCTATATAAGGTGTTTCTTTATTGCCGTCAAATACAGCGCCTGTGCTTATATATACCATGGGTATGTCAAAATTTTTACAGGCAAGCGCTACATTTCTCGTGCCTTCAGCGTTTACATGGTTTGCCCATTCAGGTTCGGTTTCGCACCTGTCAACATCAGTGGCAGCTGCCAGATGAAGCACGTAATCCGGCTTTTTGCTCTCTATCAGCTTTTGCATGGATCCCCTATTCTCCACATCGAGATAGATATACCCGTTCACTATATCGGTCAATATAA
>CAYULJ010000126.1:3219-4270 GCA_964445715.1 uncultured Planctomycetia bacterium
AGATTAAAACCGCTGAATACATCTTGCGCATAGCTTCCTACCATGCCGCCCGCGCCAGTCACCAATACAGTCTTCTCCATTAAAACCTATCCTTTCTTTAAAATCACTCCATAAAGACAGAAAGCCTTTTCTTTTCAACCGGCATAAAATAATCTTCGAGATAACGGTTAGCCCTGCCTAATTCCTTATTATACGTCTTGTCGTCGAGAGAGCGCATTTTCTCAATCTTTCCGATTAAATCATGCGGGTTTCTGCACACGTCCCTGAGATGAGCGCATTCGAAAAGAGGGTCTACCTCATAAGGATAGTTAACATCGAGATAAATAACAGGCCGTCCCATTTTCAATGCCTCAAGGCACACCGTTGTCCACGTATAAAGCACGACACTACACCGTTTCATCTCATCTTCCATAGAAATATTTTCTGAAATGATAAAATTGTCCGGCATTTCGCACCCCAATATTTTAAAAACCGCTTCTCTCGATGTAAGAGGGTGAAATCTTAGATAAACCTTTTCCTTGCGCTGTCCAAGGCCTGATGACAAAAGAAAATTTAAAACCTTGACTGTATCTTCTACAGTTATTGTAAACGCCACGAATATGCCGTCATTGACATTTCGAGGTAACTCATTAAGGGAAAAAAGATATTCCTGGCGCAATGCACAGCCAACTGAAAAGATATTGTCCGGATATCCCCCTATAGATCTCATGATTTCCATGGTGCGTTTTCCAAGTGTAATTATCTTATCAGGTAAAGGCAGGGTTTCTTTTTCGCCTCTTCCTGGAAAATACTTAAAATTGTTTCTGGAAATAAAGGCGTGCTGGAAGCCTATTATTTTCATGGTCTTGCCCGATTTTCTTAACCCTAAGATACTAAGTTTTTCCCAATTGTAATTTTCAAAAGTATAAATGAACCTCTCTATGGAAATCGATTCGGCTAAACGCCTGCAGGAATAATACTGCACGAGAGAATCAAAAAAACAGGTGCTAAGCATATCTTCTGATAATTCCGCTGATATAAGAAAAGATATATTATTATCAAAAAAATTTAC
>CAYULJ010000127.1:0-4249 GCA_964445715.1 uncultured Planctomycetia bacterium
ATCTGGAATTCTAAGGATCTGTGGCTTTTTGTTAAAAGCAGAAATCTCCCCAAAAATTATTTTTTGTGTTTTTTATTTTTTCTCACGGTATTATGGTTGGCAAACCGCGCACTTTTACTTCCGCTCAATTACGATAGTGGATTGTACCATTTGAATTCCGTTCGCTGGGCAACATCTTTCCCGATAGTTCCAGGCCTGGGTAATTTGCATGCGAGATTAGCATTTAATAGTTCCTATTTCCTTTACGTAGCCATGCTCGAAACGGGTTTTTGGTTCAAAAAGTCTTACCATTTAGCCAATGGAATTTTATTATTTGTGCTTTTTATGCAGATCTTTTCGAGCGGATTACACCTTTTTAAAAATAGAGGCAGATCGCCGCTACACCATATTTTTAATCTGCTCATTATTTTCCCTGTCATAAAGGCAGGTAATATTTCTAGCCCTTCGCCAGATCTTCCTGTTTTAGTTCTGGCGGTTGTGCTTTCCTCTAAATTCCTTGCCTTTCTTGAAAACTGCGAATCAACCCGTAAAGAAATGGGATATACTATATTTTTTATAGCGGCCATGAGTTATCTTGGCATTACTATCAAGGGCAATTTTATTGTTTTTGGGCTGACGGTTTTTTTGATTTCATGTATTATATGGTTTCTTAGAATACAGGGGGAAGATCGCCTTGATAAAAAAAGAACAATAGCCTGGATATTGATTACTTTTATAATAGCGATAGTCCCTTGGATTATTCGCAGTATTATTCTTAGCGGATATATTGTTTATCATTTTCCCTTGGCTTCTTTTGCTGTCGAATGGCGCATTCCTTATGCGAGCGTTGTTAATATGATAAATTGGACTTATGCTTGGAGTCGTATACCCGGGAGCTACCATTGGAGTGAAGTTTTAGGAAATTGGAATTGGCTTATTCCATGGGCAGGTAGGATATTTAAAGATCTATTTAGAATTATACTGCCTTTATTTTTGACATGTTGGGGTTCTTCTTTGATATTATGTGCTAGAGCTGCAAAAATATATCGTCAAGATAATAAGATTAGAGTGATGTGGTTTTTATTGCCTCCGATCATGAGCATTATAGCATGGTTTATGACAGCACCGGCTATTCGTTTTGGCGCTATCTTCTTTTGGATTTTAGGGGCAGGGACTCTTACGCTGGCTATTGGTTATAAACATAGGACTACATATATTAAGACATTCTTTATAGTAGCCTGTTTGTCTATTGTCCTATCAGGAGATTTTAATGTTTCAAAGATCAAGGTAGTTCTACCTGATAGAAACTTTGGGTTTTATAAGGCCCCAGAAGTCCCTCTAAAAACATTTGTCACGCGTTCTGGATTAGTTATTTATGTCCCTGTAAAAGGAGATCAATGCTGGGATGCGCCTCTTCCTTGTTCAATATACCCGCATGCAGATCTACGATTAAGAGAGAAGGGTAATATGCGCCATGGTTTCATGATTGATCCAAGAGATGAAGGTGACCCCTCTGTTGGGATACATGAAGAGTGGGACGCAGAAAAATGGATTATACGTTAATTTCTCCTGATTTTCTGCCTTGTTTTGTAACAGTCCAGCTCTTCTAAAGCCTGTCATTGCGAGTCCCGAAGGGGCGCGTGCCCCGTACCTGAGCGAAGCGAATGGTACGGGGAAGCAATCTCATCTCAAAGATAATCCTACTCAGTAGAAGTAACTATATTCATTTTCTCATTTCGAGAGTTAATAAAAAGAGATTTTTCTTTACAAGGGGGCGCTAAGATTCTAGCAAGAGGATTCTTGTTGGCAGGCAAGAGTATATCCTGTAACGTAGATAGGGGGTCTATATTATTTAGCTTTGCAGTCTGCAATATGCTTGTAATAACACAGTGGTTTTCTGCTCCTCTAATAGATCTGTTTCCAAAGGTAATCTTGCGGAATATCACATCAGGGCGTATCTCTCGCTCCGCATGGTTATTATGATAATCTATGTCTTTCTCATATAGGAATGTGAATAATTCATTCTTATGTCGGTTAAGCCTCTTGGCAAACCGCTTTAGAATTCTTTTATTTGGATTTGGGAAGGAAAAATCCTTCAGTTCTTCTGTCAAAAGCTTACGTTTCCTATGGAATCTATGATCCCATTTTTTATCTTTATACTCCTTGTGTAATTCTATTGCATCTTCGAATATACCTTTTAAGTGTTTACAGTATCCCAGGACTTCTCTATCGTCATGCCAGTATTCGACGACCTTCTTCAAGTCCCTTAATATATGGATAAGGCAACGCTGTTTGGCTCTGGCAACAATTTTATTATATGCAGATAAAAAATCAGATATTATTATCCCATCGTATTTCTTACCTAAAACATCCTCTATGACCTTCTGGCCGCGGGATTTGTCTATATGAGAGATGCATACCTTTTTATCGGAGAATTTCCAGAGCCATGACTTCTCTCCGTCTACCTTCCAGCCAGTCTCATCTATGTGCATAAACTTAGCTTGTTTTAGAGTCTTTATCAGTTTTTCGTATATAGGGAGGGCTTGTATTTTTAATTGCTCCCTGAAGAGCATGATGGAAGAAGAGGAGATATTTAGGTTAAACATCTTATCGAATATGTTCTTGATGTCGCGCTCGGATATCTTTACTGCGTATTTTAAGAAGACGGCTAATGATTTTGCCTTCGGACCTATGTAGCTATTGGGTAGCTCGTCTTTTCCCTTGCCTGTAACTATTCTTTTGCAGCACTTGCAGTAATATTTATGCTTTCGGAACAAAGTCGCCTCTATTCTGGGAATGATTATATCTTCCTGCAGGTGCTCATCTGTATCTTTATACTCATTTATGTCTTTAGAGTTACATATGGGGCATTCCGATAGAGTCACATCTTCGATTCTATCTATCTTTAGAGGTCTTTTTCTCCAAGCACCTATATGTCCGAATAGTCCGCCTCTTTTTTTAGGTTGTTTAGTAGGCTCTGGTGATGAGGGAGGAGGAGTTTTATTTTTAGATTTGTACCTTTTCGAACGAAGCTCTTCCAGTTCAAACCTCAAGAATGCATTTTCTTCTCTGAGTCTTTCGTTCTCCTTCGTAAGCTCCATGAGTCTTTTGTAAAGCTCTTTTTTGCTCATATCCTTGTGAGTAACTGTATGTTTATATCGGATACGATATTCAAAACGCCCTTTGTCTTTTTGTAGTTTTTTATATATCCTTTCACCTTTTCTACCGAAGCTTCTGGGATATAAATCATTTTTGTCTTACCTTTTTGGCTTTGGGATAAATATACTGATTTATGTTTATATCCCTTCTGGCACCTGCAGTTAGGCTTTCCGCAGAAGCGGCTCATTATTACCAAGGTTCCTCTGATTGATTCTTCCAGCTTTGGCACCTTACTAAGAACCTTCTTTCTCCTATTAAGTAACCTTCCCTCATTCATATATTTACTTCCTTTCTGATATTATCTTAACATATCAGATTATAGCATAAAAAATAAACCCCGTCAAGGGGTAGAACAAAAATATATTTGTAGGGTGCTTAATCTATCAGATTGCTTCGTCCCGACCTTCGGTCGGGACTCGCAATGACAGGCTTTTATAAGAGCTGGACTGTTACAAAAATTGTCAGTCTATGACTTCTTCTTCAATCCTTGATAGATTTTCAAACCTGGCATATTCCTTTACAAATGTCAGCCTCAAAGAACCTACTGGACCGTTACGCTGTTTGCCTATTATTACTTCTGCTATGCCTCTATTTTCCTCTGTAGGGCTATAATACTCTTCTCTTAAAAGCAGCCCTACAACATCAGCATCCTGTTCTATCGCACCAGATTCTCTCAGATCTGAAAGCTGCGGCCTATGGTCCTGGCGTGTTTCCACTGCGCGGGAAAGCTGACTTACGGCTATGAGAGGGACCCTTAATTCTCTAGCGAGCGCCTTGAGAGAACGAGAAATCTCGTATATTTCCTGCTGTCTATTTTCTGATCCTGGTAAGCCTTGCATCAACTGTAAATAATCTACCATTATTAATTGAATATCATGCTGTGATTTTAATCTCCTTGCTTTTGCCCTAAGTTCCATAACAGAGATACCCGCAGTATCATCAATAAAAAGAGGGGCCTCTGAAAGTTTACCTGCCGCATTCGTCAGGCGCGGCCAGTCAGATTGAGATAAAAAACCTGTCCGCACATTATGCGCATTCACCCGCGCGTGCGAACAAAGCATCCTTTGTGCCAGCTGTTCAGCGGATTGCCAAAACCTTTCAGTTGGGCATG
>CAYULJ010000128.1:0-4168 GCA_964445715.1 uncultured Planctomycetia bacterium
ATTTGTCATTTCTTTATCTCTTATGCTTTTATTCATAAATTATGCAAAAAGAAAGATAGGCGGCATGACAGGCGATACAATAGGGGCTACGAGCGAGATCGCAGAAGCCCTGATTCTTTTAATCTCTCTTTTCTAGGGAGATTAAAAACAAAAAAGGAGAATGCAGAAATGAAAAGATTTACTAAAAAAGCAAAAGTGGGCAAGAAAAAGCAATCAATGCTTTCGTATAGGATAAAGTGTAATAAGACAGCCAATGGTTTGTCTCACTATGTCCCCAACGAAAAGAAAAGTTTAGTCTAACCTGCTGGAAGCTTTTACGGATATGAGGTTTTTACGAGGAAGAAAGGACTATTATGTCTTTAGAGATAGAGCGTCTCAAAAAGGGCGTTGATCTATTGGTCGATCCAGATAATGTGTTTTGGGGCCTTGCAGCTGACAAACGAAGAAATAAAGGCCTTGAAGAGATGCATAATAAGCTGGCTAAAAGACTCAACGCATCAATGCATGATTTCAGGTTTAGGCTCGATCTGAATTCAGTATATATTAATCCTACGGATAGATGTAATGCCGATTGCCCTTATTGTTATATTCCGGCCTCCCAAAGAAAAAACGGCAGGGCAATGACCAGTAAACAGCTTTTGTATGTATTAAATAAGATAGACCGGCACTTTAGTCAGAACAAGAATAGCAGCGGCCTTAAGCCGATTATAATATATCACGGGAGCGAGCCGCTTTTAATGAAAGAACAGATATTTTCTTCAATAGACAAATTCAAGGATAGGTTTCATTTCGGGATCCAGAGTAATGGCCTTTTATTGGATAAAAAAGACGTTAGCTTTTTAAGATCGCGCAAGGTCAGCGTAGGCATATCGCTTGATTCTTTTGACGAAAAGATAAATAATCGCACGAGAAGATCTTCTAGAGGAGGTAATTACAATAAGGCCATTCAAGCAATCGAATGGTTTAATGGTTATAAAGGCCTTAATGTGATCACGACTGTTACGAAATACAATATTAAATCGCTTCCCAAGCTAGTCAGTTTTCTTCATTCCAAAAAAGTCAGTTGTATTTTATTCAATCCAGTGAGAGCTACCCGAAAGTCTACTGTAAGATTGCGACCCAGCCATAAAGATTTAACCAAATATTTTATAAGGGCGGTAAAGGAGGCCATGAAGCTTTCGCGAGAATCAAGGCGCGAGATTATCATCGGGAATTTTTCTAATATAATCTTAGGCATAGTTGCGCCTCAGGCTCGTAGGCTTATGTGTGATATTTCACCTTGCGGAGGCGGGCGTTGCTTTTTTGCTGTTACAGCCAGCGGCGACATGATCCCTTGTGGTGAATTTATAGCGCTTAAGGAATTTTATGGCGGGAATATTTTTAATACCTCAATTAATAAGGCAATTTCCTCAGAACCATTTAAAAAAGTACGTTCAAGAGTCGTAGAAGAAATCACAGAGTGTGATTTTTGTATTTATAGGAATATTTGTGGAGCGCCTTGTCCTGCAGAGCTTTATTCCTTATCAAAAGACATGAACATAAAATCTCCTTATTGTGAGTTTTATAAGGAAGTGATTAAGTATGCCTTTACACTGATCGCCGATGACAATATCAAATATCTTTTTCGTAAGAACGCGTTTAAGGATATTAAGTATGAATGGAGGATTAAGAGATGAGCGCTGATTCAATGGTTATATCATCCTGGAGCGGAGGAAAAGACAGTTGTCTTGCCTGCTATAAGGCAATGCAAGAGGGTTATAAGGTAAAGCATCTTTTGACTTTTATTTCACGGGAATCAGGGCGCGGATGTTTTCACGGTATTGAAAAAGCCCTTCTTATGCGGCAGGCAGAAGCAATAGGTATACCACTGACTCAAAAAGAAGTGACAGCGGATATGAATGAATACGAGAAGGAATTCAAAGAAGCTGTTTCAGCATTTAAAGATAAAGGCATAAATAAAATGGTCTTTGGTGATATCTATTTAGACGAGCATAAAGACTGGGTGGAGCGGGTCTGTGGAGATGTGGGCATGATACCGCTAGAGCCTTTATGGAATAAATCTCCCTCGTCTCTTGTAGAGGAATTTGTAGACCTTGGTTTTAAATCGATCGTCGTCAGTTGCCATGCGGATAAATTCGAAAAGGATTTTGTAGGGAGAGTAATCGACAAGGCATTGATCGATGAGTTAAAGGAAAAAAACATTTGCCCGTGCGGCGAAAACGGAGAATTCCATACATTTGTCGTCGATGGCCCAATGTTTAAGAAAAGAATCGATATAACAGAAAAGGAGGTGGTGTTTAAAAAAGGTTTTTGGGAATATTATTTTTTGGATATTAAAAACTACGAAGTCAGAGAAAAGAATCATACAGGCAGAGGAAATAAAGGTGAGATCCCTTTGGCTGCCCCGCAACGGTAATGCGCGCGTGTAGCGCGTGAGCCCGGACGATTGCCTGAGATGGGAAATATTCTCGAGGGAGAAAAATGAAAAAATATAAAGTTGTATTAAGTCTGGTGTTCTTGTGTTTGTATTTTTTAGTTTGTAATTTTGAAGCAGAGGCGAAAGATGAAGAGAGATCAGATTATTATAACATTGATCTAGAGAAGATCGTCATTACCCCATCCAAGATAGAGCAGGGATATAAGTATTCCACCCAAAATATAAGCATTATTGACAAAGAAGACATCGAAGCCAGTGCCGTTACTGAGGTAACGGAAATCTTAGATCTGCTGCCTTCGGTAGATATATTAGAATATGGTTCTGCCGGCTCCACCAAAGCTGTCCATACAAGAGGCGCGTCCTCTTCTCAGGTCTTGACCCTGGTGGACGGAAGGCCGGTCAATACTCCCAGGGATGGCGTTACGGATTTTAATCAGATACCTATTTCGAATATTGAAAGGATAGAGGTGCTGAGAGGGCCTGCCAGCAGTATGTATGGGGCAAGCGCAGTAGGAGGCGTTATAAATATAATCACAAAGAGCGGAGAGGAGAAGGCGCGTACTGAGATGTTGAGTAAATTTGGCTCTTTCAATACAAAGTTTTCTTCTTTTTCGCACGGCCGCAAGATAGAGGAGATCGATTATTTTATATCTCATGATTACCTGGCTTCTCATGGCCACAGGGATAATGCTGATCATTTGAGCAACAATGTGAACGCGAAATTCGGCTATGATCTAAATCCTGAGAATCATATAAACCTTTCCGCGGGGTACTACAATTCAGAAACAGGGACACCAGGGTTGCTTTCTAATACAGATCTTGATGACAGGCAGGAGAATTTTAAAAAATATATAGACCTTACTTATAGCGGGAATATGTTCGAGGGGCAGGACGTGATGTTGAAGTTGTTTCAAAATAGTGACAGGCTGGAATTCATAGAAGCATTCGAGCCTTTAGATAAAGATACTCAATATACTAAGGTCTATGGACTGGATACACAAATATCTCAGACTTTTTTCGATATCTTTCGCACGGCATTAGGCTGTAGCTATCAGGAGCATAATCTAAATAGTTCTACTAGCAGCAAGCATACATATAATGTAAGGGCGTTTAATTTCGAATCAGAAGTCGATGTATTTGATAAAGGTACTTTAAAATTCGGAGCTCGCTGGGATGATTATTCGAATTTCGGAGATAGAGTAAGTCCCGGCGCTAGTTTTAATTTCTGGTTGTTTGATAAAATAAAAGCCCATGCCCTGGCCGCTAAGTCTTTTCGGGCACCTACCTTTAATGACCTATATTGGCCCAGGGAGGATTGGGGGGCATGGGGAGGAGTAGAGGGCAGTTCAAGCCTTGGCCCTGAAAAAGCAGAGTCTTGCGAATTTGGTATAAGCGGATATTTTTTGAAAAAGGTCAAGACGGATATAACTCTGTTCAGGACCGACTTTGAGGATATGATAGAGTGGACTGTTGACGACGCGTGGTGGTGGCGGCCTCAGAATACGAGTTCCGCTACTATCAAAGGACTTGAGCTTGAGACAGAAGTCATTCTAAAGGATAATCTCAAAGCCAATTTTAACTATACTTATTTAGAGTCAAAAAACAAGAACACGAAGAAATGGTTAATCTACCGGCCTCGTCATTTATATAAGCTAAGATTGGCATATTCACCTGTTTCTAAATATGAGCTTGGGCTGAGCGCTATATATAAGACAAAGAGATTTGCCAATG
>CAYULJ010000129.1:0-4041 GCA_964445715.1 uncultured Planctomycetia bacterium
AGGACTACTACTACATTTAACCAAAAGCGGACATATCACTTGTTACAAAAAGCGGACATCTTGACATGTTAGCTACAAAACTTAAGAAAATGCTTGACAAGATTTTGTTATATGGTATACTTTAATTATTATAAATATGATTATATTAGTAGTGATTTCTATCTGATAAGGATAAGGGTACTTATTATTTTTTTAATTTTATTATGACAAAGTCTATTATAATAGTAATATATAATTAAGGAGAATTATGGAACATCCAAAACGTTCACTTGTGAAGGCATTTACTTGGCGGATAATAGCACTTTTAGTTACTATTATAGCTATTTATATCTATAGTAAAGATTTAAAGGAGTCTCTTGTAGTTGGTATTAGTGCTAATGCCATAAAGATATTCTTATACTATGCTCACGAACGAGTCTGGAATAGGATAAAATACGGGAGAGAAAGGTCTCCCGAATACCAGATTTAAACAAAAAGGAGGAGTAAAATGGGTTTACTGGAAACTCAGGAAGACTTGAAGGTGTTGGTGGAGACATTGAATTTTAAACAAAAGGTCGAGCGTTCGCTACAGCTTATAAAAGAAGGTTATGAGAGATATGGCGATGGCCTAGTGGTAGCGAATAGCCTTGGGAAGGATTCTGTTGTAGTGTGGCATCTTGCAAAACGCGTGAATGCGAAGATTCGCGGATTTATAGTAACGACCAGATTTAAGCCTAAGGAGACAGTCAATTTTATGAACGAAGAGGTAGTGCGTTATCCTGAACTCAAGGTTTATAAAAATGATGCCAAGATACAAGATAAGCTATACAAAACTGACCCAGACAAATGTTGTGACATATTAAAGGTCGAGCCTGTTAAGCGCGCGGTCGAAGAAATGGGCGTTACGTGCTGGGTGACAGGGCTTCGCTGCACAGAAGGTCGCACGCGAACTGATTTTAAGGAAGTCGAAGAACGAGACAAAGGCCTTATAAAATTAAATCCAATACTTATCTGGAAAGAACGCGAGGTTTGGCAGTATCTCGCCCTATATGGAGTAGCAGTAAATCCGCTGTATGGCGAAGGCTACAGGTCTCTTGGATGCGCGCCCTGCACGAAGATTACAAACGATGACAATGAGCGCGCTGGCCGCTGGATCGGCACGAGTAAGTGTGGCGGCGAATGCGGAATTCACACAAGACCTTTGAAGACAAATGTAGACGGAGATGGAATTTGAGGATAAAGGCATGCTCTGTTTGACAAAAGAACAGGTTTCTAACTTGTTGAGGCATTCAAAAATAGAATCTCCTAATGAGGCCTGCGGGATTCTGGCAGGGAAGGATGAGAGGGTTGAGAAGGTCTATAAAATGATTAACAGAGATAAAAGCGCGACATCCTTTTTTATGGACCCTCAAGAGCAACTCAGGGTAATGAAAGAAATACGTTCCTCCGGCCTTGATTTTATAGGAGTATACCATTCTCATCCTGAGACAAGGGCGTATCCGTCAGCGCACGATGTAGAGCTCGCATATTATCCAGAGGTCTCGTATATAATCGTTTCATTAAAAGATAAAGATAACCCAGACATGCGCTCTTATAAGATCGTAGATGGGAAGATTACAGAAGAGGGAGTGAAGACAGAATGAGTTTTATAGCAGTAGGCACAAATCATAAATATAGCCCTATTGGATTAAGGGAAAAGATATCCTTCTCGAAAAAGAGAATAGGGGACGCGCTTGATTTCCTGCAAGCGACAACCTCGCTTAAAGAGGCTGTTATACTCTCGACATGTAACCGCGTAGAGATATATGCCTCTACAGACTGTGCCGAGGACGGGATAGATGAGATAAAGAATTTTTTCTCTAGATTTTACGAGATCAATGAAAAAACACTTTTCCCGTACCTCTATATATATAGGGACAGGAGTGCAGTAAGGCATTTATTCAGGGTTTCATCAGGCCTGGATTCTTTGATCGTGGGGGAATCGCAGATCATGGGTCAGGTAAGAGCTGCATTATATGAATCAGAGAGGAGTGGCTTTGCGGGATATTCGCTAAATAAGATTTTTGATTCTGCGGTTTTAACAGCAAAAAAAGCGCATTCATTGACCGGTATATCCAAGGGCAAGGTATCCATAGGAAGCGTAGCAGTAGATTTTATAAAAGAGAAATCAAGGACTCTTTCAGGTAAAAATATATTGATTATAGGCGTTGGAAAGGTTACAGGGTTGGTCTTAAAGTATCTGGAGAAAGAAGGTCGCAATGTAGTCTTTCTTTCCAATAGGACCTTTGAAAAGGCACGCTTTCTAGCAGATCAAATTGGCGCAAAGGCAGTGAGATTTGATAATCTAAAGGAATATTTAACAAAGGCAGACATAGTAATCACAGCAACAGAGAGCCCGCATTTTATTATCAAGAAGAGTATTTTAGACAGACGATTCACGATTCACGATTCACGAACGACTGATAAGCGTCTTCTGATAATAGATCTGGCGTTGCCAAGGGACGTTGACCCAGAGATAAGAGAGATAGATAGCGTGGAATTATTTGGTCTAGAAGACTTAGGCGCGGTGATCGATAAAAATAGAGATAGAAAGAGGATCGAAGCCGGCAAGGCTGAACAAATTATAGAAATTGAGGTGGGAAGAACATGGCAGGAAATTTTAGAATTGGAACAAGAAAAAGCCCTCTTGCAATAAAGCAGGTAGATGAAGTCAAGGATAGAGTTAGGCAACTTTATCCTGATAGAAAGCCCGAGGTTGTTGCAATAGATACGTCTGGAGACAAGGATAGGCATACACCTATATCAGATATAGAAGGAACAGATTTTTTCACAAGAGAAATAGACCAGGCACTTTTAAAAGGCGAGATCGATGTAGCTGTCCACAGCGCCAAGGATTTGCCGGATGAGTTAGCGCAAGGTCTGGGGATCGCATTTACTACAGAGAGCATCGATCCATATGATTGCCTGGTCTCTAAATCTGGTTTGAAGCTAGACAAACTCCCTCATGGGGCAAGGATCGGAACAAGCAGTCAACGACGCAAGGCTCAATTGAAAAAATATAGAGAGGATTTTCAGATAATAGATATCCGTGGTAACATCGAAGAGAGACTAAATATATTAGATAACTACGATTCACGATTCACGATTCACGATTCACGAAATGTAGATGCCATTGTAATCGCAGCAGCAGGACTGATAAGACTAGGCCTTGAGCATAGGATTACACAGAGGATACCTTTAGATATTCTAAGACCTCATCCTCTGCAGGGTTCATTGGCAGTCGTGGCAAAGAGCAAAGGTGCAATATGAAACCAAATAAGGTTTATCTAATCGGTGCAGGGCCTGGAAGGCCGGATTTATTAACTGTAAGAGGACTAAATATTCTCAGGCAAGCTGATGTATGGGTCTATGATTACCTCGTTGACAAAAAGCTTTTAGATGAGGCAAGGCCTGGAGCAAGACTCGTCGCTTGTGAAGCATTAGGCAAAAAGCGGTACTCGGAAGATTCCACATCAGCTCAAAATAGGATAAATGATGCAATAGTGCGTGAGGCAAAAAAGGGAAAGCGTGTTGTAAGGATTAAGAATGGAGATCCTTCTATCTTTAGCCGGGCTCGAGAAGAGATATACGCGTTGATTAAAAATAATATAGAATTTGAGATTGTGCCTGGCGTTACAGCTGCAAGCGCAGCAGCGGGTTTTAGCGGAATACCCCTGACAGACAGAAAACATGCATCAAGCGTCGTATTCCTGACAGGGCACGAGTCTAATGGCAAGAAAAAAACCAGCATTGATTGGAACAAGGTGGTTGGGTTTGAGTCCATAGTTATATACATGGGCGTGAATGGTATTTCCGAGACAGTCTCGAAATTAATAGAATTAGGCAAGTCTAGCGATACGCCTGTAGCAGTAGTATCAAAGGCGACAGACATAAACCAGAGGACAGTCAAGGGCAGCTTAAAGAATATTGGCGCAAAGGTAAAGGCCCAAGGCATTGAGCCGCCAGCAATATTTATTATTGGAAAGACAGCAGAATGGGAAAAGGATTTTAACTGGCTCAGAA
>CAYULJ010000130.1:0-4006 GCA_964445715.1 uncultured Planctomycetia bacterium
GATACTGAACAAGATTATAGGTAAACGAATCATAATTATCGATCATTAGGATCATAAAAGCTATTCCAGGCCTTTCTCTGCGAGTTCAATGGCCTTTATCATTGCCTTTGCTTTATTGACCGTCTCTTGATATTCTTTTGCCGGCACTGAATCCGAAACTATGCCTGCCCCTGCCTGAATATAGGCGTCCTTACCTTTGACTAAAATCGTCCTTATATTTATGCACGTGTCCATATTGCCTGAAAAACTAAAATAACCTACTGCGCCTGCATATGGCCCGCGCCTCGTGTTTTCCAGCTCATCTATTATTTCCATTGCGCGTATCTTTGGCGCACCTGAAACAGTTCCGGCGGGAAATGTCGCTTTAAAAACATCATAAACATCCTTGCCTTTTGCCAGTCGGCCTGCGCAATTACTTACAATGTGCATCACGTGAGAATATTTCTCTACAAACATAAACTCAGTCAGGTTGACGCTGCCTGGCTTTGAAACCCTGCCAATGTCATTCCGTCCAAGATCCACCAACATCAAATGCTCAGCTCTTTCTTTTGCGTCTTTTAAGAGCTCTTTCTCCAATTTTTTGTCTTCGTCTTCGTCTTTGCCTCGCCGTCTTGTCCCAGCTATTGGCCTTGTCTCCACGACACCCTTTTCGCACCTCACCAAAAGTTCAGGAGAAGATCCGATCATCTTTATATCTCCAAAATTCAAAAAATACATATACGGCGAAGGATTTAATGACCTTAGCGCGCGATACACATCCAACGGTTCTGCGTTCAGGCTCGTATGAAATCGCTGAGAAAGCACAACCTGGATGATATCGCCTGCTTTTATATGTTGCTTGGCTTTCTTTACAGAATTTTCAAATTCAGTTTTTGTAAAATTGGAATCTATTCTGTGTTTTTTCTTTTTACCGCTTTTACGCTTCGATTCTTTTAGTGGACTATTCAGCTCCTTTATAATTTTATCTATCTTTTTTATTGCTTTATCATAAACCCCTTCAGCCCTCAGCCTTGAGCCTATAGCCTTATTTACATACGCATTCACTACTACCTTAGCCGTATGCGTGGAATGATCAAAAATAATATGACTGTCTGCCATAATAAAAATCGAATCAGCTGCACACAGATCATCTGGATTCTTATCGGGAATCTCTTCAAAACATCTAACCATATCATACCCGATAAAACCAACCAAGCCTCCTGAAAATCTAGGAAGGCCCTTGACAGCCGCAGGCTTAAAATTCTGCATTATCTTGGCGATTTCTTTCAAGGGCGAGTTTGTGAAAAACTTCTTCTTTTTATCGTTCTTAATCAACTCGACAGAATTGTCTTTACTTTTAAATCTTATGGACGGCTCTATGCCTATAAAAGAAAATCTCGCGATCTTCTCTTCGCCCTCGACAGACTCTAATAGATAGGAATAACCGTTCTCGACCTTTAGAAAAGCAGAGACAGGCGTCAACTGGTCAGCCAATATCTCCCTGTAGACAGGCACGACATCCGCCTTCTTCGCCAGTTTTGCAAATTCTTCCTTCGATGGATAATGCACGCCTTCTCCCTTATCTTAAGTTTACACTTTAACATTGTTAAAGTGTAAACTTAAGCGCTAAGTTTCCTATAAAAACACGAACGATTGCCTGTGTGGCATGCAACGCCGTCGCCACCTTGTCTAACTTTAATCAAAACCGCGTCCATGTCGCAGTCATGATAAACACTCTTTACAAATTGAAAATTGCCAGAGGTCTCACCCTTAGTCCAATATTTTTTCCTGGAGCGAGACCAAAAACAGGTCTTTCCGGACCTCAAACTTCTCTTAAGAGAAGTTTTGTTCATATAAGCAAGCATCAAAACTTCTCCTGTTTTATAATCCTGGATTATGGCCGGTATAAGACCGCGCGAATCAAACTTTAGATCCCCTACTTTAAACTTTTTGCTTTTCACCTTCGCACCTCAACGCCTTTTTTTTGTAAATATTTTTTAGACTCTTTGACTGAATATTCTCTAAAATGAAAAATGGATGCTGCTAGTGCTGCGTCGGCTTTACCTTTGGTCAATACTTCGTACAAATGCTCTAAATTTCCGGCACCACCAGACGCTATAATAGGAATACCAAGATTTCGAGAAAACATCTCAGTTAATTCAATATCATATCCGTTCTTTGTCCCATCCATGTCCATGCTTGTAAGAAGAATCTCTCCTGCTCCAAGCTTTTCAACTTTCTTGCCCCATTCCATAGCGTCGATACCTGTGGACGTCCTGCCGCCATTGACATAGACCTCCCAACCTATCTTTTTTTTATCTTTGCAGCGCTTGGCGTCTATGGCCACGACTATACATTGACTACCAAATTTTTCAGAGGCCTTTCCTACGAGTTCAGGGTCTTTAACTGCAGCTGTATTGATCGAGACCTTGTCTGTCCCAGCATTTAACAATTCTCTGATATCATCCAGGCTTCTTATGCCGCCGCCAACGGTCAAAGGCATAAATACAGTCTCTGCTGTCCTACGCACAACATTAAGCATAGTCTGTCTCTTTTCAAAACTTGCCGTGATGTCGAGAAAGATTATCTCGTCTGCCTCTTCTTTATCATAGGCCTGGGCAACTTCAACAGGGTCACCCGCATCTCTTAAATTCAAAAACTTGACGCCCTTGACCACTCTGCCGTCTTTAACATCCAGGCATGGGATTATACGTTTCGTTAACATAATTGAGTAGCCCTAATGGCGTCTTCTAGATCGAATTTTCCTTCGTAAAGCGCACGCCCAATGATAACGCCTTCTAAATTCTTGCTATCGATTTCTTTCAATTTTCTTATATCTTCCAAAGAAGAGATGCCTCCGGAAGCTATTATATCTATATCCACAGTACTGAGTATTTTCTTTAACCTCTCGATGTTTGGACCCATCAACGTCCCATCCACTGTTATATCAGTTATCACCAATGTCTTCACGCCCAACTTTTGCATCTTTATGGCAACAGCTTCCGGCGATAGATCGGACTCCTCTTGCCATCCTTTTTTTGTAACTTTGTCACCTGCGAAATCCACGCTCACCACTATTTTTTCGCCGAATCTCGAGATAAGTTTTTGTAAATTCTCTGCATCTTCAAGCGCCTTTGTGCCAAGAATTATTCTCACAGCTCCCTTTTTCAAAAAATAGTCTATATCTGCTTCGCTGCGCAACCCCCCTCCGACCTCGCACGACATACTAACGCCTTCTATGATCTTAGTTATAGTGTTCCTGTTTTTTATCTCGCCGACTCTCGCACCGTCTAAATCCACGATATGCAAAAAGTTAGCACCCTTTTGCTGCCAGACAGAAGCCACCTTTAGAGGATCATCAGAATAGAACTTCTCCTTATTAAAGTTCCCCTGATGCAACCTTACGACCCGTCCTTGAATAATATCTATAGCTGGAATTATTATCATAAGTCTGCAAAATTCTTTACGATCTTCAAGCCTACAGCCTGACTTTTTTCCGGATGAAACTGAAAGGCATATATATTATCTTTGTGTATACCTGAAGTAAATGTATTACCATATTCTGTCTCACAAAGCACGACATCTCTATCAACAGGCTCTACATAATAAGAATGCACAAAATACATATAGCTCTCGTTCGGCACATCTTTCAAAATCGTTGCCCGCCCGTTCGTTGCGCGAATCCTGTTCCATCCCATATGAGGTATCTTCAGGCCTTTATTATCTTCAAATTTTTTCACTGTCCCTTCCAATATGCCCAACCCTTTTATCTTGCCACCCTCTTCGCTTTCCGAAAAAAGAAGCTGGAGACCCAGACATATACCCAAAAAAGGTTTTTTGTCTTTTATGACCCGCTTGATGCCTTGTATTAAATTTCTCTTCTTGAGTTCTTCCATTGCCTTGCCAAAAGCACCCACTCCAGGAAGGACTACCTTTTCTGAAGCAAGGATATCTTTTGCAGACGAACTTATCCTGATATTTGGAGAAAAGAGCTCGAAGGCCTTTTGCACGCTCCTAAGGTTTCCCA
>CAYULJ010000131.1:0-3957 GCA_964445715.1 uncultured Planctomycetia bacterium
TGCGCCAAGCATTACTATACGGCTCAGTAATGGCATCCTTTACCGTAGAAGAATTTAGCGTAAACAGGTTTCTTAAATTGAAAAATGAAGACATAGAAGCGAGGTGCAAGAGGCTCAAAGAGCTGACTCTCGCTTAAAATTAAAGAGCGGGTGTAGTTCAATGGTAGAACACGAGCTTCCCAAGCTCGCAGCGTGGGTTCGATTCCCATCACCCGCTCCAAGGCTTAAGTTTACACTTCAACAATGTTAAAGTGTAAACTTAAGCAGGTAAGGTAAAAATGAAAACTATAACAAAGATCCTTAAAAATATGATAACAGGCAATTCTAAAAAAGCATTTTACATATCAGTCAAGTGCTCTGATTGCGGGGAAGAGATAAAGGTAAGGATAAATCGCTCTTCAGACTTTCAGCTAGAATATAAAGCTGTCAACCCAGAACACTTCTATACAATAAAAAAAGAGATCATTGGAAAAAACTGCTTCAATCTCATGAGCCTGACCCTTGCTCTTACAAAAAATCTAAAGATACTATTTGCTGATGCCAAGGCCTGTGAGTTTATAAAATTTGACAGGGAATAGCACATTATGACCCATCTAAGATCAGACATAGTAAATACCCTGGTCCGCCGCATTAATTCTTTTACAGAGGGATACAGGCAGAATATAGCTATTATCGGCGACCAATGGATAGGAAAGACCTCTCTCATAAAAAATCTGCTATCCTCTAATGAAATAAAAAAGGAATCCATTATACCTATATATCTCGAGGTAAAGATCGAGCCGTTCGAATTCTGCGCAAAAAGATTCATAAAATCCGCTCTTTTCCAACTCATACACACAGACCCGTTTCTGTCACCCGCGGATACAGTGCTGCTGATCGAAGACCTTAAGAGAGTCTATCCCAAAACAGCGCAAACTTGCACAAGGGTGCTGCAGGACATCGAAAAAGGCAGATTTGACGAAGCTTATTCCTTTATGCTCGACATACCAGCTGCCATATTTGAGGAAACAAAAAGACGTTGCGTGCTTATCCTGGATGAATTCCAAAATCTGGATAATTTTACATTAAAACACATCTTTGGCACACTTGCCAAAAAGATCATAATACAAAAAGACACCATGTACATCCTGCTGAGCTCTAGAAGCACAATATCACAGAGGCTTATAAATGAAAAATTATCCTTATTATTCGGAAATTTTGAAAAAATATTCGTGCCAAATCTTGACATCAATACAAGCAGGTTGTTTCTCCAGGATAACATCAAGGCAACGACCTTCCCGCCGGCATACCTTGATTTTATAGGGTCTTTCTCCGGCAATAAACCTTTTTACATGCAGGTAATAGCAGAGGAGATAGACAGGTCGATCTTTTCAAAAAAAATCCAGCCTGACGAATATGCCAATTTGATAGAAAGCGCATTTACAGAGAGCCTTTTTAAAAAAACTGGGATCATAAACCAATATTTTTCGAACTTCTTATTCAGGATATCAGACGGCAAGCTGCTATCAAAGACAACAGCGATCCTGCTAGCCCTGTCCTCAGAAAACAAAAAACAGCAGGATATGACTAAGGCAGCTAAGATGCAGGCACGCGACGTATCCAGGCTGCTAAACAGACTGACAGAGACTGACATAATCGCGCGCAATGGTTCGTTTTACAGATTTAAAGACAAACTCTTTTGTTTCTGGCTAAAGTCTGTGTATTTAAAAAGGATCATGTCTTTTAGCATAGGCGAGGGCATGGAAAAAGCTTCTTTTAAAAAAGAGGTAATAAATCAGCTCAATGTATTCATGCAAGAATTCGAAAAAGAGTTATCTTCCAGGATAATCGAGCTCTTTAAATTATTCAAAAACGATGTTATTCAATTGAATGGAAAAAGGCATAAATTTTTCTCATTTGACAATGTGCAGAGAATAGAAGGTAGTTCTTGCGATGTCACTGATATCCTGGCCACTAACGGCAGGCTCAAATGGCTATGTACGATTAAAAAAGAATGCGTGAGCGAAAATGATGTCAGGGAGATCGCAAAAAAGATAAGAAAGAAAAAATCCAAGGACAGGATAAATAGAAATATATTGGTCTCTCTCGGGGGCATAAACGAGAACGCGTACCTATTGGCCAAAGAGGCGAAGTTCTGGGTCTGGGACATGGAAAGCCTGAATGTCTTGATGGAGCTATACGGCAAGCCACACATAGGATAGAATGTTTTATGAAAATAGGTGTTATTTCTGACACTCATATAAGAAACAGGGAGCACAAATTACCGGCTGAGCTTTTAAATGCCTTTAAAGATTGCGAATTAATATTGCATGCCGGCGACATGGTTGACCTAAGCGTGGTCGAGCAATTAAAAAAGATCGCGAAAGTAGAGGCAGTGCGCGGAAATATGGATCTACCAAAAACACAATCCGCGTTACAGGATAAAAAAATGCTGGATATATGCGGTAAAAAGATCTGCCTTATGCACGGTTATGGCAATCCTAAGAATTTAATAAAGATTTTAAAGGAAAATTTTTCAAAATATAAACCGAATATAATTGTCTTCGGACACTCGCACGTGCCTATGAACGAATACATAGACGACATTCTATTTTTTAACCCGGGTAGCGCCACGGATAGTATATTTTCGCCATACAAATCATACGGCATTATAGAATTGACCAAAGGAAAAATAAAGGCAGATATACATAGGATTTGAGGAGACGACATGGACAGATTATGGGCACCATGGAGAAGTAAATTCATAAGGAAAAAGAAAAAGAAGGGCTGTATATTCTGCCTGAAAAAAAGCAAAAAAAACAATAGTAGACATATCATCAAAAAATCTAAATTCTCGTTTGCTATATTGAACATATACCCATATAATAATGGTCATGTAATGGTTTCACCTTACAGGCACGTGAAAGACCTGGCGCGATTAAGAGACAACGAGCTTTTGGACATGATGGTTTTAGTAAGAGATATGCAGCGCCTGCTTGAAAAAAAATTAAGACCACATGGTTTTAATATAGGCATAAATACAGGTGAGGTAAGCGGCGCAGGCTATAGGGGACATGTCCATATTCATATCGTTCCCAGGTGGTCTGGCGATACAAACTTTATGCCCATTGTCGGGCAGACAAAGGTCATGCCTCAATCACTAAAAGAACTGCATAAACTACTCACTTAAGTCATTTCCGCGAAAGCGGGAATCCAAATTTTTAATGCTTACACGAAAAGACATAGAAAGCAGAGAGAAGAAGATTCTGGCCTCTTATGCTATGTTAAGCATGGATACAAGGGGCAGGAAACACCCTGAAAAAGAACCAAGGCATAGATCTCATTATCAAAGAGACAGGGACAGGATCATACACTGCACTGCCTTCAGAAAACTCGAATACAAGACACAGGTCTTTGTAAATCATGAAGGAGACTATTACAGGACAAGGCTTACTCATACACTAGAGGTCAGTCAACTGGCAAAATCAATCGCCAGGGAATTAATGCTAAATGAAGATCTTGTCGAAGCCATTGCGCTCTCACATGACATCGGCCATCCGCCATTCGGCCATGCAGGCGAAGATGCATTAGGGGCATTGATGAAAGACAAAGGGGGCTTTGATCACAATCTACAAGGCCTAAGAGTTGTGGACGAATTAGAGCAAAGATATCCGGATTTTCCAGGTTTGAATCTGACTTGGGAAGTGAGGGAGGGGATCAATAAGCACACCACGATGTTCGACAAATCAGAAAGATTTATAGAGCTTGAACCAGAGGCGTCATCTACTCTAGAAACACAGGTAGTCGATATCTCGGACGAAATAGCATATGACAACCATGATATCGACGACGGGTTGACCTCGGGACTTATAGGCGAAAAAGAGTTGTCAAAACTTGATCTTTGGAAGATGGCAGTTTCCAGCATAAAAAAGCAACGCAGCAATCTAGATAACGAGATACGAAAATACCAAATAATAA
>CAYULJ010000132.1:0-3936 GCA_964445715.1 uncultured Planctomycetia bacterium
TCTTGCTTTTTGGCCTTGAGGATTATTTCCTCTCCGCCTTGCTTCTGAAGCGCGACCTCTTTCTCTCCGATACGCAAGACCTTAAAATCTCCGACCTTGTCACCTGCTTCCACAAAATGGCTTTTCCCTATGCCCTGATCTTCTATTACAACCATTATCTTCTCACCCATAACTACCTTGCCTTTATACTTCAATATCGGCTCTTTTTTCTCTTCTTTCACAGGAAGAGGCTCAACCACTTTAACCAATGGCTCATGCCTGACTCTAAAAAACGGGCTTCTTTCCAAAAGAGCCTCGTAAGTACTTGCAGCATCCTGTGTCTTGATAATATCGAAATCCCACATATCTTTAAGCTGGGCTTTCTTTTTGGCCCTGCTCTTTTTTGTCGCAAGCTCTATCTCTTGCATCAACTCCTGGGTCGCCTCTTTTTTCTTGCCTTGCGATAAAAATCCAAAAATCAACACCCCTATAAATACAGCAACAAGCGGCCAAAAAATAATCTTTTCTTTTATCATCCCTCTTCTGCCCTCGCCACCATGAATGTACTCAAAACCAGGCTGACCTCTATATCGCCCTCTATTCCTTCAGAGCTTTTCAAATGCACCTCTTTGACCGAGATCACAGGCGCCCTATTTTTAAGCTCCAGTAAAAGCTCTATAAGCGATTCTGTATCTGTCCTCACTGAAAGCTGCACCGGCAACTCAGTGTAAAGTACAACTTTACTCAATGGCTCTATATAATCTATTGACTTCAATGGCTTTATCGCAGAAAACTCTATGTTATCACTTTCTAATAATACGCCGACTGTAAACTCCACTGTCTCGAGTTGCCTCAAAAGCATCTCGACCATGCTATTCTTAGGAAGACCATCTCCGAAGCCTAGATTCTCAGGAAGCTCGACTTCTTTTACTGAGGCCTTTTCTGTAAATTTCTTCATTGACGCGTGAAGTCTTTCTATAAAATAAAGGCCTGCCTCGCTGCTCGAATCAGAGATCCTGACCTTAGGAGGATCTACAAAATCCACGAGCTCCTGAAACTTCTCTCCCAGCTCCAACTTTTTTTTCTCTATCTTTTCAAAGCTATCCTTTGACGGCAGAGAACCCGTGCGTACGATATATTTTTTTATCTCTCTGGATTTACGTTCAAGCTCCTCGTCCAATATAGAGCTGCCTTCTCTCATAAACGGCCCCAATACGAAAAAATACAGGACCAATAGCACGCCTATCACTATCGAAGCTTGCTTTAAAATAGTCTTTTCTTTTGCTGTCTTAAACATCCTTAACTCTCCGTCACCACGTCCATAGTGATGCTAAACTTTACTATCTCTTCTCCTGTCTTCTCGTCCACCTCAAGAGAAGAAGATATCGGCTTGACATCCTTAAAGCCAGGAGAAGATTTAAGAGAAGAGACAAAAGAATTAACTGCCTGATACGAAAGCGCCTTGCCGTCCAGGTCCAACCTGGCAAGCTGGCCTTTTTCCATAGAAACTATACCTGACGCATCCGTGATCCAGACCTCTTCGGACAGTATCTCTGAAATGATCCCAAACACATCCAGCCAGATCGCTCTGGAAGAAGCCTGGTGATATAAGATATCTATCTTCTCCTTTAATACATCTTCTTTATCCTGCATCTTTTTTATCTTGGGTTCATATGTCCTGTATATATCCAACATCTCATCTATCTTATTCATCTTTAGTCTCTTTACCGAATAATCCTGCCTCATAAATACAGAAAAACATATCACTGTCAACACTGCCGTGGCAATAGAAAAACGGGAATATAGCATCTTTTGACCAGATGCATATTTTTCAGAGATCATCTCTTCTAAAAAATTCACCTCTACTTTTAGATCTGCCATACTCCTAAGCGCAAGCCCGATCGCGACTCCCAGCTGATTCTTGGCGATCTTTTTTGTCTCTAGATCTGAAAAGATTTCCTTGGAGATCCTTATCTTTCTAAATGGATCCAGGATTCTTAACTTAGCATTAAACTTTGCAGAAAGTTTTTGCTCTAACCCTTCGATCGCGTTGCCCCCTCCTGTCAAAAGTAATTCATCCAGCTTCTTATCGGTTTGAACATCTTCCCCGCTCTGCATAAAATAGTATTCTATAGAACGCTCTATCTCCCCTATTATCTCTTCTATGCCCTGATCCCTTGACTCGGCTATCCTATTCCCGGCTATGGGAAAACTCCTGACCCATATGTTATTCTTTTGAAAAATAACCAGATTGGTAGTCTTTGCGCCTATATCCAATATAGCTCCTAGCTTTTCCCTTGTATAATCCTCATTAAATACCATACAGTTATATAAACTTATGGGTGCGACATCTACTAGATCAGTGGAAAGTTTTATAGATGTCAATCTCGAGATCATATCTTCCACTATATTTTTCTTTATGGCGACCACGACTGCCTTTTTCGTGCCTTTTTCCTCCTTGTCCAGCAATGACCAGTCCCATGCCACTTCTGTCAAAGGAAAAGGTATCTGATTCTGCGCCTCAAACTTCATGGTCTGCTTCAGCCTGTCTTCCTTGACCTGCAAAAGCTTTACGAACCTTATAAAGACAGACTGCCCTCCTGCAGAGACATTTATATGTCTTTCTTTGACACCTTTTTCGGATAACAACTGGGAGATCAACTGAGTAATGACCTTCTCCCTGTCAGCTTTAAGATCACCCGGTATCTCTTTGATCCCAAACTTAGTCAAGGTAATGGCGTCTCCTGACCGGGTAAGCTCTGCAAACTTTATATAATTAGACCCTATATCAAGTCCTATAGAGGTCTTTTTAAATCTGGGCATTATCTATTCCTTCCGATTATATCCTTTAACCTGCGTATCTCGCTTGCTGTATATTCCCGCCAACCATTCACAGCATTGCGCTTGGACTTTGGGAATACCTTTCTGTTCTCATAACGGATCAAGGTCTGTTTGGATATACCCAAAAACTCTGCCGCCTCTGTAGCGGAATAAAATTTCTCTTTCTTCATAAACATCACCTCGCTCATTTACGTCTCCATGCAAAAAAAACAGCATAATAGCTTGATACACCTTGATAGCGCGTGATACAACTATATACTATCAAGTATAATTTGTCAAGGAAGGGGGAAAGATTGCTGAAAAAGTTCTACTATGTTACCAGATAGCATTATATATTGTAGTTGCCCAATTTATTGGGCCAATATACTGAGCTCGATAAATCGAGCAACTACGTTTTTCAGCGCTCTCGGGAAGGTCTAGGTGAACTTAAGGAGGTTGGTTATTCTTCTTTCCAGAATCTGAAAGGCTTTTTCTCGAACTTCTCTGGGATAATAAAACTCTTTTTGCCTATGGTCCAAGTCCTCTCTGCCGGCACAGGATCTATCTCGTCTTCATCGATCTCTTCATTGTTATTCGCATCCTTAGCAGCCTGCACCTTGAAATAATGATTGCCTTGGCTCAAATCTTCTTTGCGAACAGAAGTCTCTGTCGACCATTCTGACCATTCTTCATTGTCAAATCTATACCTGAACACGCAGCCCGACGTCGTAGCCTTAAAAGTAAATAAGGCACTCGTGGCCTTTGTAATTGCACTCGGCCCACTGGTTATTATGGTATCGGGCGCGGTTATAATCAACTCTATTGTATCGCTAAATATCTCTGATTCGTTGCCAGCAGTATCCTTAAATTTAACATAGACCTTGCGTGTGCCGTTTATGGCAGGCAATGCCCAATTTTCCTTCTTTGCAGCAAATGTCTCCCATCCTTCTGAATCAAAAACGCCGTCATTGGAAATCGACATGCTCTCTACTTCTGTAGTGGAATCGTTCGCGGTCAAGCTAAGATCTATATAGATCGAATTCGTCGCTGCATCCTGATTATTGATAATAATAGTGCCTGTGGGCGGCCTTGTATCAACTGTAAAACTCCAGACCAAAGGCGAAGTCGCATTTCCAA
>CAYULJ010000133.1:0-3886 GCA_964445715.1 uncultured Planctomycetia bacterium
TGAAATTCCCGCCTACTCTGTATTTGGAGTACGTTTCAGGTGTCACTCCATCGATCGACGCATTGACCTTGTCCAGGCCTGAAAGTATCATTTGCTCGATAGTCTTTTCGCTCAACTGATTAAAATTCGAATCCACCCTTGTGTCGATATTGTATTCCTTGGCAAGTCCTATCATTTTATAAATATTTCTATTTAACAATGGTTCTCCCCAATTACAAAAATCTATATGCAACAAATAAGGCCCTAATTCTTTCATTATCTTCTCGAAATTCTTAAAGGTTAAGATAGCCTTGCTTCTAGAATTTCTACCTTGTCCTGTTGGGCAAAATGGGCATTTTAAGTTACAGGAATTAGTAGGGTCTACTGTCATCCAGTAAGGATAAGCGGAGACCTCTTTGATGTGTTTTGTTTTTTGGTGTTCGGCCAGGATAAAGTTAAATAATTTACTGAAAAACCTTCTCTTATACAGCGCCTCAATGATCAAATCCTGTCGCCTGTCAAATCCCACAGGCCTCTCATTGAAACGCACCCATGCCCACTCTTTAAAAGCTGTTATGTCATGCCCATTATTAACTAAATAATTCGTGAACTGTGATTCCAGGGCTTTAAAATTATCCATTGCGGGTGCCTTTTTCAAAAATACATCCTGCTCTCCTGTCTTATTCAGCTGGCCTTCACAGAATTCCATGTTTTTAGCCACCATCTCGGAGTACGATTCCAGGGCCAGTGATTTTTTATAACAATCCAGCGCCTTATGGTAATCCTTTTTAAAATTATAATAACCTCCCAGGAGATACCATTTGTCAGGCTTTGTTTTCAAGACGCCTGATGTCTCGGGCATGCCGAGAGAAATGGCGGCCTGGCAAAACTCTTCGTATCTCCTGAATCTTTCAGGGTAGGTGTTCTTTCCGTCATCAGACTCCCAGTAAAGATGATGATCTTGGTCTTTAATATTGAGGGCTTTATGGTGATTATACAAATATGTACCCTTATCAATAACACAAAAAGACTGACTGGCTAAGATAGAGTCCATGTTAACTCTATTCCGCTTTAAAAAAGTTACTGTTTCCCTAAAATCGTCTTTTTGCTCGCCCGGGATACCAAACATAAAATTTGCCTGCACGCATATGCCAGCCTGATGTGCATATCTAAGGCAATTTTCTGCGTCTTTCATGGTAAACTTTTTATTCATACTGTGAACTATTCTCTGAGACCCGCTCTCGATTCCAAACCCCAACCATTCACATCCAGCGCGCCGCATCTTATTAAATAATTCCTCTGTCATATCAGGCCTTACGATCGCCTGTCCTGCCCATCTTATCCTGAGATTATTCTGGATAACAAGGTCACAAAATCTGGATAATTCCTTAATATTTCCATTGAGAAGAGAACCAATGAAATAAAAATAGTCTACGTTTCGGAAAATATCTATTTGGTGCCTGATCTCCTCGAATATCCTGTCTCCGCTCATCGTCCTATAAATCTTCCAAAACTGCCACTCACTACAAAAATGACATCTTGTAATACAGCCGCGACTATCTAATATCTCAAGTCTATTGGGCTCATTGTATAACCCTGCCTCAATATCATCCTTAAAATCAGAATAATCAGGAAAAGGCAACGCATCTAAGTCTTTGACTATCTTCGCATCACCGCAATCAATGAATCCCGAATCCTTCCTGATAAGGGTTCCTTTACAAAACTCTACCTTTCCTTTTTTTTGGACCTCCTTTACTATCTCTATTAACGTAGTTTCTCCTTCGCCAATCACAACGACATCCACAGATCCATCTTTTATTATATGTTCTCCTCTTAATTCACGACAGCAATCAGGCCCTCCAAATACAATAATCCTTTCCTTATCCACAGCCTTGATGCGCCTGGCAACTTCCAAGCTGACTAATAAAGATGTAAAATGTACTGTGAAGCCAATGATCTGGGCATCGCTACTTAAAATCCTCTCTATCTGAAAATCTATCATGCGCTTGTTTGTTTCGATAAATCTCTTTATTGACAATTCATCGCCCCAGAAAGAATACAGATCCTTATCATCCCAATATTTCCAGTATTCATCATGTCCGCTGCAATACAGGGAATTATTTAAATCAAAATTGACGACATCGCACCCTGTCTTTCTTAATACTGCGGACAACAAAGCCAGCGTATATGGAGGGCAATCCCTACCCCAACCTGGACACTGAACAAGCGCTGTTATCATATTTTTGATTCATCCTATTAAAGTTTATATTCCCTAATATCTCTTTTTGTAACCCTGGATTTAAGCTCACGTGAGCGCGTATATCGCTTATATTATAGTTGGCATTTTTATAACAAAATTCACACCATGGATTAGGCGTTCCATCCACTAAAGATCTTCGCAGCCTCTGATACTCTTCGCCATTCCAAACAGAATCAAAATCCTTGGCATTTAAATGATCTATATGATCTCCCGCATAGCAACACGGTAAAACTGAACCTTCTCGTTCCACATAAAAATATTGCCATGGTTCAGCACACATGGCCTTCCCATTATTAACGTTGCGTTCTTCGCTAAATCTTGGGGGTAATTTTATATTAATATTTAAATCCCTGGCAATGTCTTCAGCTTCTTGTAACTTGATATCCGTGATCTCTTGTTTAAAAAAACAAGAGAGCTTCAGATGAGCCTTGGTATATACGATCATGTAATTACAGATTACTTCATCGACCCCTAAATAATGCGCAAGCCTTACGAACTCAGGCAGGTCTTCTATGTTTAATGTATTAATAATAGAAACCAAAGACATTGAAGCGCGCTGATGATCCGGCCTCATAGAACGCATATACTTTATTTGTCGTATAATTTTATCAAAATTATCTGTGCGAGTAAGTTTTTTGTGTAGGCCTGCGTGCGAAGCCAATAATGATATCTGTATATTGTATCTACTCTGAGCGATTATATCGCATACCTTATTGGTCAGCGGGATGCCATTAGTTGTAATTATTTTGTTTGCCAATGGCGCCCGTTTGTTTATATACTCTAAAAAATCTACTGCCTTTGGCATCAATAGCATTTCTCCAAAACCACAAAAATTTATATATTCAGCATTTGATAATACATTATGAAGTTTTTTTTCAAAAAATCTCTTATATATCTCAAGGCTTGCATTCACGTGCCTACTGTTGCTTTTACCGATACAGAAAACACAATCAGCATTGCAACTATAGTGCATTCCAACGCCTACGCCTCGAGGCGTAGACCTAAGAACAATATCTTTGTCTTGGTATTCTGAATTATTTAAAGAAATATTGCGTTCTTGTAAAACTTTTTGCTCTTCTGTGGAAGCTACTGGCACAGAAATATCTAATTTCTTACGTCTCTTGGCCAGCTCTAGCATCTTTTCGATCACAGGAAGCACCATACACACCAGCCAACAATGACAGTGTCCCATTTGTATATAGGTACGTTTTGCTTCTGCCTCATCAGATATCCAAAGGTAATCAAATCTCTCATCCTTTACATTGCCGATCACTTTATCCTTAAGACCGGGACAAAAGAATAACTCGCCATGCGGAGAGACCATAGCAAACTTTGCACCAGAGACGCATCTACTAAAAAACCTTTTCTTTGTATCCTGATATCGCACCAGATTTGATAAATAATATATCATGCTTATTAGACTTGTGTCTCTCGAGGCCTCGATAGATTCTATTACATCAACCCCTTTGCCCTCCTCTGTTTTTACCAATCTGTCAATAATTCTATAGATGTCCTCTTGTATGCGATTCAGCTCGCTCTCGCGCCATTTAAATTCTCCTCTGGCTTCCTTAGGAACAACGAACTGGGGTAAGAACCCTAAGCCAGCCTTTTCAGCGAATCTCCTGGCAGCTATCAACTGTCCGGCAT
>CAYULJ010000134.1:0-3841 GCA_964445715.1 uncultured Planctomycetia bacterium
GCAGACGTTCAGCCTTTCATCTGGCGCAAGTCGCTCAACGCCCAGTTCCTTGAGTCTCGTAGCTAATCTTCGATAAATATTCTCGACCAGCACGCAGCCAGAATCCACCATCACTCCTATGGCTATTGCAATACCGCCCAAAGACATGATGTTAGCATCTACGCCATATTGCCGCATTAATATAAAGGAAAGGAGTACGCCTATCGGCAACACCATGGATATAACAGCGCTCCCTCCAAAATGCAGCAAGAATACAAGAATTACAAAAACTGTAATTATTATCTCTTGAATCAGAGCACTTTTTAATGTATTGATGGCCCTCATGATAAGGCCTGTTCTGTCATAAAAGGGGACTATTTTTACTCCTTTAGGAAGGCCTACTGATAATTCTTCTATTTTTGTCTTAATGCGTTCTATGACCTTAAGCGGGTTTTCCCCATACCTCATGAGGATTACGCCACCTGTAACTTCCTTTCCTTCTTTATCTAAAGCACCTCTACGAAATTCAGGACCTATTGTTACGGTCGCGATATTCTCTACGTATATGGGTATACCTTCTTTAACCCCTACAACAATGTTATTTATATCAGAAACCTTTTTTATAAAACCAATACCGCGAACAATGAACTCTGCGCCCCCTTCTTCAAATACCTTTGCTCCTACATCTATATTAGACTTCTGGACGCTATTTATGACTTCGTGGATCTTGATGTCATGGGCTAAAAGTTTATTGGGATCTATGTCTATCTGGTACTGTTTGACATATCCTCCTACAGAGGCAACCTCTGATACGCCTTCAACAGCAGTTAACTGATATCGTATATACCAATCCTGTATCGAACGAAGCTCTGCCAGATCATAGCCATCTCCCTCCACTGTATACCAAAAGATCTGCCCTAATGCAGTTGCGTCTGGGCCTAAGGTAACATTTGCGTCTCTAGGAATATCTCTCTTTGCAAAATCCAGCCTCTCTAATACCCTAGTCCTTGCCCAATAATAGTCTGTCCCGTCCTTAAAGATCATATTCACAAGGCCAAATCCGAACGCAGAGGTAGAGCGCACTACCTTTACCTTTGGTGTCCCCATGAGCCCTGTTGTCAAAGGGTATATCACCTGGTCTTCTATATCTTTGGGACTCCTTCCTGGCCAATCAGCATAGACAATAACCTGAAGTTCCCCTATGTCTGGTATAGCATCTATCGGAGTTTCTTTCATTGAAGAAAAACCCCATACGATCAATAGCGCAAAGGTCGCTATAACTAAGAATCTATTTTTGAGACAAATCTCTATAATTTTATTTATCATAATTCACCCTTTAATGCTGGTGCACAGGGGCTCCTTTTTCTTCTTCCACGCCCACTGCTCCGCCATAGGCTGCTGCTGCTACGCCTGAGATCTGGCTCTGCGAATCAATCAGAAAATTCGCCTTTACAACGACCTCTTCGCCCTCTCTAAGGCCCTTTAAGACAGGATAGAATTTAGATTCTATTTTATCTATAACACCTGTCGCTTCTGGGCCAATACCAATAATCCTGCCTTCATATTCGTTGTTGCCCTTACTGATCCAGACGACCTTGCGCATGCCTGTATCCAGTACCGCGTCTTTTGGTATAGCCAGTACTTCATGCTGGCCCTCAGGCCCCACATACATACTCATGATCACGACATCAACATACATCTCTGGCTTGAGTCTTAATTCAGGATTCTCAACCTCTGCCCTGAATCTTAAAGAGCGCGTCTTTGGATCAAGCACAGGGTTTATAGAAGTAATGACTCCGTAAAATTCCTCCCCGGGAAGGCTAGAGGTCATGATCTTTACTTTTCCTCCTTCCTTCACCCAACTAAGTTCATATTCATACACATCACCGTAAATCCACATCTTTTCCTCTGGCAAGATCAGGCTTGTCTGTATCTCTCTTTTTTCCTCTAATTCCGTGATCTGGTCCTTACTCAAACCCAAAAGGCGCAATTTCCTATTTGAAGATTCCACAAGATTCAATGCCCTCTCGCTGATCTCTTCTATATTTCCTTCCTGGATCTTATCTAAAGCCTTTAAGCTGGCTATAAATTCCTCCTGGGCAATAGCCAGTCCCGGATCATAGGCGACTCTACCTACAGTGCGGATTTCTTTATAGAGATGAAGTTTTCTTACAGGTTCGCTTTGTACGCCTACCAGTCGTGCTTGTTCACCTTTTATTTTAACCGTACTCACTACCCCCTTTAATTTATCCGCCTCATCTTTTGATAATTTTTTCAAGAGCATACCACATATAGGGCAAAACTTCATACCTGGAGTTTCCTTTATTAAAAACACGTGCTCTGCGCCTTCCATGCCGCAGCCGTAATATTCGTCGTTCGTGGTTCGTGGTTCGTCGTTCATGGTCTGTTCCTTATATACTGGTGTTAAATACATGTTGCAGATAGGACAGGATTTATTACCTTTATTGTACTCTTCCACTGAGACCTTAACGCTAGGGTGCATGCCACAGGTGTAGTATTCGATTCGTCGCTCGTCGTTCGTATTCCGTATGTCGTATGTCGTATGTCGTATGTCGTCTTGGGTTTTACTTCTCTGAATCAAAATAATACCCACTAGAATAATGCTAATACATGTAATTACTGCTATAATCTTTTTCTTATCCATTACTAAACTCCTTTTTTTACGGTATACGATATACTATATACGACATACGAACTAAAGATCCCTCCCGACGACTCTTTCCAGATACGCTATCGACTTCTGGTAATCCACGATTGCTTTGTAATACGCAAGTCTGGTCTGCAAAAGTACTCTTTCAGCGTCCAGCCAGTTTAAAAAATCCACCTTACCTGTTTCATAGCTGGTCTTTGCCGCATCATAAGCCTGCTCTGTCTGTGGCACCAGGGCTGTTTTATAAAGAGAGATTATATCTTTATAGGCATTGATTTTGAAATACAGATCCTCGACTTCGTAATCTACGCTATTTTCCAAATTTTCATAGCTTTCTTTACTGGATTCTAATCTGGCCTTTTTCTCTTCTAGCTGTGCTCCTAATTTGTCAAACCATATAGGGACATTTATAGCTACCTTGCCCATCCAGGCATCATCTCCGTCATTGGGCTGTGTAGTTTGCCCGCCTCCTACCTCTATATAATCAACCCCGAATGTAAAATCAGGAAAATAATCCAGTCTTGCCAGAGACTTTTCATATTTCGCTCTCTCTATATCCAGGATAGCTGTCAATAACTCCTGCCTGGTTTCTCCGGCTATCCTGCGCAGCTCCTCTAGTTCATATTTGAATTCAACTGGTTTGACCTTGCTAAGAACACCCAGCTTCGCGCCTCTTGGCCTATCAAGGAGAGAGTTCATCTTTGAAGCTAGGCTCTTTCTATTCTGCCGCAAGAGAAATAATTTATCGATCAGTTTCGAGAGTTCCACCTGGGCCTTGATGACATCCTGCTGCGGAGTAAGGTTTGATTCATATTTTCTCTGTGCTACCTTTTCCAGGCCCTCTATTATGGTCTTTTCTTCTTCTGTGATATCAATGGCTTTGTCGACCCAGAAGATATCATAATAGACAAATTTTATATTCTTTGTTATCTCTCTTTTTGTAGCTTCGTATTTTTCCTTCAGCATCTCCGCGTGCTTGGCCTGCGCCTTTCCTTTAAGGCTTAGCTTTCCGGGGAAAGGGATCTTCTGCGAAACGCCATACTTATGCTCCTGAGGCCCCACTTTTGTTTCCACGCTCTCGCCGAAATATCCATAGCTTGCCTGCGGATCAGGAAGGCCCCTCACATACCTAGCCTTATACTCAGCTGCCTTCCAATCGTTATAAGAAGCCTGAATCTTAGGATTATTATT
>CAYULJ010000135.1:0-3793 GCA_964445715.1 uncultured Planctomycetia bacterium
ACTCCAAAATTTAATAAATAACTTATTGTTTGTGAAGCTTTATAACTGCATTGAGATTAAAAGGAGAGACCGTTGAGGAGATAACTGGCGCTGCAATGGTTATGCGCGAGAAGGCAACAAAGATCGACATAAAAGACGACGCTCCAGTAGTGGATACGTGTGGAACCGGTGGGAGCGGGAAGGATATATTCAATGTTTCGACAGCAAGCGCGTTTGTAGTAAGCGGAGCTGGTCTAAAGGTGGCGAAGCATGGCAATAGAGGTATTTCCAGTCAATGCGGATCTGCAGACGTAATTAAAGCGCTTGGTGTGAATATCGACATAAAACCTGATAAAGTCAAAGAATGCATAGAGGAAGTCGGAATAGGTTTTTTGTTCGCACCGCTTTTTCATAGCGCCATGAAATACGCGATAGGGCCTCGACGAGAGATAGGTATCAGGACTATTTTTAATATCCTCGGTCCGCTTACTAATCCCGCAGGCGCAAATTGCCAGGTACTCGGAGTCTATGGCCAAGAACTTATAGAGCTTCTTGCGAATGTGTTAAAAAATCTGGGCACAAAAAGGGCATTTGTTGTTCATGGTCAAGATGGCCTTGATGAAATTACAATTACGGACAAGACAAAGGTTTCTGAATTAAATAATGACAAGGTCAAGACTTACAACGTAAAGCCTCAGGATTTCGGTGTCAAACCAGCCAAGCTTGAAGATATAAAAGGCGGCAGCGTGAATGATAATGCAGCTATCGTAAGGGAAATATTGGCAGGTAAAAAAGGAGCGCAACAGGATATTGTACTGGTAAATGCGTCAGCAGCGTTAGTCGCTGGAGGATTGGCCCCGAATTTCAAAAAAGGCGTTGAGATGGCAAGGGCTTCAATAGAATCAGGCAGGGCAAAAGAGAAGCTGGAGCAACTTATAAGATTTACAAATGCTTAAGTTTACACTTTAACATTGTTGAAGTGTAAACTTAAGGAGTAAGGGTATGAAGAATTTCTTGAAAGAGATAACCAACTTTAAGAAGAAAGAGGTCGAGGCGCTAAAAGCAAAGACGCCTATAACTCATTTCGTTGATTCAAAACGCCTTCTCAAAGGTGTTAGATCTTTTAAGGAAGCAATAACTTCTGGGAACAGCGTAAATCTTATTGCTGAGATCAAAAAGAAATCTCCTTCAAAGAAAAGAGGATTTACTAAAAGCTTTGACATGGTTCAGCTGGCCACGCTTTATGCGCAGAGTGGCGCAAAGGCTATATCTGTGCTGACAGACCAGAAGTTCTTTGGGGGCCATGTCTCACACTTAAGCATAGTCCGAAGCACTGTAAATCTCCCTGTTCTAAGAAAAGATTTTATCGTAGACGAATATCAAGTCTATGAGTCGCGATATCACGGTGCTGATGCAATTTTACTGATAGCGAGAATTTTGCCGAAAGACAGAATGAAAAGCTTTATGCTTCTTGCGAAGAAAATGGGCATGGATGCCGTAATCGAGGTTCACGACGAGGTCGATTTAGAAAAGGCGCTTCTCTGTGATGCGAAAATAATAGGCATCAATAACAGAGACCTTGATACATTTAATGTAAGCATAGAAAACACTTTCAGATTGGTTTCGAAGATGCCAAAGCAGATAATAAAGATAAGCGAAAGCGGTATAAAGACAAGAGACGATATTTTAAAACTTAGAAAGATCGGGCTTAATGCAGTATTAGTAGGGGAGACATTGTTGGAAGCAAAAGATGTAGGCTCTAAAGTGAAGGAAATGACAGGAGAAACAAATGAAAAGAGTCAGGGTTAAATTTTGCGGCATTACATCGCTGGATGATGCCAAGAAGGCAGTTTTAGCCGGGGCAGATGCTATTGGATTTGTGTTTTTTGAAGATAGCCCGCGCTGTGTCAGTCCAGAATTTGCAGAGGCTGCCATAAAAGAAACCCCTCCTTTTATAACTTCAGTAGGAGTTTTTGTTAATGAAAAGCTGGGCTTTATCGAAGAATGCGTGGAGAAATGTGGATTGAATGCAGTGCAATTACACGGGGACGAAGATATAAAATATTGTTCGAATTTTAAAAAGTTAAATCTAGAAGGCGTTAAGTTGATAAAGGCTATTAGGGTCAAGGACAAGGAAAGTATTAAATCTATAGAGGAAACGCCTGCAGATGCAATTTTATTAGACGCATATAAAAGCGGCGTGTACGGCGGAACAGGCACGGGCTTTGACAGATCTCTTGCGCTTTTGGCAAAAGAGTATGGCAGGCATTTGATAATATCAGGAGGGCTTAATCCTGATAATGTACGCAATGTTACAAAAGAGACAAAGCCTTATGGCGTCGACGTCTCTTCCGGGGTAGAATCCAGCCCAGGCAAAAAGAATGTAGAATTAATGGAAGAGTTTATAAAGCAGGTCCGCCGAGCTGAAAAAGAATAATCTATAAACTCCGCAAGATGCGCACGGCATTAATATACCACCCAATTTATCTGCAGCATGACACTGGATCTCACCATCCTGAGCGCGCTTCTAGATTGCACGCCATCATTAGGAAATTACACCAAACAGGGCTTTACGATAAGCTTAATATTGTAAAGCCTGATTCAGTTTCAATCGAGACGCTTTCACTTGTCCATTCAAAAGATTATATTTTAAGCATAAAAGAGACGTGCGAAGAAGGGGGCGGGAATTTAGATCCGGATACTGCTGTCTCTAAAGATTCTTTCAAGGCTGCGCTTTGTGCTGCTGGAGCTGTAATAAAAGGCGTAGATATAATATGTGATTCAGCTGCCGATGCTGATAATGCGTTTTGCCTGGTTCGGCCTCCTGGCCACCACGCTAGACAAGCGCAGGCAATGGGATTTTGCTTGTTTAATAATGTTGCCATTGGCACTCGGTATATTCAAAAAAACCATAATCTTAAGCGTATATTGATAATAGACTGGGATGTTCACCATGGAAATGGCACTGAGGAGATATTTTACGAAGATGATTCAGTATTTTATATAAGCCTGCATCAATATCCACATTATCCAGGCACAGGCCACAAGGAATCCATAGGCAAAAATAAAGGCAAAGGGTTTAATTTAAACATACCAATGGCGGCAGGCAGTGGCGACAGTGAGTATATAGAGGTATTTCACGATAAAATAATACCCGCCATAGATGATTTTAAGCCAGAATTTATATTGATATCAGCTGGATTCGATGGCCACAATGACGATCCTCTCTCTTCCCTAACCCTAACAGAAAAAGGCTTTTATGGAATAACAGGGATCTTAAAAGAGAAGGCACAGCCCTATTCGCAAAACCGCATTCTCTCTGTCCTAGAAGGCGGCTACAACCTCCTGTCATTAGCTAATTCTGTTTCTTCCCACCTTGAAGCCCTAATCGCCTAAGTTTACACTTTAACATTGTTGAAGTGTAAACTTAAGGGGGAGGGGCCGAGCCACGGATGGGCTCGGCACTTCCTCGGACATTTCGTCCTCGGTCGCTTGACAAAGGGGCTAAAATCATTATACTTTCTTATGCTTAGACTTAAAAGGATATAAAGGGGTGGCTCATGGCTAAATCTAAGAAGGTTTTAACAGTAAAGGATGTTGCTGACTATTTGAACGTCCACCCAATGACTGTATATAAGCATGTCAAGGATGGCAGGATACCGGCGTTTAAGGTCGGTGCGAGTTGGCGGATAAGAAATGATTCCATACAGAAGTGGATATCTGAATGCGAGCATAACAAAAACGGAGGTACGTTATGAAAGCATTACGTATAATTATAGCTGTTTTTTGCTCTTTAGTGTTTTTATTTATTTAT
>CAYULJ010000136.1:0-3751 GCA_964445715.1 uncultured Planctomycetia bacterium
CTTTTGTCTGAATTTTTAAGGTTTTTAGGTCTCTTAATAGCGTTTTTGCTTTCGGTTAATAACTATGCCTTAATAAGCAGTTTCCTATCCAGCCACACCAAATGGGCGGGCGAGGAACTAGACATAATCTCGTTTTTATTCATATTTTTATCAGTACTTTTCATTTTTAAGATAGCTACTTCTGTCACCAGCATGCTATTAGACAGGAGCTTGATTTCCGGAATAAGTAAATTGGCTGGGTTGGCCATTGGTTTCGGAAGAGGCATCTTGTTGATTAGCTTGATCTATACTTTATTTGTTATTAGCCCCTTTGAATATATATCAAAAAGCGCAAAAGATAGGTCATTGGCTAGTCGTTATATTTCAAATGTGGCTTCAACTGCGTATAGGATAGGCATGGGTTTCTATCCTGGGGAAAAGATCGACACATTACTTGCAAGATTACTGCAAGCTTAAGTTCACATACCACTTCGTGGCACAGGCTTCCCCAATGTTAAAGTGTGAACTTAAGACCAAGGAGGAAAAGTGAAGCTAGGCGATATTTATAAGAATGCAGTAGATATTGGGATGAAGATGGATCCTCGAGGCAAAGACAGGCTAAAGAAGGAGCTCTTGAAGGCGAAAAAAGCGTATGACGGATTGAGCGCGAAAAATAAAGAATTTTATGACAAGGAAAGACTTGTCCATCCTTATGGTGATACGCGTATACTTTTTGGCAAAAAAGAAACTGATATTAAGACAATGCTCGTTGGTATCGATATGGAGGTTGGAGAGGTGTTGCTCGCTGATAGGTTGCGTGAGAAAGGGCAGAAGATAGACCTTTTATTTTCTCATCATCCTGAAGGCATGGCGCTTGCCGGATTTTACAATGTCATGTATATGCAGATCGATATATTAAGCAGGATCGGCGTGCCTGTGAATATCGCGGAATCCTTGATGACTGAGAGAATAAAAGAGGTGGAGAGGAGAGTGTTGCCTTCCAACCATATGCGATCTGTTGATGCAGCGCGATATTTTAATCTAGCATTTATGACATGTCATACCCCGGCGGATAATTGCGTTGCGAATTACTTGCAGGGCTTGTTTGACAAGAAAAAACCCGATACGCTTGGCGAGGTAATCGATATTTTGATGGCCATCCCTGAGTACAGAGAGGCGGCAACGCAGAATGCGCCTCCGAAGATCATAAGAGGCGCTGCTCCGAACAAAGCTGGCAAGATCTTTGTCGATATGACAGGCGGAACAGAGGGGTCAAAAAATATATTTAGCAGGCTTTCTCAAGCTGGTGTCTCGACTATCGTAGCTATGCACCTTAGCGAGGAGCATTTTAAAAAGGCAAAAGAAGAACGCATGAATGTAATTATTGCCGGGCACATTGCGAGTGACAATGTAGGGCTTAATATTTTATTGGATAATTTAGAGAAGAAAGCCAAATTTAAAATACTGATTTGTTCAGGTTTTCGAAGATTTTCTCGAAATAAGTAGCTTAAGTTTACACTTTAACATTGTTGAAGTGTAAACTTAAGGTTTTTGTGCAGGCGGTTAAGAAAACGTTTACTTTTAAGACTATGGCTAAGATACCAGAACACATATTGAACGAAATACAGGATAGATGCGATATCGTAGAGGTGATTTCGAGCTACATACCGCTGACGCCGGCAGGCAGGAACTTTAAGACGCATTGTCCGTTTCACCACGAGAAGACGCCTTCTTTTATAGTGAGTCCGGATAAGCAGATATATCATTGTTTCGGGTGTCATTCTGGCGGCAACGTGTTTGGTTTTGTAAAAGAATACGAAAAAATAGATTTTATTGATACTGTAAAGATGCTGGCAAAGAAAGTGGGCGTAAAGCTTCCAGAATATAAGAGAGACAAGGAAGAAGACAATAGTTTTATCAGCGCGCTTTATGGCATCAATGATCTGGCAGCCAAGTATTACGTGACTTTGCTAGAAAATTCCAATGTCTCTTCGAATGCACATCGTTACATAGACAAGAGAGGACTTGAGGATAGTATAATCAAAAAATTTCGTTTGGGCTTTGCTGAAAATTCATGGTCGTCTTTTGTAAATCATTTATCGAAGAGGGGCGTGAAACTAGACATTGCTGCGAAATCCGGATTGGTCCAAAAAGGAAAGGATAATTCTTTTTATGATCTTCTTAGAAACAGGCTTGTTTTTCCTATTTGTGACGCAAGGGGAAGGGTCTTAGGTTTTGGGGCGAGGGTCTTGGATGATTCGATGCCTAAATATATAAATACTCCAGAGACTGCTGTGTACAGAAAAGGCCAGCATCTCTATGGCTTAAATTTTGCAAAGCAGTTTATCAGGGAAAAGGGATTCGCGATAATTTCAGAGGGTTATCTTGATGTGATAACAGGTCACCAGTATGGCGCTAATAATATAGTCTCTTCTTTGGGTACTGCCTTGACGATAGGTCAGATAAGGGTATTGAAAAGATATACGCGTAACGTGGTAATGATATACGACGCTGATCAGGCAGGAGAGATGGCGACTTTGCGTGGATTGGATTTGATTTTAGAGGAAGGGTTGAATGTAAAAATAGCTACCTTGGATAGGGGTCATGACCCTGATAGTTTTATTCGTAAATTCGGGCCACGTTGTTTTGGGGCAGCGATAAGAAAGGCAAAAAGTCTTTTTGTGTATAAATTGGATATCTTAAAGGAGAGATTTGATAGTGATAACCCGGAAGGCAAGGCAGAGATAGTGAAAGAAATGTTATCAACTATTTGCAAGGTCAGGAATGCAGTCGTGAGATCAGAATATATAAAGAAATTATCAGAAGAGCTTTCTATAGAAGAAGCCGCTATCAGAGATGAGTTGAAGACAATGAAAAAAGGCGTCAAGAAATACGAAGCTGTTCGTATAAGCGAGAAAGTTGACAAACAGGAAGGAATCAATATTTCTCCAGCTGAAAAAATATTGGCAAAGCTTATGCTGGAGGATATAAATGTCATAAATACAGTTAAGAGTAATTTGCAGCCATTTGATTTTAAAAATAACGACGTAAGAAATCTAGTCGAGGCCCTTTTTAGTTTAGACGCAGATCATAATTTCATAGATGCGACGAAATTGATAAATTATTTGGAGGGCAAAGTCGCGCCTAATATCATTTCTTTTATTGTCAATGAAGAGATGGAGATAAAGGACAAAGAGCGAAATGTTTCAGATTGCATAAAGACTATCAGAAGAGAGCAGAGAGATGTAAGGCTGAAGGATATCCAGAATAGGTTGGTTAGTGCCCAGAAAAAAGGCTATGAGGAAGAGGCAAGGAGTTTATTGGAGGAGTTTAATAGATTGATAAAATCCAGCATTTTGTAAAAGAGGGGGAGCTGTTTATGAAAAGAAAAAAGACAAAAGCCAATAGGAAAAAGAAGAAAGCTGTTAGTCGTTTTGACAAGCTGTTGGCGCGCGGGAAGAAAAAAGGATTCTTGACTTACGAAGAGATAAATAATAATTTGCCCGACGATGTCATTTCTGCGGAACAGATAGAGAAGGTCTTTGCTGTTCTCGATAACGAGAAGATAGTAATTGTTGATTCTGAAGATAAATATAAGGCTCGCCAGAAAGATGCAGGAGATAACGGCAAACAGAAGACGGGTTCTCAAAAACAAGGGTCAGGAACTACTTTAGAAAACGTGAGTTCAAGTATTGAAGATCCTGTAAAGATGTATCTTAGGCAGATGGGGCAGATATCTCTTCTTTCGCGAGAAGACGAGATCAAACTTGCC
>CAYULJ010000137.1:0-3733 GCA_964445715.1 uncultured Planctomycetia bacterium
CATAGACAACAATGCAGACGGCATAATAGATGAGGCAGGCGAGGGCATTGACGAACCAATGGAATTTGTTCCATCCTCTCCGTACGCAGATGACAATGCGTTTGAAACACCTTTTGAACTAGCCAAAATCCAATCCATAAAAAAAAAGGATTTCACAAAGATATACCCCTATATTACATCATACTCACCTGATAAAAATCTAGATGTAGAAGGCAGGCTCAGAGAAAATATAAATTTCATGGATGCTTTGACGCTCTTGGTGCTCCTCGAAGACGCGGGCGCGAGCGACCCGTTTCAAAAGGCAGTCAATATAATAGATGCCTGCGATGAAGATTTTAGCCAGAGCGTGGTGTCGAAGCTGTACAATAGACTGAGTGCTGTAAATAGAGGGCCGATAGGAGATTGGGTGTGGAGGGGTGGCCATTACGAAAGCGATCTCCAAGGTGGCGAGTCTTTAAAGATCACATGGTTGAATTTGCCAGAAGGAGAGTTTTATATCGGCGTGTTTGGTGTATCAGACGAATACGTGGGAGATGTCTCTGTCAATGGCATGAGCCAGGGCTCAGTGAGGCACGGCGAGATATTAAGGATAGGCGCTATTTCTTTTGAAGAAGGGGACATGCTCGAGGTAACAGTGGAAAATAATGAGGAAGACGAGGTTTGCTATTTTTCATACTTGGAATTGTACCCGAGGCTCGGGCAGGAAGGCTTTAGTACTGTTGAGGTAAGAGGAGTCGAAGGCATAAGAATAAGCGAGATAATGATAAAACCAAGTATTTCATTCGATGCCATCAGCGGGCAGGATCCAGGCGGCGACTGGAACTGGCAAGGCAGTTATTTTCAAAATGACGAGCCAAATGGCGGCAAGACTGGTGAAGGCGAATGGACCTGGCAGGGTGTGCCGAACGGTCGATACTATGTGAAGGTATTTGGTATGCAGGGCCAGGAGGCGGGTGATGTTGAAATAAATGGCGCGCGTTCAAGAGGCATGCTAGACGGAGAACTGTTCGGAGGCGACAGGACAGTCAGCGTTTCTAATGAAAAGATCACTGTAAGGGTGCAGAACAATCTGAATTCAGGGTCTACTTATTTTCAATCAATAGAATTGACCCAGGAGCCAGACGCCGAATATATCGAGCTCGTAAATCTCACGTCCAATGAAGTGAATCTCGGTGGCTGGAGCGTTGAGGGCCCGAGCAAACAAGGCTGGCCAGCTTCTATACCGCTTGGCACAGTCATTGGTCCGGATGAACATCTTGTACTCTGTGTTGATAAAGACGATTCACAGGACGGCATCCAGGGAAACGACATATCGTTTGTATCTATATGGGGGCAAGAAAAGTCAGCTGAGCTACATTTTGTCAAAGCAGTTGTGCCAGGTTCGGATCTACTTTCAAACGACCCGCTTCCAGACGGAAATATTATAATGTTAAAAGATCCAATGGGCCACATTGTTGATGCAGCAGAATATTCCACTGGTAGCATTCCTGCGAATAAAAGCCTGGAGCGAGCAGATCCGAGTTATATTGTAGACTCAAACGCCAATGGCATACCCGAAGGCTGGTATACATCAGAAGCAGAGGATGGCGCAACGCCAGGTCTTCCTAATGATAACGATGGCATGACAGAGGAGATAGAGGTCGAGGGGCAGATCGAAAAAGAAATAATAGAGCATGATATTACAGAGGTCGTAGTAAAGAACAAGAATTTTTCATCAGTAGGCGAGATAGCGTTTGTATCGTCAGGCCTTGAAGAATGGAGGACTGTGCCGTTAGAAGATATATCTAAGATCGCTGATAGATTGACGGTTTTTGGCATAAGGTTAGAGGCAGAAGGACATATTGTGTCTGGTTCTGAAGGCGCATGGAAAATGGTTCAAAGGGCGTCGCCCCTTACTGATCATTTTGAAAATGGCGAGGCCGAAGAGGATGACGGCGAAGAAGAGGATGAAGAAGATGAAGAAGAGGGAGATGCGGTTGGCGTATGGCGATGGGAAGAAAAAGATGGGATCAGAGATGGGTATTATACATTAAGGATATTCGGGGGAGAGGAAGAAGAGATCTCGGTATCAGTGTATCTGGCTGATGACGCGTGGACGACTTTTACGCCGCCTCTAACGCCTGGTCCGGGCGGGAGTATACTTTTTGGAAATATAGAAATAGGTACGGATAGCGAAATCTCTACGCCTAGCGGAGAACTTGAACTAAAGATAAAGAATGTCTCAAAGACAGGCGGTGCGCATTTTGATTACATAAGACTTGATCCAGTGAATGTTATTGACGGCAAGATAAACATAAATACAGTTTCTAAAAAAGTTCTCAGTGTCATGCCCGGGATAGAGGAAGACGTTGCAGATAGTATAGTTGCAAATAGAGTTTTTGGAGACAATAATGGTCTACGTCTCGGTATAGGCGATTTGCTTTCCACTGATGCGCTCGGCGCAGAAGATGAGGATAAGAGAGAGAGATTCAAGCAGATTTCAAATCTAGTTACTGTGCATTCCGACGTATACAGGATCATTGTAACTGCCCAGACATTGGATGAGGATAGAGTGCTCTCCGAAAAGAAGATCTGGGTGGTTTTCGAGCGATGAACTTAAAGTAAAATTTAGCTTGATTTGTTACTTCAAAATATTGTAATATATAATACGATGGATCAGATATACAAAAACAAAGCTGTACTGAAGGCCGCTGTATTTTTTGTAGCAGTCTTTTTTATTTATAGCGGCGTATCTTTAGCGACAGTTTCGAGCAGTGATAATTATAAGCTCCACACAGTAATAGCAGATGGTGGAGGCACGAGCACTGCTTCGACCAGTTATAATTCCGAAAATAGCATGGGGTCACCTGTAGGGACAGCAGTCGTTACAGGGACTAATTACAAGATATACGGTGGAGGTTTGCCTACCTATAATACTATCCCTGATGTTGCCATAACTTCTTTTAATGATGGCGAGCTTATCGTTGATGATACACCTAGCCTCGAATGGACTTACAGCGACAAGGATGATGACATCCAGCGTTATTATCAGATCCAGGTTTCAAAGGATAACTTTGTTACGACAGTGGTGGACTCTGGGCTGATCGCATCGAGCAACACCAGTTACACTACACCCATACTCCCTACTGATGAAGCTGGTGTGAGTTATAGATGGCGCGTGAGGGCCAGCGATGGTTATGATTATTCTGGTTGGCAGGTCGCTACATCCGGATTCCGGCTTACCACCGCAGATATAGAAACACCTATAATCTGGGCAAGGGTTTCTGCTGTAGGCGACGATATACCTGCAAAGTTATGGCAAGATTGCGGTAATCCTTATATGTATTGGGAATATCCAGTGACTGGATCAGATTTAGTCGGCTATAGTTTTTCTTGGGGCAGTATACCAGATGATCAGATCGACTCTACTAGTTTCTCATATCAGACGCCAGGTGATCTTTTATCCGATGGCATAAGGGTGTTTAACCTCAAAGGTCAAAATGCAGCTGGTAATTGGACAGAGGTGGCTTCTTTTGAGATCTGGATAGATAGGATTGTGCCTTCAGTAGGTTCGTATACTCCTACAAATGGTATTATCATATCTACGGATACGCCTACGATTTCGATCAGCGCTTCAGACGAACATAGCGGTGTCGACCCAGATGCTATAGATATGAGTGTAAATAAATCTTCTGCAAGTGCGACTTATGACGAAGGGGCTCAGAGTGTTGTATATATCCCGTCTATTCCTTTG
>CAYULJ010000138.1:0-3694 GCA_964445715.1 uncultured Planctomycetia bacterium
ACGCTATAAATTCGCCTAAAATATCTCTGATTTTGAAACGCGGCCGCTTAACGACTACAAACTTACAAAGCCTTAATATCCGTTTAAAACTTTTCCACTTATCAATGTCTATCAACGAGTCGGAGCCTGTTATAAAAAATATTTCCGCAGACGCGCCATATCTCTTTCTGAAGTGCTTTAATGTCTCTACGGAATAAGACCTTCCTTTTCTTTTTAACTCAACGCCTGACACTTCAAATCTCTTATAATTCTCAATAGCAAGTTTGACCATGTTGTATCTGTGTCTTGCTTGCGTAACTTTGATGTTCTTTTTATGCGGAGGCAGGTTCGTTGGGATAAAAATTACCTTATCCAAAGAAAGTTTATCGCGGACTTTCTTTGCCAAATGCAGATGGCCCAGATGAATCGGATCGAATGTCCCGCCTAATATTCCTATTCTCACTCTTCTCCCTTGTTTTACAACGAGTGTATTGCCCGATTATGTATTGACTCGGAAACCTCTTGGACTATTTCGGATAATGTAGGGTGAGCGTGAATGACGTTGGCAAGTTTCTCAGAAGTGATCCCAAATTGAATGCATGGCGAAAATTCAGCTATTAATTCTGTCGCGCGAGACCCTATTATCTGAGCCCCTAAGATCTTATCGCTTTCATTATCCACGACGAGCTTTATAAAGCCATCTGTCTCCCCTAAAACATGAGACTTTCCTATCGCAGAAAATAAAAATTTTCTAGCGCGTGTCTTTAACCCCTGCCCCCTTGCTGCCTTGTCGTTTAATCCAACACTCGCGATCTCAGGACGCGTAAAAATACAATTCGGCACCACGTTATAATTTAAAACCTTTTCTTCCCCGGATATATTTTCTACGGCACAGGTCGCTTCCTTTGAAGCCACATGGGCCAATAAAATCCCGCCTATCACGTCGCCTGCAGCATATATGTTTTTAACATTTGTCCTGAAGTGTCTATCGACTTTTATCCATCCTTTATTGCATTCTATGTCTACATTCTCTATGCCAATATCCCTAGAATCAGGGACCCTGCCAACGCATACGAGCGCTTTCTCCGCAGATAAAGTAGAGCCATCAGAAAGAGTAGCGTCAATCGTATCTTCTTTTTTCTCTATCTTTTCGACTTTTGTCTTTGTAAATATTTTTATGCCTCGCTTTTTAAATATCTCGGAAATCTTTCTTGCTATTTCATTGTCCTCGTTCGGTAAGAGCTGATCCATCATCTCGACTATCGATACCTCTGAGCCAAAGGAGTTAAAGATAGACGCAAATTCGCATCCGATGACACCTCCACCGACAATAACTATGCTCTTTGGCACGCTTTCCAATGCCAACATATGAGAGCTGGACAAGATACGCGTCCCGTCAAAAGGCATTCCTGGTATTTCAAAAGGGAGAGACCCAGTAGTTATGAGTATATTTTTCACCTCTATCTCTTCATTGCCAAATACCACATGCGCGGTATCTTTTATTTTTGCTTTTTGTCTGACAATGTCGATCTTTCTAGCCTTTATAAGCATCTCTATGCCAGAGGAAAGTTTTTTTACAATATCTTCTTTTCTTTTCTGTACTTTTGAAAAATTTAAATTACACTCTTTCGCGTCTATGCCAAACTCTCCTGCGCGCTGTATGTCTGAATAGAGGCTACTAGAGACTGATAAGGCCTTTGTAGGTATACAGCCCCAATTAAGACACACGCCCCCTATTTTCTCTTTTTCAAAGAGGCAGGCCTTAAGGCCTAGTTGAGCCGCTCTGATCGCTGCCACATAGCCTCCTGGTCCAGAACCGATTATCGCAAGGTCATATTTTTTCATAATTAGATTTCCGCTTTCCCCGACTTCGCGGGGACGGGAATGACATTGCTTAAGTTTACACTTCAACAATGTTAAAGTGTAAACTTAAGCTAGTTTACTTATGCCTTCTCTTATTTTTTCAGCGGATTTTTTAAAAGCCAGCGTTTCCTCATCGGTAAGCTCTATTTGTACGATTTCTTTAACGCCTGATGAACCTAATATTACAGGCACGCCTATATAGATATCTTTTTCGCCATATTGCCCCTGGAGATATGAGCTGATACATATTGTTTCTTTCTCGTCTTTCAATATTGCTTTTAGCATGTGAAACACTGCTGCAGAAGGTGCAAAATATGCACTGCCTGTTTTTAGGTGAGACACTATTTCAGCGCCGCGATTCCTGGCGATTTCTGAAGATTCGTTAAAGATGCTCTCTGAAAGCTCCTTAGATCTATTAATAGGTAGCATGGTATCTCCATGGCTACCCATCATGAAGATCTTATTCTTGTCTAAAGACTTGGCTCTCTGAGAAACTGCATTGAAGAACCTGGCAGTGTCTAACAGTCCTGCCATGCCAATGACCTTTTTTGTGTCAAATCCTGTTGTCTTCATAACAAGATAGGTCATGACGTCAAGCGGATTTGTGACGACGATTATTATGGATGTGGGGCAAAGTTTCTTTATGTGGCTAGATATATCTTTGATGATCGCGGCATTTTTTCTCAAAAGATCGTCGCGCGACATGCCTGGCTTACGGGCAAATCCAGCCGTAATAACTACTACATTAGCACCTTTGATGTCATTAAAATCTTCTGTACCTATTATTTTGGAGCTTGAACCAAAGATAGGCCTTGCGTCAGAAATGTCCAAGGCCTTGCCTTTTGCCAAACCAGGCACTATATCAAGCAAGACAATATCTGCAAGTCCAGCATCTGCGACTCTCGATGCAATCATTGCGCCAACGTTCCCTGCTCCGATTACAGCGATCTTCATTTCCACCTCATATCTGCTCTTAAGTTTACACTTCAACATTGTTGAAGTGTAAACTTAAAGTTTTGCTATTATGGCGTCTGCCATCTGGCTTGTGCCAACTGCAGTAGGATCATTGCGATCCTCTTTTAAATCATAAGTAACGCTTTTGCCTTCGCTTATAACATCACTAACGGCATTTTCAAGCCTGTCAGCAGCTTCATTTTCACCTAAGTGTCTCAACATCAACACGCCTGAGAGTATCATAGCAGTCGCATTGACTTTATTTAACCCAGCATATTTCGGGGCACTCCCATGGATCGCTTCGAACAAAGCTGCGGTGTCCCCTATGTTTCCTCCTGGCGCAATCCCTAAGCCGCCGACGAGCCCTGCGCAAAGGTCAGACAGAATATCTCCATATAAATTCGGCAGCACCAAGACATCATATAATTCTGGCTTTTGCACTAACTGCATACACATATTGTCGACGATCCTGTCTTCGAATTCTACCTTTCCTTCGTACTTTTTCGCTACTTCTCTTGCGACGTTGAGAAACAAACCATCGGTTTCTTTCATAATATTGGCTTTATGGACAGCTGTCACTTTTTTTCTCTTGTTTTTCACAGCATAATCAAAAGCAAATTTTACTATCCGCTCTGACGCGCTTCTGGATATAGGTTTTACCCCTATGGCAGAATCCTTCTTTACAGAAGAGCCACTCATGCTTTCTATATACTTTATTATCTCTTTGGTGTTTTTCTTTCCTTCTGAAAATTCTATACCGGCATAGAGATCTTCTGTGTTTTCCCTGACAACAACCAAATCCAGATTAGAATATCTTGTCCTTACCCCTTTATATAACTTACACGGCCTTAAGCAAGCGTAAAGATCCAAGGCCATCCTCAATCGGACATTGACCGAA
>CAYULJ010000139.1:0-3674 GCA_964445715.1 uncultured Planctomycetia bacterium
AGTTTTTCAAGGGAAGGAAATTTTTTTTCGTTCCTGATCTTTCTTTTAAATATAATTTCTATATCTTTCCCATATATATTTTTTTTAAATTTTAATATATGGATTTCTATCGTAGCTTCTTTATCACTGCTAAATGTAGGTCTTATGCCGATGTTCAAAACGGCCTTGTAGATCTTTTTGTTTATTCTCGCGTCAACAGCATAAACCCCGCTGGGAGGAATCGCCTCATGGTGTGGATTGATATTGGCCGTAGGAAAACTTATCTTTCTTCCAATTGCCTTGCCTCTAACAACAGTGCCCAAAATAGAAACGGATCTACCGAGCATTAGAAAAGCATTTTTTAGATCTCCCTTTTCTATTGACTTACGAATCCTGGTGCTGGAAACAACAGATCCCTTTATCTTTACAGGTCTGACTCCGGCCAATCGAAAATTATATCTTTTACTTAAGCTCTTCAACAAAGAAAAATCTCCCTCTCTCTTCTCCCCCAATAAAAAATCCTTGCCCACTACAAGCATTTTTATATTAAATTTATCTATCAAGACTTTTTTCACGAATTCGTCTGGTTTCATTCGTGAAAGAGGCTTCGTAAATCTGATTATATGAAAAAAATCTACGCCCAGATTTTCTATGAGCCTGAATCTGTGTTCCAGTGAAGTCAAAAAAGGGATCCTGGATTTAGGATCGAGGATCTTACGAGGATGCGGAGAAAAAGTAACGACAAGACTCTTGGTTTTTAGACGATGAGAATCTCTGATTAGTTTTTTTAATATCTTCTGATGGCCGCGATGCACGCCATCAAATATGCCTATAGTGGCTACGGGACTTTGTATTTTAGATAGACTGTATATCTTTTTCACTGACGATCTCTAAGGCGCAAGCCTCTTCTATTGAAAATCTTCCAGACCTGGTCCTGGTAAGCTTTGACAAATGAGCCGGGTATTGCAATTTTTTCCCGACATCTTCACATAATGTCCTGATATATGTACCTTTTGAGCAACTGACGCGAAAAATGATTTCGGGTAATTTGAAATCTAAAAGTTCTATATCGTGTATCTTTATCTTAGAAGGCTTTCTTGGCACAACTTTGCCGCGTCGAGCGATCTCATATAACTTTTTTCCCTTATACTTTTTTGCAGAAACCATAGGCGGAACCTGCTCTATCTCTCCTAAAAAAGATCCAAAGGCCTCACGCGCAGCGTCGATATCCAATCCATTTACAGGCTTTTCTTCGACCACCTTTCCTGTAGAATCTTGGGTATCTGTGCGCGTGCCAAGAAAAAGCGTAGCGATATATTCCTTGTCATCTTGAGAGAATGTAATCGATGTCTTCGTAGCCTTCCCTATCAGGATGACAAGCACTCCTGTAGCCATTGGATCCAGCGTACCAGCATGACCGACTTTTCTGACATCAAACCTCTCCCTTATAAAATCAACAACGTCATGCGAGGTAACGCCTGTAGGTTTATCTATTACCAATACCCCGTCCATGCATCCCCTTAGCGTTTTGTCATTTTTTGAGCTTTGTCTAAAACCTTTTTCTCTACGTCCTGAAGCTTCCCATTGACACTGCAACCGCTAGCAGTAACATGTCCTCCGCCGCTAAAATAAGAAGCGAGCTTATTTACATCTATCTTGCCCTTTGAACGAAAACTTACCTTGATCCTATCATTGGTTCCTGTCTCCCGAAAAAGCACTGCAACCTCTACCCCGTCTATAGAACGTGCAAAATTTATCAGCTCTTCTGTGCCCTCAAGAGATGCCTTTGTCTTCTTAAGCATGGCTTTTGTAACCCATAACCATGCTACTTTTCCGTCATCAGAGACCTTTAATGTCTGAAGAGCTTCACTTAGAAGATTTGTATCCTGGATAGAGCTAGTCTCATAAATCCTTCCGTAAATCTCATATGGCCTAACGCCTGCATCTATGAGCTCAGCGGCTATCCTGTGAGTCCCGGGAGAAGTGTTTGTATATTTGAAAGAACCTGTGTCTGTCATGATAGCCGTGTATATCGCCACTGCTTCATCATATTCTATCTTAAGCTTAAAGGCCTTGAATAATCCGAATATCATCTCACCGACACTCGAACATTCTGCATTGACCCAGTTATATTTACCGAAATTTTCATTGGAAATATGATGATCTATGTTAATAACGATCTTGTCGCTCCCGATGTATTCTGATACATTTCCTACTCGACTAAGATCCGGACAATCCAAGATAATAGCTGCTTCGAATTTAAAGTTGGAGGGCATTTCCTTTAAAATATTTTCCGTGCCGCTCATAAACCGCAAAACGTGAGGCACAGGGCTCTCATTTAAAATCACCGCATCCTTTCCGATCCGCCTCAATAGTGACGCTAATGCGATCTGACTCCCTATGGAATCACCCTCGGGATTTATGTGGGCTGATATAAAAAATTTGTTAAGCTTCTTTATCGCTGTGGTCGCTGTTTTTATACTCATTTTTCAACCTCTCAAATGTTTTTTCCAAACTTATGCTATACTCGATTGAACGATCCAATTTAAAAGAAAGCTCAGGGACATATTTTAATTTCAGCCTCTCCCCGACCAGCTTCCTGATATAACCTGCTGCGCTTTCGATCCCTTTGATACTGGAGTCCTTCTCCTTCTCGTCCCCAAGTATGCTAAAGTAAATCTTTGCATGCCTCAAGTCTCCTGTCAAATCTATCCTCGTAATCGTAGCGAATCCTATTCTCGGATCCTTTAAATCTTCCTGTAATATTCTAGACAACTCCCTCTTTAACTGTACCTGGACCCTTTCTGACCTAATCCCCACTCTCTCACCTCACAATAGTTTAGAAAATACCTCGACGCATTTCAATGGATCCTTTTCTTTTAAAAAGAGCTCTATCTCTTTCCTGGTTCTCCCGCGATTTACTTCTCCTATAACTCCTGCCAAGACAGCTTTTTTCATAAGTCTTTTTGTCTTAGTCTCTATCTTAAATTTGAATCTTACAGAAAACCTGACTGCTCTAAAAATCCTCGTAGGATCGTCTATAAAACTTTTTTCGTGCATAACCCTTATGGTCCCTTTTTTCAAATCCTTTAGTCCGCCAAAAAAATCAACGAGCTCTCCTAAATTCTTTTTATTAAGGCACACAGCCATGGCATTTATTGTAAAGTCTCTTCTGAAAAGATCCTCTTTTATCGTGCCAGGCACAACATCAGGATACGAAGCAGGTTTTTTATACGTTTCGCTTCTTGCAGTAACAATATCTATCCTTGCGTCTTTGTAAAGAATAGTAGCGGTTTTGAAGGCTTTGTGCAGCTTTAATTCTCCCTTTAGCTTCTTATTCAATGCATCAGCAAATTTTATACCATCTCCTTCCACGACAAAATCCAGATCATAATTCGGCACCTTAAGCAACATATCCCTTACAGGGCCGCCTACAATATATACCGGTACGCTTCTTTTGTCAGCAGCCTCCCCGACAGTCTTTATGATATTAAAAAGCTCGTTTGGAAATTTTTTAGCTATATCTATCTTCATAACCATTCTTAAGTTCATAATTCAACAATGGGAAAGCCTGTGCCACGAAGTGGTATGTGAACTTAAGCAATATCGTGTATAAATTCTGCGATGTCTTTTGCTGCGTTTGGGTACGACAAAAAATTTATCCTTGTCTTCATGCCAAATATCTTCTCGGGAAA
>CAYULJ010000140.1:0-3573 GCA_964445715.1 uncultured Planctomycetia bacterium
AGAGAGCTCGATTTTGAATGAGGAGCTGCGCATAAAAAATGAGCTGGTTTTATCCATATCAGCCTATAACTACACGCCTAAACATCCCGGGCTCTTCATTATCTCAAGCGTGCTGAAAGAAGAAAATGCCACAGAAGCCGTGGAAAAAATATTGAAGCACATAGACGATGTAAAAGAAAATGGCGTAACAAGCGAAGACCTATCTAAGGCAAAGAATAATTTCATTGCCGGATACACCTATTCAAAAGAGACCATTGAATCAAAGGCAAATGACCTCGCTATAGGACAACTCCTGGCCGGTAATCCAATATTCTTCGAACTTTATACAGAACAGATAAAATCAGTGACTTTGGATGAAATAAAGCAAGTAGCGAACAAATATTTATCCAGGGATAATATGACGGTAGCGGCAATAAGCAAAACAGGAAAAACCTTAGATCCTGTTTCCTGTATTTCTGGCGATAAAAAACAAGAACGCGCAGTAGAAAAGATAACGCTTGGTAATGGATTAAACGTCCTTATGTCTGAAAACCGCTCGCTTCCCATATTGTCTATTTCTCTTTTGTTTAAAGGCGGGGTAAGATCCGAAGAAGAAAAAAATAATGGCATTTCACAACTCACAAGCCTTATGCTATTGGATGGCTCAAAGGAAATGACAAGAGAAGAAATCGCCAGATTTTATGAATCCAAGGGCATGATAGTCGATACGTATTCTGGAAATAATAGCCTGGGTATTACAATAAATTGCCTTAGCGAGCATGCCGAAGACGCGCTAAAACTCTTGTCAGATCTATGCCTGAATCCTGCATTCCCGGAAAACGAGCTACAGAGAGAAAAGAGAGAGATTGCCTCTGCAATAGATATGCAAGACAATAAAATATTCAATCACGGACACAGGCTATTAAAGGGTCTGCTTTTTAGAAAACACCCTTATAGATTTCAGGCAATAGGAACGACCGAAAGCATCAATAACCTCGAAAGAAAAGACGTAGTCGCTTTTTATGCAAACATATTATCTCCGGAGAATATGACGCTGGGGATCTCTGGCGACTATGATATCGACAAGATGAAGATATTGGCAGAAAAGTATTTTTCTGGTTTAGATCCAAAGAAAATTACTCTGCTTGCTCCGACAAAAGAACCCACGATAGAAAAGCGAAGAGAGAAAAACGTCGAGGTAAAAAAAGAACAGTCTTTGCTGATATTAGGCTTCCATGGCATTGACATCTATGATAAAGACCGGTATGCGGTCGAGATCATGATGGATATGTTTTCCAGTGAATCTGGCATTTTATTTGAAAAGATAAGAGGAGAAGGTGGCCTTTCATATGCACAAGGGGCATTTCAGGTCCTGGGCATTGATCCTGGTTATGTCGCGATATATGTCTTTACTTCAAAAGAAAATACCGACAAAGTCAAAGATATGATATCCAAGGAAATAAACTCATTTATTAAAAAAGGTGTTCCGGAGAAGGAATTGTCGAAATCCAAGAATCATCTAAAGGCAATGCGCCAGATATCCATGCAGACCAATCTAAATTTCATATTCACGATAACAATGGATGAGCTGTATGGACTGGGTTATAATAATTACAAGGATTATTATAAAAACATAGACGCTGTTACAAAAGAAGATATAAAAAGAGTTGCGAAGGATCTGCTCAGTCTCAAAAACTGCGCCCTGTTAGTACTAGAAGGAGCGCAATGATATGATCGGATTTGACTTTTCCTGGTCAGGCAGAATTCAAAAAGCCTTTTCATTTTGCGCAACATATAATCCTGCATTAGTAAAGAGTTTGCCTGTCAAAATAAATGGAGCGAGGCCCACATTCTCAAAAAACTAACACTGGCCGAGCGTCTTTTTGAAGCTGCCTGACCAGGAAAATAATGATATGATCAGGAAACCTGTTGTAGCTGGACAATTTTATCCGCAAACTGAGCCTGCGCTTAATAAGATGCTCTCCGGGCTTATAGATACGTCATCAGAAAAGCAGGAGGCTAGAGGCATTATCATGCCTCATGCAGGTTATGTATACTCAGGCTACGTAGCCGGTGCCACTATATCAAGGGTCAACATAAAGAAGACTGCGATTTTATTAGGGACGAATCACACTGGCACAGGAGAGCCTTTTGGTATAATGACTAAGGGTAGCTGGGAAACGCCTTTGGGCGAGGTCAAGATCGACACTGAGATCGCAGAATCGATATTGAAAGAAAGCGAAAATCTAAAAGAAGACAGCCTTTCTCATCTCAATGAACATTCCATAGAGGTAGAGGTGCCGTTTTTGCAATACCTAAAAAAAGATATCAAGATAGTACCCATAACCGTTTCCTATGCTGATATAAGCGGGTATCAGGCTCTCGGAAAAGAGCTAGCAGAAGGTTTTAAAAAAATAGGGAGGGACGCTATTTTTGTTGCAAGCACAGACCTTACCCACTATGAACCAAAAGAGGCTGCAGAGGAAAAAGACAAGCTTGTAATAGACGCCGTGCTGGCATTGGATGAAAAAAGACTTTTTGCATCTGTGAAAGAAAATAATATTTCAATGTGCGGCATCGGGCCAACGTGCACATTGATAAGCGCGTGCAAAAACCTGGGCGCGAAAAAGGCCGGGCTTGTAAAATATCAGACCAGCGGGGATATATCAGGTGACTACGCCTCTGTCGTAGGTTACGCAGGAATGATAATATGGTAAGCAAAAACAAGTTATCACTTGCAATAAGATTTATCATTAGCTTTGGGTTGCTTTCCGCGCTTATATGGATGATGCGAAGCGATATAGGAAAGATCTTCAATATATTAAGAAATTCCAATAAATTATTTTTCGCCATAGCCATGACGATCCACGTATGCCTAGCGATTGTCCTGTCTTTTAGGTTAAAGCTTGTGATGTCCACGCAAAAAATATTCATGCCAATGAAGGATTTCATTTATCTGACATTCATAGGTTTTTTCTTTAATAATTTTCTTCCGACAGCGATCGGAGGAGACGTGGCAAAGGCCTATTATGCCGGCAAGAAGACAAGGAACAATGTTGCCTCGTACGCAGCTGTACTATTAGACCGACTATTCGGCCTCATTGCGATTATTGTAATAGCTATAATAGGATTTGTTTTTATAGGAAAGGACCTGTTAAATGAAAAAATAATCTACGCGCTTTCTTTTGTCTTAGCAGGGGTTACATTTCTTGTGATCATGTTGTTTTTCAAAAAAAGCAACGTTCCCGAAAACGCGAGCATCGAAGAAAAAGGCATTATAGGCAAACTGAAAAGCAAAATATTGAAATTATATAGCGCTATCAATATATACAGGAACAGACCGATGTTTTTAATCAAAATCGTCCTTTTATCAGCCGTCATGCAAGCATTCACTATACTCGGGATCTATTTTTATATTTTATGCATAGGCGGAAACATCCCACTGTTGAAATTATTTCTGATCATACCCATTATTTGGGCCATAAGCATGCTGCCATCGCTTAACGGACTCGGCGTACGCGAAGGCGCATTTGTATATTTTCTAAAATCAGACATAGGGACTGACAGGGCATTCGCTATTTCCATGCTATGGTT
>CAYULJ010000141.1:0-3448 GCA_964445715.1 uncultured Planctomycetia bacterium
AAGATATCGACGGGAAATGATTTGAAGCCCTGCGGCATCCCACCTTCCGCACCAATAGTGCGTCTATTTACCAAAGCACTCCTTAGTAATAACATCCGCGATATTTTGACTTAACAATCTTTTTCCTTCTATTGTCATGTGTCCGAAGTCTCCTCCGAACTTATCTGTAAAATAACTCCAATATTTTTCTTTTTCTACTGCTTCTATAAAGCTATCCTTATTATCCACACAATATACCCCTTTGTGCTCGCCTATTATAGTCTTCAACCATTTTACATCTCTCGCAGGATATTCAACGCATACTAAAACCACCCCTCTACTCATAAGAATATCTCTTAATTTGCGGTAATTTATTATTGTTGAAAGGCAATAATGACCAAATCTCTTTTCTTTGACATTGAAATTTTCACTTCCTTTTCTTTGCGAGCACATTAGTAAAAAATGTTTTGTTTTTTCGTGTCCAGGGTCAAACTTTATCGCTTTCTTTAACACCTCTTCCGCCTTATCACATCTTCCTTGCTCAATATAACATCGTCCTAATTCAATATATCCAGACTTATTTTCAGGATCAAGCTCTATTGATTTCTTTAATATTTTCTCTGCTTCATCGTATCTTCCTTGCTTACTATAGCTCAAGCCTAATTCATGATATGCGCGCACATTTTCGGGATCAAGCTCTATTGCTTCCTTAAACATTTTTTCTGCTTCATAGTATCTCGGCTGCTTAGCATAACACCACCTTAATTCATGATAACCGCGTACATTTTCAGGATCAAGCTCTATTGATTTCTTTAATATCTTCTCTGCATCATCGTACTTTCCCTGCTCGGTATAACTTAAACCTAATTCATGGTACGCCTGCACATCTCCGGGATCTACCTCTATTGCTCTCTTAAATATTTTCTCTGCCTCATAGTATTTTCGCTGCTTAGTATAACTCCGTCCTAATTCAACATATCCATAAACATTTTCAGGACTAGACTCTATATCCCCCCTTGATACCTCTTTTGCATCTGTCTCTTTCTTTATCTTTTCATTTATATGCAGCTTTAATAGTTTCAAAAGCTTATATATTCGTAGATCATTTACGCTGTAGATTGTTGTGCTTTTTCTTTTTTCAAAAACATCTTCTACTGGATATGAGAAAAAACGATCATTTGCTCCCATCATTGTTATAACCATATCAGGTTTGTATTTTTCTAAATAACTTTCCAGTCTGGTCAATATAATGCCGGTGTTGGTACCGCCAATCCCTTTGTTTATTACGCTAAATCTCATACCTGAATTCATATTATTAAGAATATCATTTAACTCTCCAGGATAACCATCCTGTGTCGTTGATTCTCCCATGCACAATATGCGATAACCATCTTCTTTTAACGAAAGTTGATTTCTGTGTTCCTGTATAGTTAGATATATAAACCCAGCTATTCGCAAGCCAGCTTCTGTCAATACCAGGCTCAATGATATTCCAAATATTACAAGAGCTATCTTTTGTCTAAGGGGTGTTTTTTTCATGCTTAGGGCTTGATGAAACCAATAAATTTATGCGTTGGTTATTGCAAGGCCAACCCCACATAGGATTAAAATGGCAGCTAAGATCAACCTCTTCGTCACCATCTCTTGTTTTTTCAAAAAAATTCTGCTCAAAAAAACAATTATCAATGGGGTCGTTGCGAAAATAGGCACCACAAGACTTACCTTTCCGTAAAACAAGGCCGACAGGTCTACGATCTCACCGCAGGAAGTCAAAAAAGCAGCAATGATAATAAACTTCAGTTCCCGTTTATAGCGAAACGTGAAATCCTTACGCAAGCTGTCTTTAAAGAATATATAACAGGTTAAAATTATCGCAGAGCTCGTAGCTGCTATCGCTGAAGCAAAGACAGGCTGAGGCATTAAATTAAGGCCATACTTTCGCAGATTTGCCGCAAGTCCAGCCAAAATAGCAGCCCCTAATGGATAAATGAAATGGCGTACCTTCCAGGTAAATAAATCCTTCTCGTCCTTTTTTGCAAGAAATGTAACCCCGAATACTATAAGTAATATCCCTAAGAATATGGCCGGCCTGGGGGTTTCTTTTAAAAAAAAGATCGCCATAATAACAGCGAAAAACGGGGTCAGCGCCCTTAATGGTGCGGCGCGGCCTGCTCCTAATTTATGAATACCATAATAAGTCAGGCTTCTGACGATAGTAGGCGCAAAACTCCCGATCACAACAAAGACCAGGATGCCTTTATAATTATAGAAGCAACTCCTGGGCACAAATAAAAATGTAGCTATCCAGAGAAAAATCGTACTTATTAATACGGAGATATAAACAGCTGAGAAAGGTTTGATTTTAGAAAAACCCTTCTTTAAGATTATATTCGAACTGCCTGTAATCAATGTCATGGCAAACGCCAATATTATAGCAATAGTCATTAATGCGATTATAATACTATCTTAAGAAAAGAAAAGCAATGCTTAAGTTCACATTTCAACAATGTTAAAATGTGAACTTAAGCTTTTTTCTTTACAAAAAACATGGGGAAGATTATGTCACTTATGCAGCATGGAAGCCACACAGCGAGGAACAAAAAGATAAAGATAGGGATATACGCAAACCACTGCATGTCAGCACCTCTTGCCATCATAATGTGAAAAAGAGAAGCCCACGTGCTGATCAATACATGTCCGGCATGGGGGAATTTCGTGGTAGGGTTAAAGTATGCGATAATTATGCCGACTGTAGCAACTCCTGTTATGAGCCACCATTTTTCCAAAAATCCTATATGGTGATAACGGTAAGGCATGCCCAATAATACCTCGCCTAAAAAAGGTACTATCGAATCGCTCAGCGTCGCTATGCCGATCGAGCCGACAAATCCTATAAAAAGCAAGAGAGGCAAGTTACACCTCTTGCCTTGTCCTTTTGGACAACTATGCAATTGAAAAAGAGACGCTGTTACAAGTGCGCTCAACAATACATGCAACGGATGAAATACATAAAAGAGCTCATGCGCTGCCTCGCGAGAGATATTTTGAAAAACCAACATAAAAAATATACCTGCGACTGCACCTAATGCAGTAAACGGCATATGATGACGTAGCTCATGTACTATCTTGTCCATATTCGCCTCTATAAATCAAAAAAATAGACCCGGCTTTTTTCAAACCGGGCCTATTTCTATTTTTAGGGTTATAACTTTACTACGTTTGTAGCTTGGTCACCTTTAGGGCCCTGTTGAATCTCAAATTCAACCTTCTGACCTTCTTCTAAAGTCTTATAGCCATCACCCTGAATGGCGGTATGATGCACGAATACATCCTTACCATCCTCAGGAGTAATAAATCCATAACCTTTTTGGTTGCTGAACCATTTTACTGTTCCTTTTGGCATTATTAACTACCTCCTTTCCTTCAATTTCTTTTACTGCTATCTATATTAATTTATAGATACAATCTT
>CAYULJ010000142.1:0-3448 GCA_964445715.1 uncultured Planctomycetia bacterium
TTCGCACTTTATAACTTACGCTCCTTACAGTCGCGTAAGTTATGTGCTCATTTAAAGGAGGAGAGAGGATGAAGGCATTTTATTTTGCGATAATGACGGCTGTAGTGTGGGGCATTGTTCCTGTATTGGAAAAAGCAGGCCTTGCCAGGATAGCTCCTTTGGCTGGGCTATTGATACGCTCTTTCGGCGTAATAATAGGTGCTTCGTTTTTGGTAGTTTTTAACAATCAGGCATTCAGGGTTGCGTTAAAGGCAGACCCGAGGACGATATTTTTTCTTGTCGTGGGCGGATTCATGGCAAGTATTGTAGGTCAGATATTTTTTTATAATGCCCTTAAGGCAGGCGAGGCGTCAAAGGTTGTCCCTATAGCTGGCATCTATCCCTTGGTTTCATTTTTGCTGGGCATCATTTTTTTAGGCGAGAGCGTCACTATCGCGAAAACAACAGGTGTATTTTTTGTAATCGCAGGTTTATTTTTGCTGAGATAATGCTTGGATTGCCTATTTTTTAAAACTATGATAAACTGTCTAAAAGACAAAGGTATTGCGTTATGAATGCGGTCAGAATAGCACTAGCCCAGATCAATACAATAGTAGGGGACCTTGTTTGGAACAGCGAGAAAATTCTCTTATGTATTGACAAAGCAATTCAAAAAAAGACAGATCTTATTGTATTTCCAGAGCTTTCAATAACAGGTTACCCTCCCGAAGATCTCCTTTTAAAGCCACATTTTATAAAACAAAACTTAAAATGTATTAAACATATTACCATGGCCACAAGAGATATAATGGCTATTGTCGGCTTTGTGGACCTAGATAAGACTTCTATTTATAATAGCGCAGCTATATTGGTTAATAAAAAACTCAAGCATGTCTATCATAAGACACAACTGCCTAATTATGGGGTTTTTGATGAAAAGAGGTATTTTAAGTCGGGCGATAAAAATGTAATCATTAAAACCAAGGATTTTTCTTTTACTATAAATATATGCGAAGATATATGGGCAGACGAGACGAGTGTCATGACAAAAGCTGTTTCCCAGGCTCACTTTATGATCAATATTTCTGCTTCCCCTTTTTATACAGGCAAGGCCAGAGAGAGGCTAGGTATCTTACTCAAAAAGAATAAAAAATTTAAGATCCCTATTTTGTACTGTAACCTTATAGGCGGACAGGATGAGCTAGTCTTTGACGGCAGGAGTTTGGTTTTGAGTAAGGAGGGGAAGATCATCGCAAGGGCAAATGCGTTCGAAGAAGATTTATTGATACTAGATTTACCGATTGGCCCAAAAAGAAACATTAAGAGGGCTTCGGAGATAAAGGTGGTGAATGTAGATTATAAGAGCAGAGACAAGAAGAAAGCTTTATCAAAGCGTAGTTTTGCCAGCGACCTTAAAAGCATTGAGGAAATATTTTTAGCCTTGGTGTTAGGAGTGCGCGATTATGTTAAGAAGAACGGTTTTAGAAAGGTAGCTTTTGGCCTTTCAGGAGGCATTGATTCTGCAGTGGTGGCTTGCATTGCCGAAAAAGCCCTTGGTAAGGCAAATTGTCTGGCGCTTTCTATGCCATCAAGATATTCTTCAAAAGCCACCCAGGATGACGCGGAGAAAATCTGTAAAAATCTTGGCATGCGCCTTGCAAATGTGCCTATAGATGATATTTTTGATGCGTACAATAATACTTTGAGTAATCATTTTGTTGGCATGAAATCAGATATTACAGAGGAAAATGTTCAGGCGAGAATCAGAGGCAATATCTTAATGGCTTTTTCAAACAAGCTTGGGTATCTTGTCCTTAATACGGGAAATAAAAGCGAGACTAGTGTGGGATATTGCACATTATACGGTGATATGACCGGAGGATTTTCAGTAATAAAGGATGTGCCTAAAAAACTTGTATATGAATTAGCTAAATTTATAAATACCAGAGCGAAAAAAGAAATTATACCCAAAGGTATCCTTGAAAGGCCTCCTTCTGCAGAATTAAGGCCTGATCAGAAAGACCAGGATACGCTGCCGCCTTACGAATTGGTAGATAAGATCATTGATCTATATATTGAGAAAAATATGTCTCTGGATGATATCTTGAAGAAAGTCAAGGATAAGGGAATAGCGAAAGATGTCTTGAGGATGATCGATATGAATGAGCATAAAAGGCGCCAGTCACCTCCAGGTATAAAAATAACACCGAAGGCATTTGGGAGAGACAGACGTATGCCAATTACAAATAAATTTAAGGAGGGCCAGATATGAAAAAAATAACAGGAGATGAGGTTTTTATAGTAGTGGTTTCCAGGATCAACAGATATCTGGTCCTTATGGGCGTATTCTTTCTCTTGTATTTTTTATTTCAGACAAAAGTTGATATATTTCTTTTTTTTCTTGCCCTTTCATATATGGCCTTTGCGCTTATTTCTCACAAGCACCTTATTGTAACCAATAGACTTTCTATTGAGCTGCAACGCGCAAGAGGCGCACTGGGAGACGTCGCCAAAGAAACACGCGAGATGCATTCAGGATAAATGTTCCGACGTATAGTTTTATTTTTAATCCCTATCTTATTCTTAGCCAATCCTGTTTTTTCAGAAAAAGATCTCTCTCTGACAGCTAAATCTGTAGTTTTAATGGATCCTTGGACCAAAAGGATATTATATTCCAAGGCTGCCCACGAGAAGCTTTCTCCTGCCAGCACTGCAAAGATAATGACAGCTCTTTTGGCCTTGAAAAAATCCCAACCCAATAAAAAGGTCATTGTAAGTGAATACGCAAGCTCTATAGAACCCTCAAAGGTGCATATTAGAGAAGGAGAGGTTTATTTCACGGAGGATTTACTTAAGGCGCTTCTTTTGAATTCAGGAAATGATGCTAGTGTTGCGTTGGCTGAGAGCCTCTCGGGTTCAGAAGATTATTTTGCGGGAATGATGACAAAACTGGCCAAGAGCATAGGAGCGCATAATACAAATTTCAAAAATGCAAGTGGATTACCTTCCGGAGATCAATATTCAAGTGCTTATGATTTATCGCTCGTAGTACGCGAGGCAATGAAACACAAAAGATTCGTCGATATTATAGAGACCAAAAGAACAGAGATATGTGAAATAAATTCAGGACGAAAGATTAAATTAAAAAGTCATAACAAGGCTTTATGGCATGATAGTCCTTATATAATTTTTGGCAAGACAGGGTACACTAAGAAAGCCAGGCATTGTTTTGCCGGATATATCCAGTATAATAGATGGCGCAAGGTCATTGTGGTAATATTAGGCAGCAATAGTTTATGGGGCGATTTGAAATCATTGGCAGATTCACTGTTGTAGTAGTCTGGGTCAAGCTGTTGGCTCTTAGGCACTGGAATGATTTTGCCGTGTGCTGCGGTTTACGGCTCACGTTGCTCGCCGTAAATCCTTGCACACATTTGCCAAAATCTTCCTAATGTGCCTAAGAGCCAAC
>CAYULJ010000143.1:0-3409 GCA_964445715.1 uncultured Planctomycetia bacterium
TCTTAGCGACTTTTGTGGGGATCTTAGCCTTAGTGCGTTATTATACAAAAAAGAACAATTATTTATTATTCCTCGGAACAGGTTTTTTGGGAACGGCTTTTTTAGACGGTTATCATGCTCTAGTAACCAGTACGTTTTTTGATAGACTCATGCCTTCACCACCTCCTGCACTTATACCCTGGAGCTGGAATGCTTCGCGCATCTTTTTATCTATTCTTATGCTGGCCAGCTGGTGGAGCTGGAGGCGCGAAGCTCGATTTGGGCGGAAGGGCGTATTTAGTGAAAAAGCAGTCTATTTTATAATCGGCGGATTCACTATTGTTAGTTTTTTATTCTTTGCTTTTTCCCCTCTGCCGCCAGCATATTATCCAAATTTAATCTTTGGCCGGCCAGAAGAGTTTATTTCAGCATGCTTTTTTCTCTTGGCTCTGATTGGATACTTAAGGAAGGGTCATTGGAAGATCGATCATTTAGATCATTGGCTTGTGCTTTCTCTGATAGTCGGTTTTATGGGGCAGGCCATGTTTATGTCTTTTTCCTTTAAATTGTTTGATGTGATGTTTGATGCCGCTCATCTTTTAAAGAAGGTTAGCTATATATGCGTGTTAACAGGTCTTTTTATGGCGATGTACTCTCTATTTAAGATGGGCGAGAAAAGCAAGAATGATATGGAATCTCTAACCGATAAGCTCCGGGTGAAGATGAATGAGATCCAAGAGAAGGACCAGAGGTTGTTTGATGCTACTGAGCAGCTTAAGGCTGCTAAAGATGAACTTGAGGCGGCCTTGCACCAGACAGAGGCGCAACGTGAGAATATCTTGGCTGAGAGGGATAGACTAGATACTATTATCCAGCAGATGGGTGAAGGTGTCATGGTTATAAATGAAAAGAAAGAGACCGAACTGATAAATGAAAGGGCAAAAGAGATCCTTGGCTATGGCCACGTAGGAGATATTCCTATAGGCTATAAGAAATTCTTTGTGTTACAGTTATGGAAGGAATTGCATGAGACAGAAAAACAGGTTGTAAAAAAGGAGATAAAGCTTCAGAGGCCGAGAGAGGCGATATTGATAATAACATTGGCATACTTAGGTAAAAAAGATGAAGAAAAAGGCTTTGTAGCTGTTTTAAGGGATGTTACATTTGAAAAAGAGGTTGAGAAGATGAAGTCAGATTTTGTGGCAAATGTTTCTCATGAGATACGCTCACCTATGGCGCCGATGAAGGATGCGCTTGCGTTAGTCCTGGATGGGACTGCAGGAGACTTGAACGAGCAGCAGAAGAAATTCCTTACGCTTTTAGATAACAATATGAATAGATTAGTTCGTCTAATAAATGATCTTTTGGATCTATCAAAGATCCAGGCGGGTAGGATGGAGTTAAAGAAAGAGAAGTTGAATCCAGCATATATTGTAAAAGAGGTAGTAGAATCTATACACGCATTTGCTGATAAGAAAAATATTAAATTGACTGTCGATGTTAAAGAGGATTTGCCACAGGTAAAGTGTGATAAAGACCGCGTGACACAGGTGATTATTAATCTGGTGATGAATGCGATTAAGTTTACGCCGGAGGGCGGCAAGGTATCCGTCGCTTGTCGCTTAAGTTCGTATCTCGTGAATCGTGAATCGTATCTCGCAAAAAAACGAGATACGAGCGACGAGATACGAGCGACGGACAGAAATTTCGTAGAAATTTCTGTCACAGACACCGGACCTGGCATGACGCAGGAACAGGCAGATATGCTATTCAATAGATTCAAGCAACTGGTAAGTCCGCAAGCTGTTAGAGGTACTGGCCTGGGCCTCGCTATATCTAAAGCAATGGTAGAGATGCACGGCGGCAGGATCTGGGTGGATTCGGAGCTCAGGAAAGGAAGTACGTTTAGTTTTACGTTACCAGTGTAATTCGTATGTCGTATATAGTATATCGTATATCGTGCGAAACGATATACGATATACGAACGACGATATGCGAGTACGGTTAAAGAAGGAGGTATTGAAATGGCAAAGCTAATGGTGATCGACGATGAGCAAGGCGTGTGCGATCTATTGAAGAAACTCTTTGAGCCAGAAGGGTATGAGGTTAAGACTGAATCAGATGCAATAAAGGCGCTTGAATGTGTAGAAAAGGAAAGGCCTGATTTAATACTGTTGGATATCAAGATGCCAAAGATAGATGGTATCGAGGTCTTATCCAAGATAAAATCCACTAATAAAAATATCGCAGTTATTATGATCACAGGCTATGGTAACCTTGAAAGCGCAATGGAATCCATGAAACTCGGCGCGTATGACTATATCACAAAGCCATTTGACCTCGAGTTTATCAAGAACCTGGTGAAGCGTGCGTTGGAGTCGGGAGGGAAGAAATAGTTTATAGTAATGTCATTGCGAGGCCACAAAATGGCCGAAGCAATCTCAAAAATACGATGTATAAAAGACAAGGCTATATCTATTTAATGACCAACAAGGAAGATACAGTTATTTATACAGGCGTAACAAGCGATTTGATAAAGAGAATATATGAACATAAACAAAAATTAGTCGATGGATTTACTAAGAAGTATAAAGTTAATAAGTTAGTTTATTATGAAGCATTTGACGATATAGTTGGAGCGATCTCTAGAGAAAAGCAAATCAAGGGCGGTCCTAGAGCAAAAAAGATAGAGTTGATTAAAAGTATGAATCCAGAATTTAGGGACTTGTACGAGGAATTATGAGATTGCTTCGGCTGCTTCGCAGCCTCGCAATGACGTATTAATTATAAGGGAGTAATCATGGCGGCTGAAAGACGAGTCATCACAGATCTAATCAACGAGATGAACAATCTTGCCTTGTCAGCAGAGGGGCCGGATACATTGATTAAATGGGCAATTATCACTATGCCTAATATTATAGATTGTGAAGTGGCTGGGATTGCACTGGTTCGCTTCGATACAGTGCTTCTGAGTTATAGTTCAATTTTAGGCGATGGAAAGACATTGTTGAATAAATTTAAAGGAAAGGTCAAAGAAGAGATAGAGAAAAGCTCAGAGTTTGAGTCATTGATCTGGCAGGAAGCTGATTTTTATGGTGTTGAGGATACTAGAGAGTCTAAACAAAGGCCTAAAAAGGAGTTGAATTCTTTTTATATCTATCCTATGAAGGCAAAGGGCGAGACACTCGGATATATGACAATAGGCAGCTCTCAAGAAAATGCATTTCCAAAATTTAAGTTAAATCTAGTTGAAAATTTTTGTGACCAGCTTGTTCTAGGGCTAAGGAGCCTTTTGGATAGAAATATTGTCATAGAGCAGTCTCGGCTTCTAGAAGAGCAAAAAAGAAGAGTTGAGGAGGAAAAACGTAAGATTGAGGCCATTGTAGGAGGAATGAGAGAAGGCCTTATTATTACTGATAATGATAAAAAT
>CAYULJ010000144.1:0-3238 GCA_964445715.1 uncultured Planctomycetia bacterium
ATGTGTTGGAAGCTCTGCGCCAGCCTTTAGAAGACGGGCATGTAACTGTCTCAAGGGCAAGTGGCTCTATAAGATTCCCGTCTAACCTGACGCTTGCCTGCAGTATGAACCCGTGCCCGTGTGGATTTTTGACTGATCCGAAAAAAGAATGCCACTGCACGCCCACACGTATACAAAAATATCTCTCGAAGATCTCAGGTCCCTTGCTCGACAGGATCGACATCCACATAGAAGTCCCTCCTGTCCGATACAAAGAACTCTCGGACGAAATTTCCTGTAGCGAGAAATCGGAGAAGATAAAAGAAAGGGTCGAACGAGCAAGAAAGCTTCAGCTCGCCCGTTTAAAAGAGGAGGGAATCTTTTCAAATTCACAGATGAACTACAAACTCATAAGAAAACACTGTAAGCTCGACAACGCATCGCGCGACCTCCTGAAATCAGCCATAACAGAGATGGGTTTCAGCGCCAGATGTTACGACAAGATTTTAAAGGTCTCCCGCACCATCGCAGATCTAGCAGGGAAATCCAATATCGAACCCGATCACATCTCCGAAGCCATCCAATACCGCAGTCTCGATAGAAATCTCTGGATCTAACTACTGCAAAGATATCCACATAGTAGGGGACGTTTAAACGTCCCCTACTATGTGGATAAGTTATTATTACCATTAAATGTAAAGTTAAGATTTTGGGAGGTTAAAGATGAAGGTGCTTCCTTTGCCTGGTAAGCTTTCGACTCTTATGCGTCCTCTGTGGAGTTTCACTATGTCCTTTGCTATCGGAAGACCAAGGCCAGTGCCTTCTTTTTTCTCAGCTACCACCCTTATAAATTTATCAAAAATCTTATCTGTCTGATTCTTGTCCATGCCGGGCCCTGTATCCTGTATCTCGACCTGAACCTCATCCTGAAGTTCTATTATTTTAATAACGACGTCTCCTTTATCCGTAAACTTTATCGCGTTCCCCATCAGATTCACAAATACCTGCGTCAATTTATCTTTGTCTGCGTTTATCTTGACCTCACCCTTAGGAAATTCTTTTTTGATCCCTATCTTTCTCTCACTTGCTGTCTTCTCAAAATCCTTTACAACCTCTCCCGCAAGCCCAATTATATCCAATGCCTCTTTTTTAAGCTCCATCTTCCCGGATTCTATTTTTGAAAGGTCCAATAAATCGCTTACCAGTCGCGCCAGCCTATTGACTATCCTGAAGACATCGCTTATTATCTCCTTTTGCTTAGGCTGGACTTCGCCGGCAAAACCCTTATCCATATTATCCAAATTCCCTTTTATCAGGGTAAGTGGCGTCCTCAGCTCGTGCACCACATTCGACACAAAGTCTGATTTCATCCTATCCAGCTCTTTAAGTTGTGCGTTTGCCTTCTCGAGTTCATCTTTCTTTAACGCGATCTCTCTCTGTAACCTATGCCGTTCCTGCCTGGCCCTAAACTCTGCTATTGTTTTTCTTATCATCAAAGGCACTGAATCCTCATAGCCGTCTCTTTTTGGCAAATAATCAAACGCTCCTTCTTTTATAAGTTGCGCCGCAACAGCTTCGTCGCCTTGTCCTGTTATCATGACAACAGGCATTTCAATATTCTTTGCCTTAACCTCTCGCAGCGTCTCAAGGCCACTTTTCTTAGGAAGATTATAATCCAACAGAGTTATGTGATAAGCCCTTTTTTCTAGAGTCAATACAGCTTCTTCCCCAGAGACAACATGGTCTATCTCATAGTCGAAACCAGCATCACGCTGCAGTTTCTTTTTCACAATAAGCGCATCCGTAGGATTATCTTCTACTAATAAAACTTTTAATTTTTTTTTAGCCATAATGCCTTCCGTGCTTAAGTTTACACTTTAACATTGTTGAAGTGTAAACTTAAGAGCTTTATTTCTTTGGTAATGTAAAATAAAATGCGCTACCTTCGCCCGCATCTGACTCCACCCAGATCTTGCCGTTGTGATTCTCTATGATTTTTTTGACAATAGTCAGGCCCGCGCCTGTGCCTTCGTATTCCGAGCCCTTGGCGTGAAGCCGTTGAAATATCTGGAAGACCTTATCATGATATTGTTTTTCTATACCAATGCCATTATCCTGTACGGAAAATTCGTATGTATCGCCTTTGTCAGAATATCCTATTTCAATAACAGGCTTCACGCCCTTTTTAGAATACTTGATCGCATTTGAAATAAGATTAGAAAATACCTCGGATATCCTTATCCTGTCACAGGTGACTTTTGGAAAATCTTTGCTTACCTTCAGATCCACTTTTTTCTCTTCTAAAGAATAAGCCAGGTTCTTTTTGACATCAGACAAAAGCGCATTGAGATCGACATCCGGCTCTATGTTCCTGATCCTTCCTATGCGCGACAGATTTAAGAGATCCTCGATCAGGTTCGTCATCCTCGAACTGGATTCCGAAATAGTCTTTAGATATTCCTTGCCCTCTTTATCTACTTTGCCAGAATATTCTTCCATAAGAAGTTTTGTAAATGCCTTGACGCCCCTCAAAGGCTCTTTCAAATCGTGCGACACGATATAAGTAAAATCATCCAGCTCTTTGTTTTTCAAGGCCAGTAAGTCATTGGCCTCTGCGAGCTGAGCAGTTCTTTCCTTGACCTTATTTTCCAAATTCGTGTAAAGCTCTTTAAGTTCCCCAGCCATCCTGTTAAAACCAGTCGCCAACTCCTCTATCTCATCCCCTGTCTTTATATCTAACCTGTAATCCAGATTCCCTTTCCCTATCACCTCAGCCCCGGCGTAGAGTTTCTGTATAGGATTTGTGATGGATTTTGTTGCGTAGAAGATTATAAACACTGCTATAACAGCGACCCCTGCTATTATAAGAAATATCAAAGTATTTATAACAGCTATCCTGTTTCTAAGATCATTTTTATTTCTCTCGATCTGAGAGATCTCGTTTTCCACTGCCTTGCCCAGGCTCTCTTTTAGGTCTTCTTCCAACTTCACGAGACTCCATCCGCGCTCTCTCATAATGCTATCGTGGTCATTTATTACGCTCAAGACTGACGCATTGAATCTATCCAGTTCCGGCTCTACTTCTTTTACAAATGCGAGGTCTTTATCCTGATCCGAAACGCTTCTATATTTATTGAGATATTTTTTCATATTAAAATATACCTCAGAATATATATCCTTATACTGAGCTTCTTGCTCATTCAGATAATTCATAACCAGGCTGTAGCTATGAGATATCTCGTCTTTGAGCCTCAAGAGT
>CAYULJ010000145.1:0-3077 GCA_964445715.1 uncultured Planctomycetia bacterium
GCGTTCAATTGCTCCTGATCAAACATGAGCTTGCCAAGCTCTGCATCTTTTTCGACAAGCTCTGCATCTTTTTCGATCAGTTGACCATCTCTCAAAAGAAGTTCGTCTGATTTTTGCCTAAAAAGATCATTTACAAATCTGAGCTCATTCTTTATTCGTTCAAGCTCTGCATATCTATCATTAAGCGTCTTATCCTTATCCTCGACTTCTTTTTGTTTCTCATGTAGCTGCGCGTTCAATTGCTCCTGATCAAACATGAGCTTGCCAAGCTCTGCATCTTTTTCGATTAATTCATTGCGGATAAAATCGTACTCGTAGTGTAAAATGCCATTTAATTCGCCAAGCAAATCTCTCATTGTCTTTTCAGCAACTTTAAGATTATTATGTTTTATCAATTTTGACACAACCTCAGGCAATACAGAATAAAGCTTTAAAAAAGACCTCGGTTCTTTTTTTGCTGTAAAATAACCCTGACCAAGAAGGGCATTGCTGAGCTTCTCAGGGTTATGTTTGGCTAAGAAAAGTAATCTGTTCCTTTCTATATAAAATCTAGCATGTTCTTCATTGCCGCTTCCATGAAATTTATGAAAAACCTTGCTATTTGGGACAAAAATTAGCTTCCATCCTTTTTTCCTGAGCCTTAAAGCAATATCTACATCTTCTCCGTACATGATAAAATCTTCGTCAAAAAGTCCAATCTTTTTCAAACAGCTCTTGCGATATAAAACTGCTGCTCCGCAAATACTAGGGACTTCATCTATTTCATTGAAATTTTTTGCATCTAGCCCAGCTCCTCTTTCTCCCCAGTAAAAATTAGGCAGCATATAATGGCCTGCGTTTTGGATTTTTCCATCAAAAGTCAACAACTTGCTTCCGACTGCGGCAATAGTAGGATCTTTCGTGATTACCTCGATCAATTCAACAAGCCAGCGTTTGTCTACCTTTGTATCAGTATTAATAAGCGCGACAAATTCTCCCCTAGAATTAGCAATTCCTATATTAAGGGCTTTGCAATAATTATTAATATCATTTCCTATGATCTTGACCCTTCTGTAATTCTTTTTTGTAAATTCCGCGGAACCGTCGTTAGATCCATTGTCAATCATGATCAGCTCTAGCCTGTTTCTAGGATATACGGTCTTTTCTAAAGACCCGAACAAAGTCCTTAGGTGCCTTTTGCCGTTAAAATTTACTATTACGACTGAAACGTGCGGAATATGCTTTTTCATTACTCTTGCTCCCATTATAATTAAAAACTCTCTAAGGCAATCTCCAGCGCCATTTATGCTCTACATAGGCCAGGCCATGATAGTTATTATTACAGGAAATTTTAAATGCGCATAACGCGTGAAGCAACGTCACTGGCCTAGCGCTTGAGGAGCCGTTAAGCACTGCAACAGATATCCTGTAATCCCCATTGAGAAGAGAGATAGAAGGCCATATCAGACTTATCTTTTTCTCATGGTTTATCCTTCTGGCTACACCATGGCAATAAACTTGATCCTTGCGAAAAATTCCTGTCCAGAGATGGTGAGGTTTTAAAACTGCACCTTTATCCATATAAATATTTATTGATATCGACTCCCCTCTTTTGAATGTCTCTTTTTTAGCCCCGGCTTTGTCTAAAATCTCTATGCGAGTTATATCCATTTCAGTAGACCTTAATTCTCTTTTCCAATTTTCGGACAAAAAAGACATATCTGGCTCTATGTGATCCTCTGCGCACAAAGGCCTTCTCGAGAAAAACCTTGTTTTTTTCCATTTGCTATTAATATTCACAGCATAATTTCTCCGGGAACCGGCTATCTCAAGCTTATATCTTCCAGGATGATAACTATACGGCAAAACTTCCTTTTTATCCCAAATGCCGACAGATATACGGTATTTTCCAGGAGCAAAAGGCATCCTTATGAATGTCACAGCAAACCAACCGCGTCCCTTTTTGATAGAATCTATTTTATATCCGTCGTGTACGGTATTTGGACCGAAACAATACAAGCCGTCTTTTCTAAAAATAGCTATTCCAAAATGAGGCTCCTCTACGTCCTCCCTTACCTGAAATTCAACTCTTACGGTCAGGGTATCATCTTCTTCAATACAGCCAGTCTCTCTATTTAAAGAATCAAGAAGCTTGACCGAAAGGATCTGTGCCTCTTTAGTGCCCCAGACCCTGGTCCATTCTTCCCTGCATGCCCACCATTTTACCGTCCGATCTATACTCATTATTTATCTATTCCTTGAAAATCTTTTATCAGCTACCAGTCTTTTATAATAAGAGATGATCTCTTCCGGGTCCCCCGTCATCGCTACTTTTCCGTTCTCTAATAGATATATCTCGTCGCTTATCCTTTCGATTATGTCAAGGTTGTGAGCACTTATCAGCATTGTCTTCATCTCTCTCTTGAAATCAATGATCTTCTCGTAACATTTCTTTTCAAAAGATATATCTCCAACAGAAATAACCTCATCAATAAGGAGGATGTCGAAATCCACATGTATTGCCACGCTAAAACCCAATCTGAGCAGCATACCTTGGGAATATGCATTGAGCGGCGCGTCTATAAACTCTCCTAGCTCTGAAAACTCCACGATCTCATCAAATTTCCTACTGATCTCATTATTGCTCATGCCGAGTATAAGACCGTTTAAGAATATATTTTCTTTACCTGAAAGTTCTTTTTTGAAACCTGCCCCCAGAGAAAGAATGCTTGAAATTCTGCCTTTGACGCTAACCTTTCCCTCAGAGGGCGGAAATATGCCTGCAAGAAGATTCAATAAAGTAGACTTGCCCGCGCCATTCCTGCCTATAACTCCGACTATTCTCCCTTTTTTTACCTCCATATCAATATTCCTTAGCGCCCAATATTCCTCCATAGAGCTATTTCTGGTTATATTGGAAAACAAGGTGTCCGCATGCCCTCGCTTTCTATGACATAGCCTGAACCATTTTCCTGCGTTCTCAATAGTTATTAGCGCTTGGTCGCTATCTTTTTTATCAAACATAATCGGCGAATGTTGATGTAAATTTTTTAAAAATAAAAACACCTAGTAGTAAAATCCCCATGCTGCTTATTACC
>CAYULJ010000146.1:0-3047 GCA_964445715.1 uncultured Planctomycetia bacterium
AATACACCAAAATACTTTAAGACAATGCGTAGAGTTTCCTCGTGGAGTTTATGCTTGAGAGGATTAAAAACTAAAGCTAATCTCAATCTAATATACCTTATGACTCTTAAGTTCACATTTCAACAATGTTAAAGTGTGAACTTAAGAGATTAGGAAGGTTTTACCAGGCTCGCAGTCTTTATTTTAACTTGTGCTAAATAAGAAAGCAATAAATTAATTCTCTAGCAAGGTAGTCTCCGTTTATTTGTAAATTTTAGGATTATTTTTAATTGTATAATTTATTATTTGGCAGTAGAATGAGAATAATGATACCAGAAAATGAATATACTGTTATATTGCCAACATTTAACGAAGCGCAGAATGTAGGTATATTAATAGAAAAATTACTAGGGACGCATAGCAATATATCTATTATAGTTACTGATGATGGGTCTACAGATAACACTAAGAACGTAGTGTTATCTTATCAAAATAAAAGGATATATTTTTTAGACAGGAAGAATAAGGATGTTCACGGCTTAACAGCAAGTATTTTAGATGCAACTAAAATGGTTAGGTCAAAATATTTTATAGTTATGGATGGAGATATGCAGCACCCGTGGGAGAAAGTAGGAGAGATCATGGATGACTTAAAGGATGGGGCAAAACTAGTCATTGCCTCGCGCAGTAAGGTTGAAGGGCATTGGCCGAGATTCAGGAAAACCCTGTCATATTTGGGTAGTTTTTTAGGAAAAGGCTCTTTATTGGCAAGAGGGAAGAATTTTCTGTGTCATGATATACTTACCGGTTTTTTTGGAGTAGAGGCAAGGCTTTGGAAGGATGTGGTTTTTGAGAAAAATAATATTTCTTATTTCAAATTGAGGGGGTATAAAATACTCTTTGATTTTCTAAAGATTATGCCACATAATATAGAAATAAAAAGTATTAATTATATATTTGGAGTAAGGAAAAAAGGTTCTTCAAAATTAAATAACAGGGTCTATATGGAGTATCTGAAGTCAATATTTTATTGAGACAAAGAGAGCAAGCGTGGATACTATGTACTTAGATCAGTATTCTCCCAGACTTTTCTCATATTGACTGGACAGGGGAGATTTGTTATAATACAAAGACATATAGAGAGAGGTTGGGTATGGCGAAAAAGATAGCTTTGACGCTTTTTATAGTAGCAGCTATTTCTCTGGGGATATTCACTCTTAAAGGTTTTGGCAAAAGCCAGAAACTCGAAAAAGAAGGTGATTCACGAGTCGTCTCAGAGAAGATGGAAGAAGTTTTAAAGAACCAACAGGACATAATAGCGCGTCTTAAAGATATAAGAGAGCAGCAGGATATAATAAGGGTTCGGGCTTCGCGATAAAGAACCTGAGGGGTTAAAATGAATAATCCAAGCGAAGTCTCAATCATTATGTCTTTTGCAGCTGGTCTTTTGACGTTTCTTTCTCCCTGCGTCTTACCTCTATTTCCTTCGTATATAACATATATAACTGGCAAATCCTTTGATGATCTAAAGGTCTCAGGCCAGGCCTCGAGTATCAGGAGATTGACAGCAATACATTCGTTATGCTTTATACTCGGATTTTCAGTTATCTTTATTCTCTTTGGCCTGACATTTGCGATCCTGGGGAGTTTTTTTGGAATAAAAAGGATATGGCTGGAGAGAATAGGCGGTATATTAATAATCTTATTCGGCATCCATATATTAGGAATACTTAATATAGGGATCCTGAATCGAGAAAAAAAGGTAGTTTATCGCAGGAAGAACATCAGCTATTTCGGCTCTTTCTTAATAGGCATGGCATTCAGCGTTGGGTGGACGCCGTGTGTGGGCCCGATACTTTCGAGCATATTAATATATGCGTCCACGCTGGAAAGCCTGCCTCGCGCTACAGCGCTCCTGTGTTTTTATTCACTTGGCCTGGGCGTGCCTTTTTTCATAGCGAGCCTGGCGATAAACCAGTTTCTCTTTATCTTCAATAGATTCAAGGCCGTCATGAGATTTGTGCCGATCGTAACAGGTATATTTTTAATAATCATAGGGACGTTGTTGTTTTTAGGACAATTTTCAAGACTCAGCAGCATTTTTGCAGGATAGTAAAATGAAAAAAATATCGATCGTTTTTATATTAATCATAGCTTTTTTAGTCATGATGTTCGGCGTGGTGCGGTTTGTAAAAGTCAAAAGCATTACGAAGAAAAAGGTCTTTATACCTGCCCCCGATTTTACACTTTTAAACGCGCAGGGAGAAGAAAAGAGCCTCTCTGATTTTAAAGGCAAGGTCGTGTTGCTTAATTTTTGGGCTACCTGGTGTCCTCCCTGCAAGATAGAGATCCCACATCTAGTAGAGCTGTATGAGGAATACAAAGATGATGGCCTGGAGGTTATTGGCATATCAATGGACTGGAACGGACAAAGGGTCGTTGGCCCGTTCGCCGAAGAGAATGGTATGAAATATACAGTATTATTGGGAGACAATGATGTCACGGATCTCTATGGAGGCATTATGTCCATACCCGTTACTTTTGTCATTGGTAGAGACGGCGGGATAACAAAGAGATATTTAGGGTATAGAGATAAAGAGACATTGGAAAATGCCGTAAAGAGGCTTTTGTAAGCGAGGGGATATTATGATAGTTACACAGAAAAAAGAATTTGATGAGATATTAAAATTCATAGGCGACAAGAAAAAGGTTTTTATCCTCGGATGCGGTGATTGTGCCACTACTTGCAAGACAGGCGGGGAAGAAGAGATAAAGGAAATGAAAAAGCTTCTCGAGGCAAAAGGCAAGGTCGTGACTGGCTGGGCAATTCCTGATTCGCCGTGCGTAGCAAGCCAGACAAAACTGCACTTTGCAAAGAACAAGAAGGCCGTTGACGAGACAGAGGTATTTTTGATACTTGCCTGCGGTTTAGGCGCGCAGTCCGTGCTCGATAACGACAGGCAAAAGCGACCTGTTGTCATAGGGTGTGATACCTTGTTTGGTTCTATTTTGGATAAGAGTGGCGCTGGATTTTTTGAGAGATGTGCGATGTGCGGGGAGTGTGTGCT
>CAYULJ010000147.1:0-2983 GCA_964445715.1 uncultured Planctomycetia bacterium
CCATTTTCCACGATATCATGGGTCTTCGCGCCATCTACATTACACACGAACCCCACGCCGCAACTATCATGTTCGAATCGCGGATCATAAAGGCCCTGTTTTTCTGGAAAATGAGAGTATCTCATGGTCTGAATTTATCCACTTTTATATCAAGTTTTTTTAATTTTAGATGTAATGTATTCCTGTGAATACCGAGCATCTTAGCTGCAGCGACTCTGTTTCCGCAAGACCGTTCCAAAGCTGTTTCAATAAGGGCCTTCTCGACTTGTCTTATTGTATCGCTGTAAACATGACCATCGCTGAACGCCAAAAACTGCTCGTTGATCTCGCCTATTCCGCTAATGTGCATAACCACCGCCTCAGTCTCGCCTTAAGTTCACGTTTTAACAATGTTAAAACGTGAACTTAAGCGATCTTATTTCTACCTAGAGCACAGATAGGTATTTGTCCAGTTCGTATTGAGGAACTCGGATCTTGTAGTTATCCCACTCTCTTTTCTTTAGTTCAATAAACCTCGGGAAGATGTGGCTTCCGAGTGTCTTTTTAACAAGTTCGCTTCCTTCTGTAATAGCGATTGCCTGGCCTAAGCTATCTGGCAATGTCTCTATTCCCCGCTGCTTTCTTTCTTTATCACTAAGGTGATAGAGATTTTCCTCCATTGGCTCAGGTGATTTATAGCCTTTTTCTATGCCATCTAATCCTGCATGAAGCATGGCTGCAAAAGTGAGATACGGGTTGCAGGCAGGATCACATGCCCTGAATTCACAGCGTGTTGCCTTTTCCTGTCCAGGATGATACATAGGCACTCTTATAAGCGCACTGCGATTCCTGCGGCTCCATGCTACATACACTGGAGCTTCATAACCAGGAACTAACCTCTTATAAGAATTTGTGGTCTGGGCAAATATCGAACAAATCTCTCCTGCGTGCTTCAAAAGCCCGGCAATGTAACTGTGCGCAACGTCTGAAAGATTATACTTTGCCTTTGCATCAAAGAACGCGTTCTTTGAACCTTTAAATAAAGACTGGTGAGTATGCATGCCTGAGCCATTTTCCCCAAAAATCGGCTTTGGCATAAATGTAGCATATACGCCCATTTTACTCGCAATCTCTTTAACTACAACTCTGTAAGTTATGACATCGTCTGCCATCTTCAGTGCATCCTGGTAGCGCATGTCAACCTCGTGCTGGGATGGCGCGACCTCGTGGTGTGAATACTCGACATGTATGCCCATTTTTTCAAGCGCCAAAACAGTTTCTCTCCTAAGATCACTTGCAACATCCAGAGTCGTAAGGTCAAAATATCCTCCCTTATCAAGTATTTCTGTTCCGTCGTCCTTCTTGAAATAAAAATACTCGAGCTCTGGCCCTAAGTAATAATGGTCAAAACCCATGTCTTTAGCTCTCCCTAGCGCTCTCTTTAAAACATACCTCGGGTCTCCTTCATAAGGCTTTCTATCAGGAGTAAAGATATCACAGATCATCCTTGCAACTGCCTTTTCCTTTGGCCTCCACGGTAATATACTAAAGGTATCAGGATCCGGCATTGCTATCATGTCGGATTCCTCTATATCTTGATACCCTGTTATGGATGAACCGTCAAATCCCATGCCGCTTTCCAAAGCATTTTCTAATTCTACGTCAGTGATAGCAAAACTTTTCACCTGCCCCAATACATCCGTAAACCACAACCTTATAAACTTTACATCATGCTCTTTTGCTAACTTTAAAATATCCTGTTTAGTTTTCTTAGCCATTTCTGCCTCCCTTAGGTTAAAAAGAAAAAACGCCCTTCTTAGCATACCTTGCTACCAAAAAGGACGTCGTTATCCTAAAATAAAAAAGACGTTCCTCTCAGAACGCCTCTTTGTGTTCATGCTTTAGCACATACATTGTGCTTATCTAGTTAGATAATACCATATCCACTGTATGGTGTCAAGTTAAAAAGCGATCTTGTCCGCAAGGCTCTTATTGTCGGGTTACATCTTTGCTTTGCCCAGGTCAGAGGTTTTTAGGGACGCAAAATTGTCCCAGCGTGGCAATTTTGCTCATTGTTGTTCCTCGCTCGTCTTTTCAGTCAGAGAGCTTCAAAAAGCCTTTTCATTTTGCGCAACATGAGATCTTGCATTACTGGAAAGTCTGCCTGTCAAAATAAACGGAGCGAGGCCCACACTTTCAAGCTACTTACCTGGCCGAGCGTCTTTTTGAAGCTCTCTGACTGAAAAGACACCGTGCCCGCTCGTAACAACGATGCCCTAAAAACCTCTGACCTGGGCAAAGCATATACTCGAAACTATAACCTAAACAGTACAAAAAGCGATCCTATCTAACATTACTATCATGTCCTTCTCTATTTCTTTCAAATAAGCGGGGTTTGACAATAGATCTTCTTTTGTCTGAATATATTTATCTTTTATTAATTCACGAGTACAGTTTTTAGCCAATAGCTTTGTGCTCTCATGCGTTGACTCCAGGTGAAACTGAAGGCCAAAGATCTTCCCATTGTATTCAAATGCCTGGTTTTCGCATGCCTCTGTTCCAGCAATTCTTTTTGCGCCAGCTGGAATATCGAATGTATCGCCATGCCAATGAAACGCAATAAACCTGTCTTTAAACCCTGAGAATACTTTGGAGCTTTTCGCATCTTTGGTCAAGCTTACAGGATGCCATCCGATTTCCTTGTATCTATTCTTGTAAACCTTTGCGCCCAACACATCAGCTATCAACTGGGCGCCCAGGCAGATACCGAGCACTGTCTTATTTTTTTTAATCGCCTGCTCGATAAACTTTTTCTCCTCTAAAAGCCAGGGGAAATTTTTTTCATCATACACACCCATGGGCCCACCCATTACAACCAAAAAGCCTATCTCATCCAACGCTGGCAAGCCATGTGCTTCATAAAGTGCTGTCCCTGTGACAGGATAGTCTTTTCCCTTGGCCCATTTACCAATATTTGCTATGCCTTCAAAAGGCACATGCTGCA
>CAYULJ010000148.1:0-2879 GCA_964445715.1 uncultured Planctomycetia bacterium
GTTTCTTGGGAGCAGTTGCTAATATCTGCGAGCCTATTTGTAAGGAAGCAAAGAAAAAGAAGTTAAAGAAGGTTGCTGCTATAGGCATTGATTTAGGAAGGGATGATATCGGAGTAGGGCTGTTAAAGATCAACTCCAAGAAAGAAGATATTGTTTTAAATAAAAGAGAATATTGCGGTGTGTTCCATCATTCTATTAAGACGCCTTATTCTATTCAGCGAAAGGCATTTTTAGACTCACGGGAAAGTTATACTAAGAAAGATCAGAAGTTAGGCATACGGATTCGCGAGACGATTCTGGAAAAAATAGCTAACTTGGTTATGCTGGCAAAGAAAAAGGCTGATGATCTAGGGCTGGAGACGTCGCGGCATATTGCCGTATCCATCCCCGGATGCACGTTAGGAAAGTATATCATAAATTCTACGGATTATCTGCCGTTTTTCAGGAAAAAGGATGGCTTTAATCTTGCGGGCAGCCTTGAAGAACTATTGGTCGGAGAAGATTTAAAGAGTTATCATGTTCATATAATAAATGACGGCATTGCGGCAGGCATTGCCAATGTCTATTTCAGCTCATTTAAGAAAGCAAAGGGCAAGAAATTCGCCTTTTTTGGAGTCGGCTCAGGCCTGGCCGGCTGTGTGGGGATAATATAGAGATTGTTATGGATTCCCGCTTTCGCAGGAATGACATAAATAGGCTAAGTTTACATTTTAACAATGTTAAAGTGTAAACTTAAAAAAGGCTTGAAAATCAAGCAGCTCTCTTATATAATAATAGCTCGACTTTATACAGGATATTGGAGGTATATTTGAGATATAGAGTAGGCTTAATAGGTTGCGGCAATATATTTCCCATGCATGCGCAGTCCCTTGTCAATACACCAGGGGTTAAGATAGTGTCTGTGTGTGATATCAAGCGTTCCCGCGCTGTCAAAGCCGCAAAGAAGTACCGCTGTAGCTCTTATATAGATTATAGAAAGATGTTGGAAGCAGAAGACCTTGATGTAGTTCATATCCTTACCCCGCATTACTTGCACCCACCAATGGCAATAGAAGCCCTGAATAACAAAATAAATGTTCTGACGGAAAAACCTATTTCGATCGACCCTCGCGACGGCGAAAGGATGGTCAAGACTGCTAAGAAGAACAGGGTGAAATTAGGCGTGATCTCGCAAAACAGATATAATCCCGGTTCGCAGCTTGTTAAGAAAAACCTGGTCAACGGAAATCTGGGCAAAGTCAAGGCAGTCAAACTCATCGTGTCTTACCATAAGCCAGAAGATTATTACAAGAAGAGCGATTGGAAGGGAAAGCTAAAGAAAGAAGGCGGAGGTGTCTTAATCGACCAGACAATACATTTTATAGACGTATTGAGCTGGCTCATAGATGACAAGGTCGAATATATTGAGGCAAACGTTGCCAGAAGGATGCATAAATCCATCGAAGTAGAGGACATGGCAGAGGGTCTGATCAAGTTTAAAAAAGGCGCCTGTATCTGTTTTTATCTAATAAATTTTTATTCTTTTGACGCCGATCCTGAGATCGAGATGGATTGTCAAAAAGGCAGAGTAAAGATGATCAAAGACTCAGCCAGGGTAGGGTTATATGACGGGAGAGAATTCGAGGCGCATCCAAGACCGAGTGAATATATCGATTATGGAAAAAATAGAAGGGATTATTGGGGTTTTTGTCATTGGATACAGATAAAGGAATTTTACAAGGCACTCAAGGAAGGCCGTGACCCAGAGGTTAACGGAGAAGAAGCAGTCAAGACGCAGAGGATAGTGTGGAATATCTATAAGGCAGCACATGAAGGAAGGAGAATCAGGTTATGATCAGGGTAGGTATTATTGGTTGTGGGAAGATCAGTGAAAGAGCGAGTTTACCTAATCTAGTTAATTATAAGCGTAAGTGCAGGGTCGTGTGTTTATGCGATATAAAGAAAGACCGCGCTAAGGGATTGGCTGAGCAGTTTGGACTTAATGATGTAGATATTGTCAAGGATTGGAAGAATGTGGTCAAGAGAAAGGACATAGATGTTATATTTGTAAATACCCCAAATTACCTGCATGAGAGGGTGGTAGTTGAAGCAGCTAAGAACAAAAAGCATATTTTGGTCGAGAAACCTATCACCATATCTCTAAAGGCAGCAGATAATATGATAAAGGCAGTAGATAAGAACAAGGTCCTTTTGATGGTCGAACAGACACAGAGGTTTGATCCAATTCATGGCGCAGCTAAAAAAATCCTTAATTCAGGAGTTTTAGGAAAAATACATAATATCCGTGGCAGGATAGGTCATGCAGGGCCTGAATATTGGTCACAGGGCCAGGCTGATTGGTATTATGATAAGAAAAAATCAGGTGGGGGATGCATGGTGGATATAGGTGTGCATATCGCTGATCTGATACGTTGGTTTAAAGGGAAAAAAGTGGTCGAACTCTTTGCTACTATAAGAACTTTGGAAAAGAAACTGCCCGTCGACGATAATGCCACAGTGCTCTTGAAGTTCGAAGACGGGACAAAAGGAGAGTTTGAGTGTAGCTGGACAACACGACCTTATGAAGTGATGACGAATGTCTATGGTCAAAAAGGCAAGATGGTGACTAGTATAGGTAACCAGCGACCTGCAGTGCTTACATTGGCTACTACAGGCAAAGGGAAGGACCCTAACTGTACTCTTAAAGAAAAAGACCTTAAAATAGGTCCTGGCGGTGGATGGGATAACGCAGTGCATTATTTTATCGACTGCATCCAGAAAAAGCGAAAACCATTTGTCTCTGCTTATGAAGGCAAGGAGACATTGAAACTGATTCTCGCTGCTTATGAGTCAAATAAAAAGGGTAAGTGGGTAAAGGTTAATTAAAGGAGGAATTTAAA
>CAYULJ010000149.1:0-2732 GCA_964445715.1 uncultured Planctomycetia bacterium
TAGCAGTATTAATATTCACTTTCGAATCATCGCCTCTGTAAATAGTCACTGACTCCTTCAGATTGCCAAAGACCTCTCTTGTCATACCCTCCACTAAAAATAACTCTTCTATAAACTCAAAGGTTTTTTCATCCTTGCTATTTCTGTAATCCAAAATCTTCTGAGAGAGTCTCTCATCTATGCCCAACGCAATAAGCTGGTTCTTTTCCAAATCTGTGCCGTTTAAATTCAATCTTCTCTCTTCGTCAAAGGCGCCATACAACACTGTGTCGTTTCTCAAAACCAATTTTTTAGGATCATCTTTATCTCTATTCCAATCCTCGTTCAGGCTGTCGTAACTATTCGTGTCCTTCGCAAGCTCTGCAAGCATCTTCATAATACCTGCACGACCAAGGTATGTAGCCTTTATGCTATCGGATTCGTATTTGGCCAATCTTATATCAGTCGAGGCGCGCCTGGAAAGAATCAGACTAAGCACTACAAGGATTATCAAAACCCACAATGTAAAAATTAAAATACTACCTTTTTTCTTCATCTTATACCAAGCTCTCCGTGCGGAATGAAAATCGTCTTTGCGTAAAATTCTTTTGTATCAGGCAGCTCAAATGAAATCCTGATGCCTGATGGAAATTTATTTTGTATCACAGCGTCCCAATCCTCGCGCCATTCAAAATCCGAAGCCCCGCCCGGCATCTCGTAACCATATTCAAAATCCACAGACCTCATCAAAGGAAATACTGCCTCTGCCTCCTCTAGCTCTTCTCCTAAAAGGCTTTCGGAAAATATTTTCTTTTTCCTGACCAGCTCTCTGAGTCCAGTGCGCTCATCTGAATCTACGACATAAGTTACAGTATAGATCTCTTCTGTCTCGTCTGATGCCGCGCTCAATGGAAACATCATCTCCTTATCTGTACCTTTGAATGGAATCTTTGAGAAATAAAAAGAATCTTTTAGCTCCTTATCTATCCTCAAAAGGCTCGATCTGATTTCTTGAAGAGATCTTCTGTCCTCGCCCCGTCGCCAGGTCTTCATGCCTAAGTAAAAAACACTGTAGACAGTTGTCATGATCAAGGTAAACATGGTAATGCTTATTATAACTTCAATAAAAGTAAACCCATTTCGTTTCATATTATTCACAACACATGCAAATACGTTACAGCAGACACACTCTTCTCTTTGCTGCCTTGATCCCATAAAATCTCTAATTCAGTCTCTTTAATAGGAAAATCTTCGAGTTCCACCACATCTAATTTCCACGAAAATCTTTTACCGAAATCAGAAAACACGCCATCTTGAAAGCCCTCATCGACCTTACTGTTGTGCATCTCATAGAGTTTATTTTCAAAAAGTAAAGCGCTCTTAAAAAAATCATCTGAAAGCTCTATTGCCTTTACTGACCTGACATAAGAATTCAATATCAATGTGAGACAAACAGCAAGAATTGTAACACTTACCATTACTTCGACAAGCGTAAACCCCGCGACTCTAATCTTCTTCCCAGTTCGCAACATCGTCGTCGCCGCCTTCTGTGCCATCTGGCCCAAACGAATAAAGATCATAATCTGGAGCACGGTCGCCCGGAAACCTGTAGACGTATTCGTTGCCCCACGGGTCTACTGGCTTCCTCTTAAGATACGGGCCCTTCCAATTTGTGGCAGACCCTGGTTTTGTCCGCAGAGCAGCCAGGCCTTCTTCTGTACTGGGATATCTTCCGTTATCCAGCTCGAATAAATCAAGCGCCACAGAGATATTCGCATTTATGTCTGCCTTTGCCGCAGACACCCTTGCCTCTTCTGAGCGGCCCACAAGCCTCGGCACCACCATTGAGACAAGTACGCCTATGATGATCACGACTAACATAAGTTCGATCAATGTAAACCCTCTCCTGCATCTCATCCCTGCCTCCTATTATGTCATTCCCGCGAAAGCGGGAATCCTTAAGTTTACACTTCAACAATGTTAAAGTGTAAACTTAAGCTAGTGGGCGGACAGTGATATCTGGAATACTGGCAAAAGCATGGATATCACTATAAAGCCCACGACCAAACCCATTGCTAAGATAATAACAGGCTCCATGAGAGAAGACAATATCTTAATCATCCTATCTGTCTCTATCTCATAAGCCTTTGCGACCTTTAGTAGTGTCCTGTCCAAAGACCCGCCCTCTTCACCCACTGCTGTCATATTTATCAAAAAAAGTGGAAAATCAGTATGTTTCTTTACAACAAGATGTAAACTAGCCCCTGACTTGACATCATCATGCACTGCCTCTATTTGTCGCCTGATGTTCTCATTATCTATTACGTCAGAAGTTATCTTTATGGACTGAAGCATTGGTACGCCGTTTTTCAAAAGCGTGGAAAGCGTGCGCGAAAATCTCGCAAGCTCGCTGTGTCTTATCAATGCGCCAAAAATAGGAAGTTTCAACTTAATGCTATCTATGGTCAATCTGGTGACCTTATTCTTCTTGCTGCTCTTAACAAGAAATATCAAACCGCCGATCAAAATCAAAACCAAAATCCAATAACTCCTCACAATATCACTCAGCCCGATAAGTATGCTCGTAGGAAGCGGCAATGTCTCACCCATATCGACCAACATATTGGTCAATTTTGGAATAACAAAACCCAATAAAATAAATATACTGATAAAACCCACCCCCACCATCAGTAAAGGATAAGACAATGCCACCATGATCTTGGAACGCGTATCCACCTCTTTTTCTAAAAAAT
>CAYULJ010000150.1:0-2729 GCA_964445715.1 uncultured Planctomycetia bacterium
GAGTCAGTGACTATTTACAGAGGCGATGATTCGAAAGTGAATATTAATACTGCTAGCGAGGGGATTCTTAATGTAATTATAGGAAATAGCGCTATCGTCCAGGATGTGTTGATGCACAGAAAAGGCGCAGATGGAGAAGAAGGCACAGAGGATGATGGCATATTTAGGGATGCGAGTGACATCTCGATGATAAGCGGCTTGGATCCGGCTCTTTTTGCTGTTAAGTCCGATGTATTTCACATATGGGCGCAGACTATTTTATCAGGCGATGAAGAGATAGCCAAAGAGATAGAGGCAGTAATCAATAGATCAGGCAAGATCTACGGTTGGAAGGAATATTAAATTGGCAGACAATATCTTAGTCATTCCCAGGCATCTGGTTTTTGTGAGATTTACAGAGATCCCGTCTCTTGATGATTCTGAGATAAGAAGGATGGCAGGATTTCAGGCATTAAAAGAGGTCCCATACCAGCGGGACGAGATATTATTTGATTATAAAAACCTGGGTTCTCACAGAGAAGGTTTTTCGTCGATAATGCTCGTTATTGTTAAAAAAGAAATAATCGAGAGCATGATGCGAGAGCGAGGCCAGGATAGTAAAAATATAGAAGCAGTGAGGTTACACAGCGAGCTTTTATATCTATTTTTGTTAAATAAAGAAGCAGTGAGTCCGGATAAAGTAGAGCTGGTTGTCTATATCGGTGCACGTGTTTCGGAGATAATGGTGCTGGATAAGACTGTTATTAGGTTTTCAAGGGGATTTAAAAACAGCGATAATTTTTTAGAGGAAGTTGACCAGTCCATTTTGAATTATAATAGAGACAGGAAAAATTCCGAAATAGAACATGTGATAGTAATTTATTCTTCAGAGATTGATTTATCAGAAGTCAATCAGCATATAGAGAATCATTTCAGTATACCGGGAGGGTTTCTTGAATACCAGGAGGATCTTACAAAGTTTGATCTTGATGCTGAGGTCAATCTTTTACCTAAAAAGATAAGTGATCGACAGGTAAAAGCGAGGAAGAGACAGGAAAAACTGGCGACGTATTCTCTTATCGGTTTTATCCTTGTGCTGGTGTTTTCGCTTTTATTTTATAAGATCCATGAAAAGAAAAAGTTTCTAGGAAGGCTTAGTTCTAAGGTCGCTCAGGTTCAGGTAAGGACTAAAAAATTGGACAGCCTGTTTAAAAAGACAGAGGTCGCTGAAAAACATAACAAGCGCGGTAAGTTTATTATAGGTATTTTGAGCCGGTCGCATGATATGGTGCCAGGAGGCATACGCATTTCTGCCTTAGAGTATGATGGGGAGACAAAGATTTCCTATAAAGGCCTTTCCGGCGATATGTCGGATATCTTAAGATTTGCAAAGTCGCTTGAAAGATCAAAATATTTTAGCAATGTCGAGGTCAAATACGCGACCAAGAAAAAAATAAAAGACACAGAGATGACTGATTTTAATATCCAGTGTCGCATAAGGCCATGAAGATCTCAGATCGAGAAAGATATTTATTCATTTTTACTATCGTGATTATTGCAGGCGCAGTGATCTATAATTTTGTATTGGGGTCGCTTTTTGAAAAATGTACCAGTCTGGACAATGAGGTAATCGCAAAAAAAGCTACGCTTGGAAAGGGTTTGAGGCTTTTGGAAAAAAGGGACGCGATCGTCAAAAAATATAATTTCTATGCCAAGACCCCGAATAACATATCAAATATCCTGAGTTATATAGAGAAAAAGGCTGCTTTATTTGACATAAAGACCTCTAATGTAAAGCCTAGGCCAATGATTAAAAAAGAGCTTTATAGGGAATATGTTATTGAACTGCAGATACAAGGTAGCATTGATAAGATCAATAAATTTACATCTGAGCTCCTCAAGTCACCACTTTTTATTACTATGAAAAGGTTTGATATCCGAATACCAGAAGCAGAAACTCCTGTCTCAGAAGTAAAAGGCACCCTAATCCTCTCAAAAATAATAATTTAGAGAGCATGCCTTGACATAGATAGATGCGTAAGGTATACTTTCTCTCTGAGTAGAGAGTATACTCTCTACTCAGAGAGCGCTTATAAGGAGCTAACTTTACATTTCAACAACGTTAAAGTGTAAAGTTAAGATTATGAAGAAGATATATTTGATAAAGGATCTGGCAAGGTTTAGCGGACACACAATACATACAGTAAAATACTACCTTAATATAGGTCTGATAAAGGAGATAGGTAGGAGCCCGGAGACAAATTTTCGTTATTTCGACGATACTACTCTTGAAAGATTAAAACAGATTCGCGCAATGCGTAAAGAGCACAAGTCGCTGGCAGAAATAGGCGAGACATTAGAGCCAGTAAAAGATGCCATATTATAGCATTCTAAATCTCAATAAAGAGCCTTTTTCAACAAGCCCTGATCCTTATTTTTTATATCCTTCTGTATCGCACCGCCAGGCCCTGCAGAGATTGGAAATCGCTATTAGGCTGAAGAGAGGCCTGAGCCTGATCCTGGGTGATGTGGGCACGGGAAAGACTACGCTCGCGCGGGCATTGATACAGAATCTGAATAAAGAACCCGGATTTATTTCTTACCTTATATTTGACCCTGTCTATGAATCAGAATTTCAATTCGTTACTTATTTGGCGAGGCTAATGGGTATAAGACCTTCCTTTAGGTCCACACTCGACTACAAAGAAGCCATTGAGAGATTTCTCTTTAAAAAATGCGTTGAAGGCGAC
>CAYULJ010000151.1:0-2707 GCA_964445715.1 uncultured Planctomycetia bacterium
GGGTTACCTCACACGATTTTGAGTCGTGCGCGTCAGCCAATTCCGCCACTCCGGCAAATTCCGTACTGTCACAGCAATCTCACGCCTTAAGTTTACACTTCAACAATGTTGAAGTGTAAACTTAAGCAAAGAAATCTCTTTTTTAAAGTGTAAAGTTAAAGAGCGCTGCCCATTCTTCTAAATTTTTCGTAACGCTTCTCTGTCAGTTTCTCCGGAGAAACTGTTTTTAATTCCTTTAATGCCCGCTTTATGAATTTCTTAACAGAATTCGCTGTCTTTTCAGGATCCCGGTGCGCGCCTCCTAACGGCTCTGGTATTTCGCCGTCGATGATCCCTAGTCCGATCAGATCTTTCGCAGTGAGCTTCAATACCTCTGATGCCTCAGGCGCCTTAAGCCTGTCCTTCCATAAAATCGCAGCGCAACCTTCAGGCGATATCACCGAGTAATAGGCATTCTCCATGACATATACCCTGTCGCCGATGCCTATGCCAAGGGCGCCGCCGCTTCCGCCTTCTCCGATGACTATGACGACGATCGGCACAGTCAAAGAAATCATCTCTCTCAGATTATGAGCTATGGAATGCGCCTGGCCACGCTCCTCTGCTCCTATGCCTGGATATGCTCCTGGCGTATCAACAAACGTGATTATAGGAATATCAAATTTCTCGGCGAGCTCCATCATCCTCATTGCCTTGCGATACCCTTCAGGATGAGCGCTTCCAAAATTTCTCATCAGATTTTCCTTAGTGTCCCTACCCTTCTGATGCCCCATCACCATGACCTTTTCCCCGTCGATCTTCGCAAGTCCTCCGATAAGCGCCTTATCGTCATGATACAACCTGTCTCCGTGCAGCTCGATGAAATCCGCCATTATCATATGTATATAATCGCTGGTATACGGCCTTTTCGGATGCCGCGCGATCTGAACCTTTTGCCACGGCGTGAGAGATTCGAATATCTCACGCTTTAGCTTCTCGAGCCTCGCCTCCAGCGTTTTTATCTCTTCCGAGAGATCAATACTGCCGTCGTACGCAAGAGACTTAAGCTCCGAGATCTTAAATTCTAATTCCAATATTGGCTTTTCAAAATCCAAACCAAGTGTCGCCATGAATCAATCCTCTGATCTATCAATCTATTATTGTAACTTCAGTACCGACCGGCACAATCGTGTACAGCTCTTCTACGTCATGATTGAGCATCCTCACGCAACCTTTTGTGGCCTGCGTGCCAACGCTATCAGGCTTTGTTGTGCCATGAATGCCATACCCTGACTCAGACAGCCCAAGCCAGCGTGAACCAAGAATATTATCAGGGCTCTCTGCAGGCACGACTGCACCCTGCGTGTACCAAACAGGGTCCACGATCCTATTGACCACCTTAAAGGTGCCGAGAGGCGTAGAGTTATTTTCGCCCGTTGAAATCTGATAGACCTTAACGATCTGATTGCCATCACTAAGGAGCGTCAAGCGATTCTGTGACTTATCGACCAGTATTTTATATCTCGCCTTCGAAACCTTGAGCTTTGAATTTGCCATGATCATATCGCTCTCAAGACCATTAGAGGTCTTTATCAATTCCACTGTGGTCCCAAATTTTTTGGCGATCTTTATAAGCGAATCACCTGGCTCGACTTCATAGAGTACGTCGGCATCTGTAATAATGCGAGAGAATAAAATCTCCATATTAAACTCGGAAAGTCTTTTTTGCACCTCAAGTATATTGTCGACGTTTTGGTAATTATTCAATATCACGCCATACGCGTCTCTCGCTTTGACCAAATCCTCGCGCTTCTCATAGGCCTTTGCTAAGTTAAAATAAATTTTACCCAATGCGCTCGAATCAGCATTCGCCTCTGTTGACATTCTATCTATTTTCTCTTTGGCCTCATCTAACTTACCGTCTGAGATCAAATCCTTGACAGAATTTGCCTTTAAAAAACCTGCTCTGCCGCCATTGCCTTCTTTCTTTGTGCCATATGCGACAAATATTAAGATCACTATCACTGCCAAACTAATTCCTATAACTATAAACCTCTTGTTCATGCCTCCTCCTATCTATAGCAAATGAGAGCCACGATGACACCCAACGCAGCACCTGTAATCACCTGTATAGGCGTATGACCTAACAATTGTATCAAGCGCTCCTGTTTTATGCCTCTATTTAAGTAAACATCCTCTATCATCTTGTTCAATATCTCTGCCTGATGGCCGCTTTGTCTTCTCACTCCCTGGGCATCGAGCATGATTATAAACGCGAAGAAAAATGTGATCGCGAAAAACGGCGACGCGAATCCATAAGTAAGGCCGACTGCTGTAGCAAGGGCTGACACAGTGGCTGCGTGTGAAGAAGGCATACCGCCTGTGCCGACAAACCACCTGAAGTTAAATCTCTTCTCGCGGATTACGCCGATGGCCACCTTTATGGTCTGAGCCAAAAGCCAAGCCACGAATACAGTTAGGAACATCTGATTTTTCGCAACACTGAAAGAAAGGTCCATAGGTGCTATCTATTATATATAATATATAGCATCTATGGCAAGCAAAAGTTTAAGTTCACACTTTAACATTGTTAAAGTGTGAACTTAAGCGAATAAGGAATGGGGTGATTTAGAATTTTAGGGTGCCACCGAGGGTAAGGGCAGTTTCGTTTATAAGACGTAATTCGAAATTAAACAGGTAGTAACTTAAATAAAAAGGCATGATATCG
>CAYULJ010000152.1:0-1309 GCA_964445715.1 uncultured Planctomycetia bacterium
ATACAATATCAGTTATTATGTTTCAAGTAATATTTCTTACAGCTTCCCTGCCGCCATCATTATGAATACCATCACAAATAACGCAACTGTTTCGATAATGCCGAGTACCATGAGGTAGTTTCCAAAGCCTTTGCCTGTCTCTGCCATTGCATCAGCTGCTGAAGCACCTGCCTTGCCCTGCATCCAGGCTGACATGCCCATTGCAATGCCGCAAAGAACACCTGCGGCCCACATAAACTGGCCTTTTTTCGCGAGCTCGAGAAGCGCGTTCATCACGATCATGCCGTAGATCGTCTGCGTGAGAGGTGCGCCAACAAATACAGTGAGCACGAAAGGCGCGTTCTTGTTCTGCGCGAAACACTTCTTCCAGGAACCGACTGCTGCCATACCTGCTGCACCTGCTCCGAGCGCTGAGCCTATTGCGGCAAACGCCAGAGATGCTGCGACTCCTAAATCCTTGAACTGCAATAATAGATTCGTATCCATATTCATATCCTTTCTTTTTCTTCTCGACAAGCTCGAAGCCCCTCGATGCTACTCGGGGTCCAATATTGTTCGAGCAATGTCGAGAACAATTAATTAGTCTTAAACGGTCTATATTCGATTCCTGACCATTCCATATTAAGGTGACTTGAAAATTCCAGGACATTCAGACGCACGCCGTGCACCAGGACAGCCATTGCGCCCAATAAAATATTTAACGTATGTCCGAAAATAAGTACAAGCGCTGTAAAAAAACCTGAAATTATACTCCCATATCCTATACTGAGCGCCATTTGATTGAACGCGTCTGCCACAGCAACTGTTGCTGCTCCTACGGCGAACAAGCGTATGTACGAAACTGTGTCGGTAAAGGCGTTTATGACATTAAGTAGTAGGCCTCCTATGCCAGTACCAACTGTCTTAAAAATGTTTTTGCTAGGATTCGTGCAAAGAATAACAAGGCTAGCACCGCAGATAACAAGATACTTTCCTGATTCAGGAAATATCTCGCCCAATATCAGCATCCTTGCCAGAAAATACGCTGCCCATAACATGCACACCCAGCCTGCCTCTGAAAATGCCTTCAGAGAAGGCATCTTGCGGATAAACCTCCATGTATGAGCAATGCTCAGATGAAAAGCTCCTATAAAAAAACAAAGCGCCTGGATATTTTTATTATCTCTTAAAAAAGGAAGCAGCGGTTTCACAGTCGTTGAAAGCCACAGCTGACCAAAAAAAGTGCCGGTCAAAACACCCCATACAATAGTAGAGATGCTTAAAACATACGTAAGGACAAAAACGGATTTATCCTGGAATCTCTTTTTAA
>CAYULJ010000152.1:1319-2561 GCA_964445715.1 uncultured Planctomycetia bacterium
GTACTTTTGTTAGAATACAATTTTTTTCTAAACTTGATGAAATCCCCTTTTTTGTTACTGATTTCTTTTAATTCATCATAATTAGCTTTAATCTCAGGTCTTTTATCTTGAATTTTCTTTTTAAACTTTACGTGACAAATAAGATTGATGATAAAAAATACGATTCCGTATCCTGCGTCACCTATAAGCATCCCGAAAAATACTGAAAAGAACAATAAAAACCAGAAACTTATATCGACCTCTCTGTACCCGGGTATGGTCTTTATTACCTGAAACACTGGTTTTATCATCTCTATCCAACGCGGATTTTTTATCAGTGTCGGAACATTATCGTTTTCATCCGGATCTTCTACGAGAAGTCCCCATTTCTCGATTCGGGCTCGTCTCTCAAGAGAATCAATGGAATAAACCGGACAATATCCTTTTATATATGAAAAACCCTCGAACCTACCCATGCCTTCACGCACCCTGCTGAACTCCAGGACTGCCTCCAAGTGTCTCTCGTGCGACAAAAGTATGTTTTTATATGTAGCTATCTCTTCTAATCTTTTATTGATGCCAGAAAGCCTGTTCTTCTGCTTCTCTTCTTCAGCGATCATCTCACCTAAACTTCTGGCCGGTATGCTCAATGTATCAAAATTTAAATCCATTTCCTTCTGCGATATTATAGCACAATAATGTACACTGCCTTTTTTGAAAAGCTTTTCTACTATGACTCCATCTGGGATCTCTTTTAACTGTCTCTTTGTAAGCCTAGAAAGCTGCACCGATATCCCCTTATCCTTTAAATCATCTACAAGCTCTGGACCAAAATCTCCCCATGCCTTCCATGTTTCTATATCTTTATTTATTTTTCTTAGGCTTTCTAAAATAATCTCTTTTCCGTCGACAAGACTGAGTGTTTCATGGGCTAATCTTTCAGGATCTTCGTCTGAATCTTTATCGCCTTCGACTTTAGGCAATAGATCTATAGCCTTTAAAAGAGAATAATATTTCTTCTCTACCCCTGCTATATCTTCTCCTCCCGGGACATTTTGATGCTCTATATGAAGAAGTCCTAGTTTCCCCAAAGAAATGAGCGTAGGCTCGATGTCTTTGGATTGGACTACCAGAGCTATCTTTTTCATCTGGACTATCATACTAAGGTTTCCTCTAGCTTTTCGCTTTTATTTTTCGCTATCTTCGAACGGCCCACGGCATTGGTCTGCTGGTCTCCGAGGCAGATCCTTATAAGCCGGATAT
>CAYULJ010000153.1:0-2503 GCA_964445715.1 uncultured Planctomycetia bacterium
TTGGGCATCTTCTCGAGAAGCATTAACCTTAAACTCTCAGCCCCTCCTACACCTAAAAAAGAATGCAAAAATATGATTTTTTTCATAAACTCGATATTAAAGACTCGTATTGTCTTGTAATCTTAGTAGAATCAAACTGCTCGATCTTTTTGCCGGATTCTGTAACTAATCTATTTTTCAATTCTTTTTCTCTCAATAGTCTGTAAATAGAATTTGAGAGCGCATGGGTATCTTTAGGCGTGACCAACAAACCGTCTACCCCATGCCTGATAGCCTCCTCTACTCCTCCAACAGATCTTGTTGCTACGACAGGAACGCCGCAGATCATCGACTCTAAAATAACATTTGGAAATCCTTCCCATAGCGACGATAAGACAAATACATCCATTTTTCTCAGATAACTATAAGGGTTTTCCAGCCATCCTAGAAAATTCACCTTATCCTGTATTTTGAAATCTTTAACCATATTTTCAAGATTTTCTCTCTCTGCCCCCTCGCCGACTATAACCAGCCTTGCATCTGTCTTTTTGACCAGATCAGAAAATGCCTCTATGAGATAGTTTATTCCTTTTTCAGCAGAAAGCCGCGATACAGTGCCTACGCACGGCAAGCTATTGACATGCTCGCGTATCTTCTCTTGAGAACGGATTCTGATCTCAGCAATATCTATAGGTACATGTATAACCTTTACTTTTGCGTTATCCATTAAAAAGAATCTCTTAATATGCCCCGCGAGACTCTCTGATACAGAGACAATAGCATCTGCCCTGTGATACAACAAAAACATTATTGCCTTGTAGATAAAGTTAGATACACGCTCTTTAAAAGACCTTGCGCTCTCTCTTACAAAAAGTTCCTCTGTATACTCGCCTAACACGGTCTTCGGCATATTCCTGACAGGCCATAAAAATGCCAGAAGATATAGGCAATTCACAGCAAACCCAAAACCCAGGACCATGTCCGGCTTTTCATAGATGACAGTTTTTTTTATTCTATGTAAATGCCTGAACATGTGCGCTAATTTTTGAATACCTCCCTTTACTGGCTTTACGTCCATATTAATGAATCTTATGTCTTTTCTTAAAGGGCAATGCCTCGAGGCAAGTCTTTCAACAAGAAATACAACATCAAACCTTTTCCTGTCTAGATTATCCAGTATATTCCTGATGACCTTTGAAAGGCCTCCGTATTCATATACTGTTGCCAAAAGCATTATTTTCATAAGGCCGCCTTTATAGGATAAAGATATAGTTTTGGGCTTACAAATAGATACATGTAATTTCTGAGACAGAATAAATAAAGGGGCATGCTTTTTTTCTTTGCCCTGCCAGATGCCTGATAGGCAAAATTCAGCATCCTTTTACAGAAGACCCTTCTGGCCGAATATATCTCTCTCTTTTTAAAATTAAAATAGGCTGCTGTCTTGCTCAAAAGTGCTTCTAATAAATCTATTCTCTCTCCCATGCACAAAATATTCGCTTCATCCAGCCAATATTCGCCTTTCACTGTCCCTGCATTAATCAGGATATCGCACAATCTATCCAGATCCGAATCATCATAAGGCCCGCTTATAATCTTTACAAAATTTGATATAGACGTGCGGGCATTCTTAAGCTGTGTTTCAGGAAATCGCCTGCTTGAGCTCTCCCTGTGGTATCTAAATTTAGTTAAAAATTCAGGTATATTTGCGAGCTTATATTTCTTTAATAATAACCTTGTCCATAAATCGTAATCTTCGGCGTATGACAATGACTCATTGTATTTGCCTGCATCGATTACTACATCCTTCCTAAAGGTTGCGGATGGATGCGCTAAAAAATACCCGCCGAACAAAACATGCCCTACGATCTCTTCATTTACAGTCGGAAAACGGGATATATCAAATACCCTTCCTTTTTCGTCTATAGTCTTACACCATGTCCCCACAACAGCCACCTCGGCTCTTTTGTCCAGAAAGCCTGATTGCCTTTTTAATCTATTTTTCATCATCACATCATCCTGGTCCATACGCGCTACATATTCGCCGCGCGCAAGATCTAGGCCTATATTAAGGGATCTTACCTGTCCCAGATTTCTCTGGTTCTCTATAATACGGATCCTATTGTCATTGTATGATCTTATTATATCCATAGAGGCATCAACGCTACGATCATCTATGATTAGAAACTCAAAATCCTTAAAGGACTGACTTAACACGCTATCCATGCACTCCCTCAAGTGTCTTTCCCCATTATAGACAGTCATTAACACAGTGACTTTTGGCATCTAAAAAATCCCCTTATATATATCTCCGGAATAAATAGCATTTACGTTGCTTTCACAGCCAGCCCAGCACCCCTTGCACTGCTTGATCCATTCTCTGTGTTTTTTCATATTATTGCCAAACCATATATCTGCAAATTTATCATCTCTTAGATTGCCTGCGACTGTTGAATTATACATACATACAGGTATATCGCCATTTGGTAATATCCGCAGATGACTATTAAGTGCAACGCAAGAG